>JBFHGR010000059.1:0-22452 GCA_041583015.1 Parvicella sp. | reverse complement strand
CCAAACCCAGTAATTTCCAAGGAACTTCCATTAACCTTAAAATAGTTGAACCTATCTGTTATTGTTACTTGTCCAAAAGCATCAATGTCTTGACCTTCCACTGCATAATCTGATTTGTGATCTGGATATTGAAATTGATTATTAAAATATAATTGATAAGCAAATGGCGTGGAGCCAACTGTTACAATGCTTAAAGTATCATTTCCACTAGACGTGGCTGAAGAATAATCCCAATTATAATTTGCACCAGTAAGAGAAAAATCTTCGCTATTTAAATCTCCAGTATTGTTATACAGAAATACACTTGATGGTGTAGGCATATCATAATGAGATATGGTAATCTGTGCATGCATACCGATAGCGGTAAAAAGTGTTAAAAAACTGAAAATTCCTGTTTTCATGATATTAATCAATTAATGGTAACATATTTGTTAGTAAATTTGAAGAATAAGAGAATCTGTTTCTCATTAACTCAAAACTATGTGGTTCAAAAATACGCTTTTTTTTATACTCCTTTTGATTTCGGCAAGAGGATTCTCACAAACTGATTCTGCCTACTATTCTGGTCTGATCCAATTTAGTGGAGTAATTGTTTCATCCGACAGTGTAAATCCTGTTCCTTTTGCTCATATTATAGATATAAATACTCGTTCTGGAACAACATCCGATTATTTTGGATACTTCTCTTTCGTGGCAAAAGTAGGTGACTCTGTACGTTTTTCGTCTATCGGTTATAAAACCTCATATTTCAATATTCCTGATACTTTAATAAGTGGTGATAATTATAGTTTGATACAAGTTATGCAACCGGATACTATACTACTTAAAGAGGCAAAAATTTATCCATGGCCTAGTAAGGAACAATTTGCAGATGCTTTTGTAAATACAGTTATACCTAATGATGATTATAAGAGAGCAGAAGCTAATCTCAATAATGAAGCAATGATGGCATATGCAGAACAAATTCCAATGAATGGACAGATGAACTTCAACTGGCAAATGCAGCAAGTACAAAGTAAATTATACTATGCGGGGCAATATCCGCCAAATAATTTATTGAACCCTATTGCTTGGGCTAAGTTTATTAAAGCTTGGAAGAACGGAGACTTTAAGAAAAAGGATAAATAATAGTTAAACTATTCATAATGTCTTTGTTTGCGTAATCAACCAATCTTTTTCAGCACACTATTTCACTTTTTTTTTCGTTCTTTGACCTCAACAACATTGGTAGAATATTGAGATCACTATTTTTGGTAATATTTTCAGGAGTTTTTATATGCTCTTTTTATGGTCAATCGGCTACGATAAAAGGTACGGTAAAAAACATCAATAATTATTATGCTAAGGATGCCAATGTTTATATTAAAAAGAGCGATATAGGAACAACAGTAGATGAAAATGGGAAATTTAGCCTAACTGTGCCTGCTGGTAAGTCTTTTACATTAATTATATCATCTGCAGAATTTCAACCGTTTGAAGAAACATACATTTTGGGAGAAAACGAAGTGGAGGATATTTTCGTAATTCTTGAAACTAGAAGTTTAGACCCATATAAAGTAAATGCGATTGACCCAGGAACTTCGGGGCTGCAAGTTTACAAACCAATAAAACCTAGTAGTATTTCTAGTCCTTCAGACAATTTAGAAACACAATTAAAATTTGCAAATGTTGGAGTTCGTCAAAACTCAGAACTTTCTGCGGGTTATAATGTGCGTGGTGGAAACTTTGATGAAAATCTTATTTATGTAAATGGTATTGAGATTTATAGACCTTTTTTAGCTAGAAGTGGACAGCAAGAAGGACTTAGTTTTATTAATCCCTACATGGTAGAAAATATTGCCTTTTCTGCAGGTGGATTTGATGCTAAGTATGGAGATAAATTATCCTCTGTTTTGGATGTTTACTATCACAAGCCTAAAAGTTTTAAAGCAACGGCTCAAGCTAGTTTTATGGGAGCAAACATCTATGTACAAGATAAGATAGGTGTCCGTTCAAGTTATTTATTGGGAGCAAGATATCATACCAATTCATATCTTTTTGGTGCGCTAGATACTAAAGGCGAATATAAACCAGTTTTTGTGGATATTCAGGGTATGTACAACTTTGCCATAAATGAAAATGTCTTGCTTTCTGTTTATGGATCATATGCTGACAATAAATATCAAGTGATTCCACAAAGTAGAGAAACGAATTGGGGAAGCATTAATGAAGCGCTGAGATTTACTGTTTTTTATGAAGGACAAGAGGTTACTCAGTTTCAAACCTTTATGAGTGCAGTATCCTTACAACAAAAAGCTAAGAAAGGAAAAATCACTTTAAATTATGTAACCTCTGTTTTTAGAACTATTCAAAGTGAATCCTTTGATTTATTAGGAGAATACAAATTAGATGAACTAGAACGAGACCTGGGAAGTGATGATTTTGGAGATGTAGCCTACACCAGAGGTGTGGGAGGTTTTTTAGAACATGCTAGAAATAATATTGACGCATTAGTTGCTAATGCCTATCACAAGGGAAGTTATAATTGGGGAGCAAATAACAAATTTGAATGGGGAGCAAAATATCAGCATGAAATAATAAATGATCAAATTCATGAATGGAATTTTCTAGACTCTGCTAGGTTTAATGCTCCACACCCAAGTGACTCAGTGGGTTATGTAGACCCCAATGCCCAACCTTATCAAGAATTAAATTTATCATACAATATAAAAGCCATTAATAGTGTTTCTTCTAATCGTGTAACAGGATTTCTTCAAAACAGAAAAGGGTGGCAATTGTCAAAGCAACATCATTTTACAGATTCATTGTTAATAGAAGGAGACTCTGTTTTAACGTGGGTAGATACAACTTTTGAAACACACAAATATCTAAATGGGACAATAGGGGTAAGGGCTCATTACTGGGATTATAATGGTCAAACTGTGTTTTCACCAAGAGCAAGTTTATCTTATACGCCTGCTTTGTTTTTTAATCACAATAACCAAATATATAGAAGGAATGTTGTATTTAGATTAGCTACAGGGTTTTATTACCAACCTCCTTTTTATAGAGAAATTAGAAATTTACAAGGCGAACTTAATCCTAATATTCGTGCTCAAAAATCTATTCATTTTGTTTTTGGTACCGACTATACTTTCTTCATGTGGGATAGAAGTTTCAAGTTTACAGGTGAAGCATATTATAAACACTTAACAGATATTATTCCTTACGAAATTGACAATGTAAGAACCCGATATTATGGGGTCAACAACGCCAAAGGATATGCTACCGGTTTGGATTTTAAAATTAACGGACAGTTTGTAAGTGGTATTGAGTCTTACGCTTCACTTTCTTTTTTGAGAACTTATGAGGACATATTAGATGATTATTATGTAAATAACTATAATTCTGATGGCGAGGTAATAGTTCCTGGTTTTACTAGCAATGATTCTGTGGTAAGTTCTGAAACCTTAGAACCGGGTTATATTCCAAGGCCAACTGATCAATTTGCAAGTTTCAATTTATTCTTCCAAGATAAGATGCCAGAAGAATGGGATACAGAAAAAATAAAATGGAGCACATTTAAGGTTAATTTAAGCCTTGTATTCGGCACAAGATTGCCATATGGGCCTCCTGGAGAAGAAAGATATAAAGACACGCTTAGAAGCGCGCTTTATAGAAGGGTTGATATTGGATTTAGCAAAGATTTAATAGGAGCACACACAGATAGAACTAAATTTGGTAAAAACTCCATTTTTAAAAATGTGGAACGCATGTGGGTTTCTCTAGAAGTATTCAATCTTTTAGATATTATCAATACTACCAATTACAATTGGATAACCGATGTTTCTGGAAGAAAATACTCTGTTCCAAATAATTTAACTTCACGGAGGATAAATTTGAAACTAGTGATTGAGATATAGAAACAAGACACTAAGTCTAATACATTATGCTAGACTTTGAGTATTGCTTACAGATTAAGGTTTACCAAAAATGAGTTTTGAACAAAAGTCTTACTTTTTATAGGTAGGCTTATATTCAACTCCTTCAATCTCGATTTTAGCAATGATTTCTTTCATGATTTCTGATGTACCTGCAAAAATTGGGATAACTCTAACATCTCTGTATAGTCTTGCAATAGGGTATTCTTCCATAAAACCATATCCTCCGAACATTTGTAAGCAATCATAAGCGACTTCGTTTAATAAATCTGATGTTTTTAATTTAAGCATAGAACACTCTTTTACGACAAATTCACCTTTGGTAAACCTGTAACTTGTCACATACATAAATTGTTTCCACGCCTCAATTTCTGTGGCAATGTCTGCAATCTTATGTCTTAGTACTTGGAATTTATCAATTGTTCTACCAAATGCTTGTCTCTCCGACATGTATTGAAGTGCAAGTTGATATGCATATTGCATAGCCCCAACAGATAGTTGAGAAACAGTCAATCTCTCCGTCTGAAGGCTTTCCATCATATAGTAGAATCCTTTTCCTTCTTCTCCTAATAAGTTTTCTTTAGGCACTTTTACATTGTCAAATGAAATCTCTGCAGTATCAGAAGACCTAAGTCCCATTTTGTCTAACTTACTTGTAGTTACACCTTCCAATTCATTGTCAATGACAATTAAAGAAATACCTGTTTCAGTTTTTACTGCAGTTACAATGTAATCACCATAATGAGCGTTGGTAATAAATGTTTTTGATCCATTTACTATGTAATGATCACCTTCTAATTTTGCGGTAGTTCTAATCCCTTTTAAATCAGATCCTGCAAAAGGTTCTGTCATGGCTAAAGCGCCAATCTTGTGTCCTGTGACACTCGGTGCTAAATATTTTTCCTTGATGAATTCAGAACCAGCTTTATTAAGGTAGTTCATTGCTAAATATACATGACTGGCAATCATTGTTGCAAAACCTAATGCTCCAACCTTCCCAATTTCTTCAAGTAATACAGTAGTGTACATAAAATCTGTACCCATACCACCATACTTCTCATCAGTATCAAGGCCAAGGAATCCCATCTCGCCCATTTTGATAAGAACTGACTTATCGATTTTACCTTCTTTTTCCCACTTATCTGTTTGTGGTACTACTTCCTTTTGTAAAAAGTCTTGGATACTTTTTCTAAATAATTCGTGCTCTTCTGTAAAAAACATATTCTTCTTTTAATCTAATTATTTCTTTTTTGTTCCCATTGTTTTAGCATGTTTATCCATGCGCTTTCTAACTCCTCTTCTCACAAAGAACATTGCCCAAGAAATCCCAGTTATCAACCAAAATATTCTGGTATTGTAGATTCCATCTTGAAACGCATAAATACTAGTAATAATTGTTGCTAGGATTGCTATTCCAAACCAAAATCTTTCTAAATATAAATGTACTTTACTCATCTTCCTTGTTATTTAGTTCTTCATCTTCTATCTCTATTTCCCCATTATTGATGTTATGCACTTTATAGTTAGTAAAATTACCATTACTATGCATACCCATTCCACTTATGGTTCCTTTAGGCGAAGATACGGTTACTTTTTGATGTGTGTAAACAGAGTCTTTCTTAAAATCTACATGGAGTAGATCTGTATTCAATTTTTCTCCTTTATTGTTTATAAAAACTACTGAGTCTTGCACTACTATATATTCTTTCTTAGAAAATAACACACCATATTTAGAGGTAAGTTGAGACTCTTCTTGACCCAGTGAATCATAAAATGTAACCTTCATTCCAATGGGACATTCCATTTTCATCTCTTTGCCTTCTTCCAATTCATAACGATGCATTAATGGGCTTTCTAGCTTCATTTTTGCCAATCCCTGATCTGAAAACAACATGGTAACACCTTCACTAACCTCCATGGGGCCATCATCTTTGATTACCATTTTATTAATTTCTTCAGTGGTATTACCGCAGGATACAAACAAAAACATTCCAGCTGCCAAAGCAACCGGAATGTTTAATAAAGATAATATTTTATTTTGCGTTTTTATTTTACTCTAAGTTTTGCTTTCACTCCCCAACATGGAACTTCATAAGAATCTCCGGCTTTTAAACCTTCTGAAAAAAGATCTGCTTTAGTTGACAACTGTGCTTTAAGATTTGTCATCCAAGATGATGATACACAGCTTCCAGCCGCTTCTGCTAAATCAAGTGCATAGCTATAAACTGCTGTTCTTTGGGTTCTGTTGGTAGCACAATCACCTGCACTTCCAGCTACTGCCTTTGCTTGCATGTATTTACCATCACATCCACCTATCATTCCACCATACTTATAAGCTGATTTATAATTACCTCTAGAAAGATCATCATTACCTAATGTAGACCAAATTGCAATCTTTTGATCGCTAGTTACATTTGGATCTGCAAGAGCATCATCAAAATATTTTTTAGCTTTTGATTTTTCTCCTTTTTTCCACATTGCTTTTCCTAAAGCAATAGCAGCATCTAGTGTTGGTTCTTGATCATACATGAAGGTTACTAACTCTTCCATGATAGGATCTTCACAATCTAGTTTACTTAGTTTACCATAAATCTTTTTTGCTAACTCTAAGTTAGTTTTATCTTCTTCCCATTGTGGTTTATAGATTTTCAACAATTGCTCACAGTTGGCACAAGGTGCAATGTAAGATTCCATAGTTTGTTGAGCTGTTAACCAATTTTGTACTTCTCCAGTATTTCCAGCATCTTGGTTTTCTTTGATTTTTCTGTCTGCAATACCATTTAACTTTTCGTATAAGTTCATCATTGCTTCGCACTCAATCAATTTTCCACTTAGCATGAAATAGGTTGCTCTGAAATAATAAACCACATCATAAGACTGAATTTTTGCTTCTGGTATGGTTGCAAAGGCACTTTCATAACTCTTAAAAGCTACGTTATATCTTTTGCTTTCATCCATCATGTTATCATGTGCTTTTTGCATTTGGATTTCGTAACAATCACCAAAATTTTCAATCCACAGGTCATATACCATGTTCAATGTATCCATTTTACCTTTGAATTCAGCGCTATTTTTATCTGTAATGGCTTTTGCTGCTTGTTTATAAAGGTATGTACCATTATCATAAAGCACAGGCTTATATTGAGGGCAAATGTTTTGTGCTGGCCACCATTCCTTAATGGCGTCATTAAAATTTTCTTGTTTTAAAAACTCCGTATAAAGAGAAATTGCTTGTCTACATCCTGCTTCATTTCCATTATAGTTTGGTTCAGTTTGCGTATTGCATTCCTGTCCAAAACTCATAGTAGAACTTGCTACTATTGCTATTGCTGTGATAAACTTTTTCATTGTTTTTGTTAAATAATATTATTAATCATAAAGTCTTTTCTTAAACCATCTGTCAAACCTAGCGTTTGGTGAAAGAGAAAAACCTATGTTAAAATTAAAGTAATTGTCTTCTATCAAACCATTGTCAGTGGTGCCCATTTTCCCTAATTCAAACCCTAAACTCATTGTGCTTGTTGAGTTAGAACTAATAAGCGGCATAGATATACCAAAACTTATGCCATACTGCTTAAGATGTGTATCTGATAGGTAATAAGGTGTACTTCCGTGATGAAAACCTACTCTATAGGTTCCTAATTTTAAAGCACTTGAGTTTTTAGCACTTGATTCTACAAAAGGAATGTATTCTATACCATAAGAGAACGTATAACTCTGTGTTAATTCACTAGGTGAATATTCAATGGAGTCAAAAGTTTCAGAATAGTTTTGCCAATTTTGGAATTCATATTGAGCAGACAAGGTCAATTTATTATTTAAAATTACTGCTCCACCAAAACCAACTCCTTTAGGTAGATTAAAAATACCTTCAACATCTTCACTAAAATCAACCGTATCTCTAATTGATTCTGTAACACCATCGGCAGAGTATTTGTAATTGTATGCATAAAAATCTTGATAACCTTTTACAGCATTACCAAGTTTAACTGTTGCGCCTAATTGATAAGCTAGTTTATCGGAGATTTTTTCATAATAGTGCATACCAAAATCAAATGAAAAACCTCTAACAATGGATTTAGAAAGTACTTTTGAATTATAATATGATATGTCTTGAAAATCTACAGATCTACTTTTTTCTAATGTTCCAAAAAGATAAGAAGCGTTTACTCCTAATGAAAATCTAACTGAATCACCTCTATTAATAATTTGCTGACCTAATCCAAGTAATAATCTATTTACACTACCATTTCCATTAAAGTTATAAGTTATGGTATCACCATCGTTGGGGTCTGAGTTACTAATATCATATCCTGTATTAGAATAAGGCATTAATCCAATTACAAATCCCGTTCTTTTGCTGATAGGCATCAATAGGGAAAAATTTCTTAAAGCAACTGTTGTTGCGCTATACGAAGACGCATCGGTTTTTAATACAGATGTTTTTCCCATAAATCCTGCATCAAATATTGGGTTATATCTTATCACTGTTCCATAGGTAGCAGGATTTGAAAAATTAATATATCTAAAACTAGACATTGCAATAGATGCTCCTCCCATCCCAGTATAAGGAGTGCTTGTTAGTTTAACTTGATCTCCTAAGCCGTATCTTGTGTATGGTGAAGAATTTAAACTTTGCGCGTTGACACTTCCTAGACCGGTTATTACAGTTAATAATATTAATATTTTACTTTTCAACATTGTATTTTAATATTTCATTTAACCCCTTTAATGTGAGCCAACGGTCTGCAAAGATGCTATTTTTTTGCGAAAAATCCATTTTTTCTAATTTACTAACATCTCCTCCAGTGAGAATTACCTTTAAATCATCATATTTATTAATGTAATGATTAATTGTAGCATCAATTTCGTGAAACAAACCATTGTAACAACCTGACATCATGGAAGTATTTGTATCTACACCTATGAGGTCAGTTTCTTCAAATTTGTCAATTAACGGTAGATTTGCTGTTAAAGTATGCAACGCTTTGAACCTCATGTGAAGACCAGGAGATATTGCACCACCAAGATATTCATTATTATTATTAATAAAATCAAATTTTAGACAAGTACCCGCATCAATTATTAAAGTGTTAGAATCATTGAATAAACGGTATCCCGCAACAACATTGGCAATTCTATCATTACCTAAAGTTTGTGGAGTTTTATATAAATTCTTTATCGGTATTGGTAATTGATAGTTTAAAATGATTGAATTAGGAATGGCACTTTTAACAAAGTTTGTCAACTCTGCTTTAGCAACTGAAGAAATTATTGCATTAGCAATTGTCAATTCACTCATATCATTTTTGAAACTAGAAAGTGAAGTATAAGTTTTCTGCCATTGCATTAAATCATTTTTGAAACCTGCAACTTTAGTACTTGTGTTTCCAATGTCTATTATTAGATTCATAGATTCTTTAATATTTTTTTCCTTAGGAATCTATCATAATATTTACTGTTGTTAAGGTTTAATGATGATTTTATTTCAATTGGTCCATCGTTAGATGGATCCAATAAAGTTTCTACAACATACTTCTCTCCATTAGTAGACATCAAGCTTTTTACAACATAAGGAATAGTGTCATTTTCATTACATTTCAAATAATACACGGTACTTATTTCACCTATTGTATCTCTATTTATATCTGTTAATTCAATACTTTCTATTTTAAATGTAGGTGTATTACCTGGTGTACAATTTTTAAAAGAATCTGTGAATTTTCTAAGTAATTCCCACTGATTATGTTCATTAATAATGTAATGATATAGGTATAAATAGACATCTTCTAAACTATCCGATTGGTCTACGTATGGGTTTATTAAATAACTTCTAGCAATGACATTTTTACCATTTTTATCGTCCCAGGTGTATGCATCGATAGTTTCTCCCCAAACGTCAGGAATATTTTTTTCTGGATAATTATCTAATTGTAATAGAAGGTTTAAACTTGGTTCAAATATAAAAGTTTCTTTATGAACTGTTTCTCTCTTTTTTTTGATGCTAATCGCTAATTCTTGGCTTGCATCCATTGAAATAGAATCCCCATAAATAAGTTCGAAATCATCTGGAAAAATTAAAGTTCTCCAGTTATCTTGATATGTTTCTGTATTAACAGCATAGACGGATTTACTATAAGCTGCAGCTACAATAATTCTAACTTCTTCCACATCGCTAGACCAATAATTTTGAATGGAAATAGTATTATCAACATCAATTTCAACTTTCCATAAATCTTGAGAGAGTATAGGTGTTGCTATTGAATATAAAAGAAATGAAATGAAAAATAATTTCAAACTTTTAAACCAAGTTGATTCTTTTATATAATTCATCTTTGTATGATCCACCGATAGGAATAATCTTTTTAATATCTTCTAAGATAATATTTGGTGTTTCGATTTGGGCTATTTTATCAATTCGGATTATGTAAGATCTATGTACTCTCAAGAAAGAATCTGAAGGCATTTTATCTTCAATATCTTTCATTGTGCTATGAATTGTATATCTAGCAGAAGCTGCGTTAATTACAACATAATCCTTAAGTGCCTCAATGAAGTATATATCTTTTGTATTAAGTTTAATCAACCTAGATTTACTTTTCACAAAAATAAAATCTGTACTTTCTTTGTTTTCAACAACAGAGTAAAGCATATCTCTTTCTTTGAGAATTTCAAGTTCTTTGCCGTGTTTATACAATGCCATTTCAATAGAAGTATGTAAATCTATTTCCTTGAATGGTTTGATAATATATGCATAGGGTTCTGTCACTTTGGCCTTAGCTAAAGTATTCTCATCTGCATATGCGGTAAGGAAAATAATAGGAATATGAAATTTCTCTTTGATTTCTGCAGATGCTTCAATTCCTGTGATATCACCTTTTAGCATGATATCCATTAAAATAATATCCGGTTGTAATTCTCCTGCTAATTCTACGGCCTTTTCGCCAGTGGCTGCAGCACCAACAACATTATATCCCAGTTTTTTTAAACTGTATTGAATATCCTTTGAAACGATACTTTCATCTTCTACAACAAGTACATTAGTTTTGCTCATCTGTAATCTTTAATTAGGCGTAGTTTGGTACAAAATTAAGTGACTTTTTCAAAGGTAATGAAATATTTTGTTCCTTTTTCAACTTTTAGTACTAATGTTCCTTCAATTTGTTCTAATAAGGTATGTACTAATTGTAATCCTAGTGAATCTGCTTCATCAATTTTAAATCCATCTGGTAATCCAATACCATTATCTTCTATTCTTATTTTAATTGTATTTTGTTCCTGCAAAATAGAAATATATAATTCTGGATTATCTATTTCTACGTATGCATATTTCATAGCATTGGTTAATAATTCATTTATTATTAACCCACAAGGTATCGCTTGATCTAGGTTTAAATTAATACCACCTAAATCAGTAATTAACTTAACTGTATTATTTGAAAGATGAAATGAATGAATAATATTATTGACTAAATTATTAACATAATCCGAAAAATTAACTTCGGAAAAATCTCTAGATCTATATAGGCTTTCATGAATAAAGGACATGGACTTTACTCTATTTTGGCTTTCTCTTAGAATTGATAGCGTATTGGCATCTTTTACGTATGATGATTGTAAATTCAGAATACTTGAAATTACTTGCAGATTGTTTTTTACTCTATGGTGAACTTCTTTAAGTAAAACTTCTTTTTCTTTAATGGATTTATTTAGGTTATACTCAGATTCTTTTTGTTCTGTTATATCTCTGATTATATCTCTACTACCTACAAATTTATCTTCGTTGTAAATAGCAGAACTAGAAAGATTTACGGTTCTAACTTGATCATTTTGATTAACTATTCTAAATTCAACATTTACAATAGTACCTTTTTTTCTGAATTCTTTACTTTTCTTATAAACATATGCTTTATCTTCATCATGAACAAAGTCTAACAGGTTATACGTTTTATCATCTGTAATTTGAAAAAGCAATTTAGCTGCTGTATTCCATTCATATATTTCATTAGCTGCATTAACCACAACTACAGCATCACTTAAGTTTACGAATAAATCTTTGTATTTTTTTTCGCTTTCTACTAATTCTAATTCTGCTTTTTTGATATCAGTTATATCTCTAGATATACCCATATAGCCAATTTTGTCTCCTTTTTTATTCTTTAATGCAGCGCAGGATAAAAATGAAGTAAAAATTGACTTATCTTTTTTTATGTTAGTAATTTCACCAATAAAATAACCTTCTTCTAAAAGTTGTTTTTCAATTTCTAGAAACTCGTGTTTGTGCACATAAAGTTCTTCTCTTTTTTTACCTATAAATTCATCCATTTCATAACCAAAAGAGTAACATGCAGATGGACTTACTTCTGTAATTATTCCTTCTAAATCTGTGGAAATGATAGTATCTATTGAACTATTAAAAACACTTTTACTAATTTCTTGAGATTGTTCAAGTTTTCTACGTGTTTCTTTATGTTTATTAATTTCTTTTTCTAACAAAGCATTTGCCTCACTTGCGATATTGGCACGCAATTGCTCTTTTGCTAAATCTTCTTGTAATTGATAATCGGATATAAAAGTTACGATTACTTGTTTATCAAAAAAATATTCCTCAAATGATTCCAACGTAAATTTATGCCATTTGTCATCCGCTTTTAATCCGCTAGCAATAATCAAATTTCCTTTAACTGGGTTTTCTATTTGCTTTGATACTTCATCTCTATCTTCAGGATTGAATAGGTCTAAAAAGTCTGTTCCATATAAATCTCTTCTCTCAATATTTCTATATGCAAGAAAAGTGTCATTGCAACTCAAAATTTTACCATTACTATGAGTAACAACTCCATCTGGTAATTTATTGTAAATTGATTTATATGTTTCTTTGGTTTGTTCTAATTCCAACTTATTATTGTTGGCTTCAGTTTGATCAGAAACTGTTATGATAAAACTTTTCTCATCCTGAAAATTTATTACTGAAATTGTAATTTCAGCATAAAAATCTTTTTGTTTTAATGTCTTGGTTGGAGCACTAAAAGAATAATTTCCAGATGCAAGAATCTGATCAGAAATAGATTTAATATTTTTAGAAGCAAAATTATCATTATCAAATATTGAAATATTGAAAAAAGAAGTACCTATCACATCTTTTTTCACTTCAATCTGATATAATAGCATTGATGCATCGTTCATTTCCAAAATATTCATTTGATCACAATCCACTAGTATAACAGCCTGGCTTGATTGTTTGAAAAATGTTTGAAAATATGATTCGATGCTAAAGTTCAAATTGTTTTATCTTTATTCCATTAATTTTATATTCTTCTCCTCTTTTATAAATGATTTGCATATCAGGAGCACCTTCTTCAGTATATTTCTTCCACTCTCCCTCTCTCAATCCATTCTCATACTTACCTTCCCATTGAATTTTACCATTAGGATAATAATATTTATGCTTACCAATTGGTAAACCATTTATGTACTCTCCTTTAAACGCAGGTGATCCATCTTGATACTTGTAAATCCATTCGCCATGCCTTACATCATCTCTAAATTCACCTTCTTCTGTATGATCATTTACATTATAAAACCACTTACCATCTTGAATACCATCTATAAACTCCCCTCTAGTTAGAACGTTGCCTAATGTATCATACTCTACTACTTCTCCATCTTCTTTCCCCCTTCTAAAGTACTCATCTCTATGTAATTGTTTATTTTCATAATACCATTTCCAAGATCCATGAGGAACACCATTTAGGTAGGAACCTTTTTGCTGAATATTTCCATTTCTAAAGTAATAGACCCACTCTTTATTTGGTAAACCAGCTACATATTCTCCTGTTGCTTTTAATTCTCCAGATTCATAATAATATTTCCAAGGTCCTACTTTCGCACCTGCCGTATCCAACATTCCTTCTGCTAAAATTTTATCATTTTTGTATTCATAAGATGCCATTAATTTTCCAGTACTATCGTATTCTCTGAAAATTCCTTGTTTTTGATTGTTATTATAGCCACCTACAAGCATACTTCCATCTGGTCTTATTTTCTTTTCTAATTCAAAAAATACCACATCTTCACTATCTTCATTGAGTTCACCTTGCTCGTATTTCTCCATGGTTTTTAAACCACCTTTCGTATTATATTCCTTAACAATTCCATTTAACTCACCATGTGAATATTTACCTTCCCATTTTACTTTTCCATTTTCATAAAATTCTTTCCAGATTCCATCTTTTTTACCATCAGCATCAAATCTATTGATAACCTCATTTTTTCTTAAAAAACCGCCAGTGTATTCTTTTATTGAAATAATCACACCATTAGTATCATATTCATAACTAATACCTTCAAGTTTATCATTGAGATAATTATCTTTTACTTTTATTGCTCCAGAAGGATAAAATGTTTTAGCAACTCCAGATCTTAAATTATTTACATAATTCACAGATTCTATTACATTTTGTGCAGAATCGTATGTTTCCGAAATACCATTTTTAAATCCATTTTTATATGTAATGGTGTTAATTAGTTGTTGTTTGCTATTGTAAAATTTCCAAACACTGTCTAATTCAAAATCCAAACGATTTCCTTCAGTTTTTAAAACTCCAGTTTCAAAGTAGGTTTTCCAATAGCCATTAGGCTTTCCTTCTTCTAAAGTTCCTTCGCTGCTTTTGTTTCCATTTTCATAATAAAATACATTATAACCGTTTGGATCAATTTTTTCTTTTTGACCGTAAATGGAGATATGAACAATATATATTAGTAAAAGAAAATTTATTTTTAAAAAAAAAGAAGATCTACTACTATTAATGGGTTGTTGATATGGTTGATATATTTTATTCAATTTGTTTTTAATAACGTTTAATTAATACTTAATAACATTTAATTAACAATGTGTATTTTCGTAACTCGCTGATTGTAAAAATAATGTTTAATAGCTAACAAAATTATAAATCTTGTAGTTTTTCGAATTGTTTAATATCTTTTTCAATAATAGAAGCATAATTTTTGTCAATAAATCATTCGTAATTGTGTGTTAAACTTTGTGCTAAGTTTCTTGCATATATGATAACTGATATTGGTTGTAATTTATTATGGATAATACAAGTCTTATTTATCATTTTAATTAAACAATTGTTAACATAGTTTTCCCTATTAACTGTTAATATCATTTCTTTGTAGAAATTTTAATAATAAAACAATTATGAAAATAGCAATAGGTTGCGATCATGCAGGTTTTGAACTAAAGACAAAGTTAATTGAAATGCTTAAATTGGATGGGCATGAAATTGAGGATTTTGGATGTTTTTCTAACGAAAGTGTTGATTATCCAGATTTTGCTCACCCTACTTGTGAAAGTATTGAAAATGGGCAAAATGAACTAGGTATATTAATATGTGGTAGTGGAAATGGTATAAGCATGGCTGCAAATAAACATCAAGGAATAAGAGCTGCATTGTCGTGGACTCCTGAAATAGCGGAATTAGCAAGACTGCACAATGATGCTAATGTTTTATCCTTACCTGCTAGGTTTGTTTCAGAACAAACAGCAAAGGAAATTGTTAAAGTATTTCTTACAACTTCTTTTGAAGGTGGTAGACATTTAAAAAGGGTTAATAAAATTGCATGTTGTTAAATATTTAAATGAAGAGAATAATAATTATATCGATTGTTTTAATTGTAACGTCTTGTTCTATTTTTAATAAACGAGATGTAGCAAAAATTGAGACACTTTCTAGTGAAGTAGCTACTAAATATGCTAATACAATAACCAGTGAAGAGTTAAAAAAGCATTTATCAATAATTGCTTCTGATGAATATGAGGGTAGAGAAACAGCTATGCCTGGGCAAAAGAAAGCGGCTGCTTACATAGAAAATGAGTTTAAATTATATAGTCTTTTACCTGGCTTAGGAAAAAATGGCTATCAGCAAAGTTTTCCAGTAGATGTTAAGGATCCTAGTAAAGTAACTTTTAAAATAGATGGTGAAACATTGAAGTTTTTAGAGGACTATTATTACTTGGGAAATATAGGTGATACTTTATATGAAAACAGAGAAATTATTTATATTGGATATGGTATTGATCAGGAAGGTTTATCAGATTATAATGGTATAGATGTTAAGGGTAAAATTGTATTGGTAAACGAAGGAATTCCTACAGGTAATGAGGAAATAGATTTTAGTTGGGGAAATTGGAGAAATAAAATTCAAGCGGCTTCAAAGCATGGAGCATGTGCTATGATAACTATTCAAGAAGATTTTGATGATAAAATGGAGCAGATAAGAACGTTTATTGAAAACCCTAGAATGCAATTACATTCTGCAGGTAAACAACAATATAGAAAGACTGTTCCAAATGTGTATTTATCTAAAAAAGCATTAGGTAGATTTATTAATTTAGAAAGTATTGAATCTTCTAATACTGGTAAAAAAGCTACTTTGGATATTAAAACAACACAAGTTTTAAGTTCTGAGAATGTTCTTGGTTTTATAGAAGGAACAGATTTAAAAGAAGAAATAGTTATTATTACAGCACATTACGACCACATTGGTTATGATAATGGAGAAATTTGTAATGGCGCTGATGATGATGGTAGCGGTACAGTTTCATTGCTTGAAATTTCTCAAGCATTTTCTTTAGCTAAAAAAGAAGGTAATGGTCCTAGGAGAAGTATGTTATTTATGACTGTTTCTGGTGAAGAGAAAGGTTTACTTGGTTCAGATTATTATTCTCAAAATCCTGTTTATCCATTAGAAAATACTGTGGTAAATTTGAATATAGATATGATAGGTAGAAAAGATAGTTTACATTCGGATGATAATTATGTTTACTTAATTGGTGCAGATAGAATTAGTAAAGATCTACATGAAATTTCAGAACAAGTAAATAATAAAATGATCCAAATGAAGTTGGATTATACTTATAATGAAGAAAGTGATCCAAATCATTTTTATTATAGATCAGACCATTACAATTTTGCGAAACATAATATCCCTGTTATCTTTTACTTTAGTGGTGTTCATGAAGATTATCATAAACCAACTGATGACGTAGAAAAAATCTTATTTCCAAAATTAGAGAGAACTGCAAAGTTAATTTTTTATACCGCTTGGGAAATTGCAAATAGAACACAAAGATTAAGAAAGAATGCTTAAAGAAGAAGGAAAAGAATTTGTTATCCTGGTGGATGAACAAGACAATAAAGTGGGATTAATGGAGAAGATGGAAGCTCATGAAAAAGGGTTACTACATAGAGCATTTTCTGTATTTGTTTTTAATTCTAAAGGAGAGTTTTTATTACAAAGAAGAGCGCTTTCTAAGTATCATTCAGGAGGGTTATGGACTAATGCTTGCTGTAGTCATCCTAGAGATGGAGAAACTTTTTTAGAAGCAGGAAAAAGAAGACTTCAGGAAGAAATGGGTTTTGTATGTGGATTGGAGAAACAATTCGATTTTATTTATAAAAGTAAATTGGATAATGAATTAACGGAACATGAATTGGATCATGTAATGTTTGGTACTTATGAGGGTGATATTAATTACAATGAGGATGAAGTAATGGACTTTAAATACGTTGATTTAGACACTTTAGTAAAGGATATGGAAGCCAACCCTAATAATTATACAGAATGGTTTAAAATATGCTTTGAAGAGGTTAAAGCGAGGTTGTAGAGATACTTTAATGATAAAAAAAGGGTTGTCTAAATTAATAGACAACCCTTTTTTTAATTTGTAGTTACTTTTTAGTTAAAATAGTAAGCATATCCATCACTAAAATTAGATTGCTTTAATTTTTGATTATCTATGGTCCATACTGTACCAGCGTCATCACCTGTTCCATCTTTTACTCCATCAACATTTAGTTTTGAAGAAATGTCTGTAACTAATTCTGATTTATCTAATGAAAGTAAATCCATAGCAGAATCACAAGTATAGAAATAATTCAAAGAAAACGAAGTTAAAACACCATCTGTATAAGAATAGTACCCTGAAACATTCATTCCTTTATAGTCATGGTTAAAATCGTTACCATCACCTGTTAATGTAGTCATCTCTTCTTGAGTAGTTTTTCCTAATTTGATTTTTCCATTTGCAATGTTTGCAATTAGTTTATCAACTAAATCATCTCTTAAAGCGTAAAAGTCTGGTGCACATTCACCAGTAGATAATCCTTCATCATCATATTTGTCATAAT
The DNA here is from genome assembly GCA_041583015.1 of Parvicella sp. GTDB lineage: Bacteria > Bacteroidota > Bacteroidia > Flavobacteriales_D > Parvicellaceae > Parvicella. Next base: position 4,337 of record JBFHGR010000059.1, on the reverse strand, counting down.
CAGGCTCAATGAATGATTTTACGTATAAAGAGTATCCATCGCTGAAAATGTTATAAGAGATTTCATAATTACTTTTCTCCCAAGTAAAATAAGTATCTCCTGACCCTTCAGATTCTCCTAAAGTTTTTTCAAGATATTCTAGTACAGTTTTAGAATCTTTTTTAGCCATATCTTCTTCACCTTTATCATAAAAAGTGTTGTAAGAAACTGAGTTAAGTACACCATCGGTAAGTGTATAATTTTTGTCTAATTTATAACCTTTAAACTCATTATCGTCTCCTAAGTATTCATCACTACTATCTTCAAAATCGAAATATTTAGTAATATCTTCTTTAGTAGATTTATCTACTTTGATATCACCTGATTCAACAGCGTTAATAAGTTGCTTAACGTAATCTAAGCCATCTTCTAATTTTACTACTTCTTCTTTTTCTTCTGTTTCAGTTTTATCCCCACCACCACATGATGTGAATGAAAAAGCAGCACCTGCCAATAAAGCGGCAACAGTAAATACTTTAAAGTTTTTCATTTTTTTGTTTTAATTTATTATTAGTTTTTCGGTTGTAAAATTATTACATTTTTTCATAGTAATAAAAATTATTATTTTTATGTAAAAACGCTATAATAACGGCAAATATAATGTTTTTGACGATTGAAATTAACAATTCATCGGTTTATAGTATAAAAAGTGTTAAACTTTACTGAATTAAGTGTAAAATACTTAATTATTTGGATGACTTTCTTCAATTGTAAGTTCATAGCCACTATTCAAATCCGAAAATGATTCATATTGGATTTGAATATTATCAATATTCCATGTTTTTGAGGCATTATTAATTGTGGAATCATTGGTATTGTATGAAAGTACGTAATCATTACCAAAAGAGTTTGTAATTAAATCATCTATGTAACTAAATTCTTTTGGAGAGTTGCTTAAAGTGGCATAACTAATTTTGGTGATTACTCCTTTAGAAATGGTAAAATTAATATATAACGTATGATCTTCAAACGTTACTTTTTTATTCATATAATACTCATTTTCTTCAATTCCAAATAATGTGGCTAACTCTGCAGATGAAGTTTGATTTATAATGATTTGGTCAGTATTGATAAATGTAAGGAGTTCTTTGATTTCTTCTTCTCCAGTTGTCAAAACTTTCATTTCTGCTGGATCATTTGACACCTCTTCTGGTTTAGTTTCAGAACTAGTACAATTTGTAGTACAAATAGATAGAAGAGTTATAGCGAATAGATGTTTTACCGACATAAAATTAATTTTAATCAAAGATACTTAAAACAGCACTTTTGTGCTGTGTAATTGGTAAAAATCGTATTTGATTCCTTGTTTAGATTTGTTGGATCCTATATTTATGTTACTGTATTTGATACGATGTACTGGTTTGTTTCTTTTCCTTTAAAGAACAAAAGTAATTAATATTGTAATTTAGCAGTTAAATCATTTGAATTATGGATTCTAAAATAGCAGTCATAGGTGGAGGAAGTTGGGCTACAGCTATTATAAAAATGTTGAGTAACAATTGTAAAGATATAGGTTGGTGGATGAGAGATGAGTCTCAAGTGCAGCATATTTTGACCTATGGCCATAATCCAAAGTATTTAACTTCAGCAGAGTTTCATTTGGATAAAATTAAACCGAGTTCCAATTTGGAGCAAATAATTGCAATGGCAGATATTTTAATTATTGCTACGCCATCTGCTTTTATTCATGATACTTTCAATGGTGTTAATTTGAAAGGTAAGAGAATAGTTTCGGCAGTAAAAGGAATTATTCCTCAAACCAATGAAATTCCTGCAGATTATTTTCAGAACAATTATGGTTTGAAATTAGATGATTTTGCAATTATTTGCGGACCATGTCATGCAGAAGAAGTTGCTATGGAGCGATTATCTTATTTAACAATTGCATCTAAGCGCAATGATTTTGGAAAGTTAATTTCATCCGCTTTATCATGTAGATATATCAGTTGTACAACATCTCAGGATGTGGTAGGAGCAGAAATTTCTGCGGTGCTTAAAAATGTATATGCTTTAGCTGGAGGAATTAGTCACGGGTTAGGATATGGCGATAATTTTATGGCTGTTTTGATTAGCAACGCTATTCAAGAAATAGAGCGATTTATTAACGTTGTTTATCCTTTGGAGCGAGATGTTAAATTGTCTGCTTATTTGGGTGATTTATTGGTTACCGCTTATTCTCCTCATAGTAGAAATAGGACTTTTGGAAACATGATAGGTAAAGGTTATTCAGTTCGTGCAATCCAACAAGAAATGAATATGGTAGCAGAAGGTTACTATGCCACCTCTTGTATCAAAGAGTTGAATGAAAAATTTAAAGTCTCTCTTCCAATAGCGGATGCTGTTTTTTCTATTTTATATAAAAATGAATCTCCTGGAAAAGTTTTTGCTGTTTTAGCAAAAAACATATCCTAAAAGTGTACTTTTTATAGTTGTTTTTGGTTTCTCGTTGTGTAAATAATTGATAATAAATATTTTATAAAAAACTTTAATAAATAACAAATAACAGCCTTTTAATAAAAATTAATATAGTTAATCCAAAACAAGCGATAAACACTCTTAAATCTCTTAAAATTAATTTTTAACCTTCTGAATAACGTAAATTTGACTTGAATAGGTGTTTTTTGTCTTTTTTGCCTTGTAGTTTGATATAAAACCTCTCCAAAATCCTGAAATAATATTTCCTCCTTTATATTTTTCACTGATCATACTAATGTAGTACGAATCAAATTTCATAGGTAAAACTTTAGTTAGTTTCATTCCGTGATTACTCATTAATCTGTCAATATCATTTGGTGTAAAATGATAAAGGTGAATAGGAAGATCTAATGCAGCCCAATGCTCTTTATAATAGTTGGCGTCATGAGAGGAGCAATTGGGAACGGCTACCAGAAGATGACCACCAGGTTTAAGAATTCTTTTATATTCTTCTATGTCATTATTTAGATTATAGACATGTTCTAGAACATGCCACATAGTAATAATATTTCTAGATTCAGATGCTAATTCACTTAGTTTTTCAAGTGGAAATGTTTCAGTTTTATTATTGGATAATGCTAATTTTCGTGCATCTGCATCAGGTTCTAATCCGATAGCTTCCCAGTTTTTTGTTTTACAGTATCCTAAAAAATCACCTGTCCCACACCCGATATCAAGTAATGTTTTCTCGTTGGTTAAAGAGTTGATTAATGCTTCTTTTTGTTTGATTGCACGTTCTCTTACCTTATGATAAATTTTATTAATGATTCCTTTTTTTGTAGATGAATGAGAAATGTAATTATCCGATTTGTAATATTCACCAATGGTGTTTTCTGTAGGAATTGGATTGGTAAATTTGAATTTACAAACATCACATTGACTTATTTTAAATTCATCACTTGATACGTTGTGGTCTATTCCTTTTCTCCAAAAACTGAGTTTATCAGCATTGCAAATTGGACAATTAGTTATGGTTTTAAGTTGATGTTTCACGTGAAACAATTTAAAGGTTTGTACTCTTTTATGGTGATGTTCCACGTGGAACATCATGTAAATTATCTTCCTAAATGGATCAATAAAACGGAAACATCGGAAGGTTTTATTCCGCTTATTCTGGATGCTTGTCCAATGGTTGCAGGTTTGATTGATTTTAATTTTTCCTTACTTTCATTCGAAAAAGTAGAGAACTTATCATAGTTAATATCATCTGGTATTTTAACATATTCAAGTCTTTCTATCTTCTCCGCTACCTCTCTTTCTCTATCAATGTAACCAGCATATTTGATTAGTAATTCTGCTTGCTCTTCTACTTCAGTAGTGTCGAATTCTTTTTCTTCTAAGTAGGTTTGAAGTGGCTCTGAACCTCTTTTTATTTGTTCAATATGCATACCTGGTCTGGTTAATATATTGTCCATTTTCATTTTCTGTTTGATAGGTGCGCTATCAATTTCTGCTAGTATTGGGTTGAGCATTTTTGGATCAACAGATGTTGTTTTAATGAAGTTAACTAGTGCTTCTGTTTCCTTAATTTTATGCTCCACATTCTTTAATCTTTCATCAGATGCAAGACCAATTTTGTTAGATAGTTCTGTCAATCTAATGTCTGCATTGTCGTTTCTTAATAGGATTCTATATTCTGCACGTGAAGTAAACATTCTATATGGTTCTTCTGTACCTTTAGTTATTAGATCATCTATTAATACGCCAATATAAGCCTGACTTCTATTTAGAATAAATGGTTCTTTTCCTTGTACTTTTAGTGAGGCGTTTATTCCAGCCATTAAGCCTTGACTTGCCGCTTCTTCATATCCTGTTGTTCCATT
>JBFHGR010000058.1:0-22632 GCA_041583015.1 Parvicella sp. | reverse complement strand
GACTTATTTTTTACACAATAATCATGTTTACTTGATTTTATTTTTTTATTACAGCAATGAAAAAACTTACAAGTAATGATATAACAACTATTCAACTAAAAATAAGTAACTTTGCACTCTTATGCATAAAGCAGGATTTGTAAATATATTAGGAAGTCCCAACGTTGGGAAGTCTACACTGATGAACAGATTGGTAGGGGAGAAGTTGTCTATAATAACTTCAAAAAAGCAAACTACCCGTCACAGAATTAAAGGAATTGTAAATGGCGATGACTATCAGATAGTCTTTAGTGATACACCAGGTGTACTCAAGCCTAGTTATAAATTGCACGAAAACATGATGGATATGGTCTCAACGGCCATTACAGATGCAGATGTGATTTTGCTAGTGACAGACATTTACGAAAAAGAAACAGCGCACAAAGAAACTTTAGAAAGAATTCAAAATCATAGTGCACCAGTTTTGGTTTTGGTCAATAAAGTAGACCAAAGCAAAGATGATGAAAAACTGCTGAAGACAGTAGAAAATTGGAAGTTGCTCATTCCAAGAGCAGAGATCTTACCAATGAGTGCACTGCACGGGTTGAGCACAGATTTTATAATGCCAAAGATTATAAGTCTATTGCCAGAAGGCCCTCCGTTTTTTGATAAGGAAGAATTAACGGACAAACCAATGCGTTTCTTTGTATCTGAAATTATTAGAGAAAAGATTTTTGAAAATTACGCAAAGGAGATACCATATTCTACTGAAGTAGAAATAGAACATTACAAGGATAAAGAGAATATCGTAGAGATACGAGCTATTATTTATGTTTCTAGAAGTTCTCAAAAACCTATTTTGATTGGTCACCAAGGCTCTAAATTAAAGAAAGTAGGAACAGAGGCAAGAAAAGATCTTGAGGCGTTTGTAGACAAACAAGTTTTTCTTGATTTGTATGTAAAAGTGGATAAGGATTGGAGAGATAAGGATGGAGAACTTAAGAAATTTGGATATCAATAAGATACAGCAATGGGAAATTTAGTAGCAATAGTAGGAAGGCCTAATGTAGGGAAATCTACACTTTTTAATAGGCTTACTGGCTCGAGGAAAGCAATAGTTCAAGAAACTAGTGGAGTAACAAGAGATAGACATTACGGAAAGTCAGAATGGAATGGGAAAGAATTTTCGGTAGTAGATACAGGTGGTTTTGTTCAAGGATCTGACGATGTTTTTGAAGATGAAATTAGAAAGCAAGTTTTAATTGCTATCGAAGAAGCAAATCTAGTAGTTTTTGTGGTTGACGTAGAGGCGGGTATCACAGACTTAGATTTAGCAGTAGCGGATGTGCTTCGAAGAACAAAGAAGCCGGTAATGACCGTTTCTAATAAGGTAGATAATTTTGAGCGAGAGCAAGATTCATTTGAATTTTATGGATTTGGACTAGGAGAAGTTTATAGTATTTCTGCCATTAGTGGTTCGGGAACTGGAGATTTTCTTGATGCTTTGGTTAAGGAATTACCCGAAGAGATCGAAGTGGATGAGATGGAAGGCTTGCCTAGAATTGCTATTGTAGGTAAACCTAATGTGGGAAAATCATCTTTGACAAATGCTTTGCTGGGTAATGATAGAAACATTGTTACTGATATTTCTGGCACAACTAGAGATTCTATTGATACGAGATTTAATGCCTATGGTTTTGACATGGTACTGGTAGATACTGCAGGTATTAGAAAGAAAGGAAAAGTGCATGAAGATATTGAGTTTTACTCGGTGATGCGTTCTATCAAAACCATTGAAAATTCTGATGTTTGTCTTTTTATGCTAGATGCAGAAGAAGGGTTGCAAAGTCAGGATATGAATATATTCTCAGTGATTGAGAAAAACAGAAAAGGATTGGTTATTCTGGTTAATAAATGGGATAAAATAGAAGACAAGGAAACCAATAGTATGAAAGAGTATGAGGAGATGATTTTAAATAAATTAGCACCTTTTACTGATGTTCCGATTTTGTTTGTGTCTGCATTGACTAAGCAAAGGATTCATAAAGCATTGGAAGTGGCCATGGAAGTTTATGAAAATAGAACTCAAAAGATTCCAACATCCAAGTTGAATGAAATCATGTTGGATATCATAGCCAATTATCCACCACCTGCAAATAAGGGAAAATTTATCAAAATTAAATTTGTAACCCAATTGCCTAATTATGCTCCTGCTTTTGCATTCTTTTGTAATTTGCCACAGTATATTAGAGATCCTTACAAAAGGTATTTAGAAAATCAGATGCGTGAGAAATTTAACTTTACGGGAGTTCCAATAAGGTTGTTTTTTAGAAAGAAATAAGGCTAGCCTGAATTACATTATTCACATTGTGAAACATTTAAAATAGTTTTACGTAGAAGTCCGGACACCTACATGTTTGGACTATGAGATTAATAAAATTTTTGCGCTTAGATGCTTGGAAAGTTATTGCAATTGTCATAACGCTTTTCGTCTCAAGTAGTGCTATCCGTTCTCAAGGAACTCAAGATGTTGCTTTGGTAAAAAAAGCAAGAGCTAGTTGGGGAAATCTCAATCTTAAAATCTCAGAATCACTATATAAAAATGCTTTAGAGGCCAATCAAGATAATTTTGATGCCAATTTTGAATTGGGAATTTTTATGCTAGAAGTGCATAACGATTATGAGGCTAGTTTGAAGTACCTGAATAAAGCACTTAACCTCATGCCCAGAGATACAGTGTATGAAGTATTTAAATATTTAGGCGAAAGCCATCATTATGTTGGAGAGTATGAGGCAGCCAAAGGATACTACACGAGATTTAGTAAGGCTATTGTAAAAAATGACAAACTAAAGGAGCAAATTGAATTGAGAATTCAGCAATGTGACTTTGCATCAAATTTTAAAGAATCGCTTTGGGATGGAAAATTTGTGAATATGGGAGACCAAGTAAATTCGGAAGGTTCTGAATATTGCTCAGTGCTGCCGCAAAAGGATTCGTTCTTATTATTTACCAAAAGAAGTACTGAAAGTTTAAATGGAAAAGACGCCATTGTCTCTATGGAGGATATTTATTTTAGTAAGCAAAAAAATAAAGTATTCCACACCTCCGATCGCTCACAAGAATTATCGGAATTCCAAAATCTATCGGGTTCACAAAAGTATCATAATGCTGTAGTTAGCACCTCGCCTTCGGGAGATACGCTAATGATTTATCGTAATAATATACTTTGGTTTTCAACTTATGAAGGTAATGCATGGTCATTGCCTGTGAAAATGCCTAAAACAATCAACATAGGAAAAAATCAAAGACATGCTGCTTTTTCACCTGATGGGCGAACAATGTACTTTTCGAGTAATGTGAAAAATGGAGTAGGAGGGTATGATTTATATACAAGTACAATTGATTCTACAGGTAACTGGTCTGAAGCCAAAAATATGGGGGCCACTATAAATACAATTGGTAATGAGGATAGTCCTTTTGTCTCTAAAGATGGTAGAAGGTTATACTTTGCATCTACAGGTCATATTGGCTATGGAAATTTTGATATATTTTACTCAGAATGGGAAGATACCGCATGGTCTAAACCTATTAATGCGGGTATGCCAATTAATTCACCGGCTGATGATATATATTTTCATATTGTAGATGATGAAAATGAGACCTCCTTGCTTTCATCTTCAAGGAATGGAGGTTTTGGGCAAATGGATTTGTACTATTTCTATAAATACGGAAGGTCTACATTTGAAAACTGTGAAGCGGAATTGACTCAAAAACTTGCAGAAGATAGCATAAGTGGATTGAATGATTATGTGTTAATTGCTGGTTTGGATACTATTTTTGCTAATCAAGAATATGTTTATTCTCCGGACACCTACTGCATTAAAGATAGTGTAACACACGTATTTTGGAAAATGGATACCACACTGATTTCAGAAGAATCACTGCCATTGACGTTTGATACTACCAATTTAGAAAATCATTTAATTACTTTGGAAATATTGACTAGAGATGAAGGCAATGAGGAGCATAGATATTGCGTAACCAAAGAAATATTTGTTAAGCCTGAAGAGATCCTTGTTCCTGAAAAGCCAAGAGTCTTTAAAGATACAAATGAGGTGAACTTAAGTATCGGTTCTAAGTTGAAGGAAGAAGATATGTTGGCGTTGCCTGAGGATTTCTCGGTAGAATTAGAAAGTATTTATTTTAGTTTTAATAAATATGATATAAGGAAAGACCAGAGAAAGAAAATGGATGAGAATATTAAGTTGATTAAAGAGAATCCTAATATTGTTATTAAAATAATTGGGCATACAGATAAAGTAGGTTCTAAAGATTATAACACAAAATTGTCTCAGAAAAGAGCGAAAAGTGCAGTTAAATATTTAACTAGTAGAGGTGTTAGTGTCAACCAAATTGTGGCAGTTCTTTCTAATGGTGAGGATGAAGAAGGAAAAAGGTATAAAAACGCAGATGGTACAGATGACGTGGAGAAAATGGAGGTAAGTAGAAGGGTAGATTTATATGTAATAGGAAAACTTAAATAATTTTATTTTACTTCTAAATTTTTCTTGCTTACCAGATAATCCCTTAATTGATTGTACATTATTTTTGTTGAAGTGTTAATGACAAATGAGAATTCAAATGAATCTCTATTTACATGAATAGAATCGAGTAAATAAAAGTTGGAGTCAATGTAGGTCATCAATGAATTTCTAAAAATTTGCAAATCAACAGAATCATTTATAAATGTATCTGCATAGGGCGTTTGGTTTATAATATCTCCGAGTTGATGTCTTGAAATAGCATTAAGTTTTTTTATGGGAATTTCTATTTCACCCAGTTCATCCGATTTTTTTTTGAGAATCCCAATGGATTCTGAATAAATGGAGTCCAGCAAATCTGGATCTTTACTGTAGTGTTTTAAACTAAAATAAAAATCTTTGGAAGTAATATTGTTTGCTTCAAAAATACCAGCGTAATAATTGAGAATGCTGTCTTTGTAGATAGGTTGTAATACTCTTGTCACTGTAGTCTGAGATTCTGCCAATTGACATTCGGCTAGAATTGCGGCAAATTTAGATTGAGGTATTAAATTAGCGTGAATTTCTTCCTCTTCATTATTATTACCAGCACAACTGCTTATTATCAGAGATAAAAGTAAAAAATGGACAACGTAATTATAGCATCTTTTTATCATCTATTAAACAATAATCTTTTACCTCTGTGAGACTCATCAAAAACGCCATTGTCGTATACATGCACTCCGTTTACGAAAGTGCTTACTACTTTATTTTTAAAGGTAGTTCCTTCAAATGGAGACCAACCGCATTTGTACAAAATATTTTCTTTGGAAACCTCCCAAGATTTGTTAGGATCTACTAATACTAAATCGGCAAAATAACCTTCTCGAAGATAACCTCTCCTATCAATTTGGAATAAATCAGCTACGTTATGAGCGCCTTTTTGAATTATTTCTTCAATAGTAAATATATCTTGATTAGCCATTTCTAGTAATGCTACTAAAGCATGTTGAACTAGAGGACCACCACTTGGCGCCTTGGTATAAATGTTTTGTTTTTCTTCAATGGTATGTGGAGCGTGATCTGTAGCAAGAACATCAATTCTACCAGATTTTAGTGCATCTATAATTTGCAACCTGTCTTGTTCAGTCTTTACTGCTGGATTCCATTTGATGGCAGTGCCTTTTGTTTCATAAAACGTATCATTAAACCACAAATGATGGATACACGCTTCAGCAGTGATTCTTTTTTCTTTTAAAGGAGCATTGCTAAATAATGAAGTTTCCTTAGCGGTAGAAATATGCAGGACATGAAGTCGTGCATTATGTTTAGAAGCTAGTTCTATGGCTTTTGACGATGAAATATAGCAAGCTTCTGCACTTCTAATAATAGGGTGATACTTCATTGGAATATCATCTCCAAATTCATTTTTATATTTCGCTAGGTTCTTACGGATTGTAGCTTCATCTTCACAATGAGAAGCAATAAGCATTTCACATTCTTTGAATAAGCCTTCCAGAGTATCATCATTGTCTACAAGCATATTACCTGTAGAACTACCCATAAAAACTTTTATTCCGCAAACATTCGATTTATCAGTTTTTAGAACCTCCGAAAGATTGTCGTTAGAAGCGCCAAAAAAGAAAGAATAATTAGCAAATGAAGTTTCTGCCGCAATGTCATATTTATCTTGCAATAAATCTTGTGTCAATGTATTAGGGACTGTATTGGGCATTTCCATAAAAGAGGTGATTCCTCCGGCTACAGCCGCTTTAGATTCAGTATGAATATTGGCTTTGTGAGTAAGTCCTGGTTCTCTAAAATGAACTTGGTCATCTATCAATCCTGGTAGTAAAAGAAGCCCATCTGCATCAATTGTTTTACAGTCAACTTCTATAGGTTCGTTATTGGTATAAATTGTATGGATAAATTCATTTTCAATTAACACACTACCATTAAACTTTTTACCTTCATTTACAATAGTTGCATTCTTGATTAGTAATTTACTCATTTGAATTTCTTTTTTCTTAATTTAATAACACCCCAAAAAGCTTCTTTGAAGATTCCCATATCCATTTTGGATTTACCAAGTTCTCTATCTTTGAATGTGATGGGTACTTCTACTACTTTAAATCCAGATTTGAGGGTAGAATATTTCATTTCAATCTGGAAAGCATATCCAACAAACCAAACATTATTTAAATCTAGTTTTTTTAAAACATCACTTTTGTAACACTTGAATCCGGCAGTTGTATCTTTGATATTTATCCAAAGTATCATACGCACGTAAAAAGATGCGAAATAAGACATAAGGTATCTACCGAGTGGCCAATCTTTTACTTTTCCACCTTTACAATATCTGGACCCCACACTCATTCCAACTCCATCAGCTTTGCAAGCCTCTAATAATCTTGGTAGATCATTTGGATCATGTGAAAAATCAGCATCCATTTCAAAAATGTAATTGTAATTATTTTTTAAAGCCCATTTAAATCCGTGAATGTAAGCAGTACCTAAACCTAATTTTCCACTTCTTTCCTCAATGTGAAGGTAGCCTGGGAATTTTTTTTGAAGGTTTTTTACAATGTCTGCAGTGCCGTCAGGTGAGCCATCGTCTACAATTAGAACGTCAAACCTTTCAGGCAGTTCAAAAACAGCATCAATTATGTTTTCAATGTTCTCCTTTTCGTTATAGGTGGGTATGATAACCAGATTCTCCATTCGTTGACGAAGATAATATATTTATAGGTAAATAATATTCAAACCTTGATAAAAATTGTTAATCTGGTTCAGTAAATTTTGAAGATTGGGAATAAGCAGTGTTAAACATGCTTTTGTTGGGTTTAATTGCTATTCTCCAAGTAAAACCATCAAAATATTTTTCACTTTCGGAAAGTGAAGGAATGGATTTGTAAATGGCATTGGGTGTGTCTATAAATTTAATGCTTTCAATAGTCTCTTCAGAAAATTTAATTTTGATTGTGGCGCACTTGGCTTGATTAGCCTCCAGGTATAAACTATCCTCATTTTGAATGTAATACAAAGTTTGCCCATTTCCCCATACATCAACATTGTTAATTTCTCCATCTTTAAAATAAGCGTTAATATCTCTACCTTTTATTTGATCATACATAACAGAGTCTATTTGAGAAATGATGTATGCGTCTTTTAATACGTTGAGGTAGTCAATTTTTTCATTTCCTGTTTTGGCTTCTATATACTTTCCAGTAATTTGATTTTTACCCGACCACAGAACAGGTTCTGTATAGAACTTCATCATAGAGTCAATGTCATTATAAGCTAATGAGTCACAAACACCTTGAAAATCAGACTTGAAAATTTTCACATCCCGGTAAGCTTTTATTTTTTTATTTTCATTTAACGAATCTGTTTTGATGGTTAAGTAAACTGCCGAAAGAAATAACGTATCTTTTTCATTGATTTGAACCATTTGAGCGTCACCAATTATAGCTGTAGTATCTTTTAACTCATCGTGAAAACCATAGTTGCCGGTAAGTGTTACTTTATTGGCTGTGTCATTCATAAGAACATTGCCAAAAATTTCACCTATTCCTATTTCTCTATCATAGTAGATACTATCTCCACCTAATGTTTGCTCTTTGGTGATGATATTGGCGTTATTCCATAATGAGCTGACCTCAGTTTCGGTATTGTAAATTCCAGATTCACAGTATATGGTATTTTCTTTTGATATAATATTAGTGGGGCCGAAGAATGTGGCTATTTTGGATGACATGCCGTAAATAAGAGTGTCACTTTCCATGGTATATTTATCATTTCTAAGTCTTACGCTGTCTTTAAAGTGCATATTCTGAGAAACACCATTGTATTGACCTTTTTTGCTGGTCAAAGTGTTTTTATCTTCTAAACTAGTGATGGTTGCCAATGTATTATATGTGCCTATTTTAGTGTTGAAATCATAATGGAGTGATTGAGTTTCCATGTGCATTTTCCTATCTGTGTATACAATATTGCCGTTGAGATCTGCCGTTCTATCAAGACCGTGATAATAGAGGGTATCTCCTGTTAGTTTTATGGAATCTCCTTTGATCACTTTTACATTGCTAAATGCTTCAAAGGCATTACTGTCTAAATAAAAATAGGCACTATCACAGAACATTTGTGTGGAATCGTGCTCAAAAATTACATTCCCTGAAAGTAGATGAGTGTTGGCAATAGAAGGGTGAGGAGTACCTTCGTCAGCATGTATTATTTTTATTTTACTAGGTTTTACAGAGTCATTTTGTTGTGCCAACAGCCTTACCTGAGATAAACAGAGTAAAATGGAGAGAAGCAATATGTTGTAAAATATTTTCACTTGCGTATTAACGAAACAATATGTGCAATAATTATGCGAATGTAAACAAAAAGACCTGTGACAGCAGCCACAAGTCTTTATTTTAATACAATTTAACTTATGCGGTTTTATACTGCTAATTCTTTTCTCATGATAGTTTGTGATCTATCTGGACCAACAGAAACAATAGAAATTGGAACTTCTAAAAGACCTTCTAAGTAATCAATGTAATCTACCAATGCTTGAGGCAAACTGTCGTCATTAGATAGTTTAGTTGTATCTACTTGCCAACCTTTTACATCCTCATACACAGGTTTTGTTTCACCATCATTAATAGAGTATGGAAAATAATCAATTTTCTCTCCTTGGTGGATATAGTGTGTACACACTTTGATTGTCTCAAAAGTATCTAGAACATCTCCTTTCATCATGGCAAGTTCTGTAACTCCATTAATCATGATAGCATATTTCAAGGCTGGAATATCAATCCATCCGCATCTTCTTTCTCTACCAGTAGTAGCACCAAATTCAAAACCAATTTTTCTAATTCTTTCTCCAGTTTCATTATCTTCTTCGGTAGGAAAAGGACCACTACCAACTCTTGTACAATATGCTTTGAAAATCCCAATAACATTTTTGATTTTATTTGGAGCAATTCCTAATCCTGTACAAGTTCCTGCGGTAATTGTGTTGGAGGAAGTAACAAAAGGATAGGTTCCAAAATCAACATCTAGTAAAGTTCCTTGAGCACCTTCAGCCAATATTTTTTTACCTTCTTTCCAAGCGTCATTTAGATAATGTTCGCTGTCTATTGGAGTAAGCGTCTTAAGTGTTTCAATCCCTTCGAAGAAATCTTTTTCTAAAGATTCAATGTCAAATTCAATGTCGAAATTTTGCAACATATTTTTGTGTTTCTCCACTAGTGTATCATACAGTTGTTTGAAATTTGGAGCAAACACATCACCAACTCTAAGACCATTTCTACCTGTTTTGTCCATATAAGTTGGTCCAATACCTTTTAGTGTAGAACCAATTTTGGCCTTTCCTTTTGAAATTTCTGATGCTTTGTCTAGTAATTTATGTGAAGGTAAGATGATGTGTGCTTTTCTAGAAATGAGTAGTTGCTCTTGTACATTAACCCCCATTGGTGTTAATTTATCTATTTCTACTTTAAGAACTACTGGGTCAATCACCACACCGTTTCCTACAACATTTTTTACGCCTTTGTGAAAAATTCCAGAAGGGATAGTATGTAGCACGTGTTTGATGCCTTCAAATTCTAATGTGTGTCCTGCATTTGGTCCACCTTGAAATCTAGCGATGATATCGTATTTTGGTGTAAGTACATCAACGATTTTTCCTTTACCCTCATCTCCCCATTGAAGACCTAATAGTACATCTACTGCCATGTTTACTTGCTATTAATTTTGATTAAATGTTGTTAGTTTCTTTTTTGCTTCTTCTATCGAATTTTCAATGTTAAACACACTATTTAATTTAGTGATTAACAAAAGTTTTTCAATCTTTTCATTGATATTACATAATACCACTTCACCACCTCTAGTTCTTGTTTTGGTAAGGATAGATATTAAACTATTCAAACCATTACTATTGATATACTCAATTTTTTCTAAATTCAGTATGACCAAATTTTTATCTGCAGATAGTAATTCTGTAACATTGCGCACCAATTCTTGAGAAGTTGTTTGGTCAATTATTTTCCCTTCTAGTTTTACTAAGATTATTTGGTTATCTTCAGAAGTAATTTCAACAGAAAGAGGGAGCGTGTTATTTTCGTTTTTTTGCATAGAAATATAGCGTATGTTCTGTAATGTCAATGTCAAACATTTCCTCTAATGTAGATTTAATGTTTTGGATTCTTGGGTCACAAAATTCTAAAATCTCGTTAGTACCTGAAATAATAATGTGATCATGCTGCCTAAATTCATGCGCTTTCTCATATAGAGAAATATTCTGCCCAAATTGATGTTTCCTTACCAATTGAGAATCGATAAGAAGTTCCATTGTGTTATATAAGGTAGCACGTGAGACTCTATATTTTTTATCTTTCATTTTGATATATAGTGTCTCTATATCAAAATGTCCAGGATGACTATATATCTCATTCAGGATGGCAAATCTCTCAGGTGTTTTTCTATGACCATTAAGTTGCAAATATTCATTGAAAATATTCTTTACTTTCTCCTGAATGGCTTCTTGTATTTCAACTTCTTCTTCAGTCATTTTCTTACGAAACATTAAAGAACAAAAGTAATTGTATTAATAGAATGTTACCTATCATTTAATAGGAAGATTTCAATAAAAATGTGGTGTTGTTAACAATTTAGTATTCTTCTTCCATATTGACACGGTCAATCTTCTTAATTCCTTCCACAGATTTTAATTTTTCGACCAAAATAGAAAGGTGAATTGTATCAGATACATAGAGCATTATTTTACCATCAAAAATACCATCATTAGAGTCAAAGGATATAGATTTCATGTTGACATGCTGTTGGTCAGAAATGATATTGGTAATATTTTGAACAATTCCTAGATTATCAATCCCTGAGAAATGTATACCTGTAAGGAAACTTTCTTTCTTCTGATTAGCCCATTTTGCGTTTATTACTCTGTAAGCATAGTTCGCTAACATGGTTTTAGCATTAGGACAATTATTTCTGTGAATTTTGATACCATCATTGATGGTCAAAAAGCCAAATACTTTATCACCAGGAACTGGGTTACAACAAGGGGCAAGTGTGAAATCAAATTGAGTTGAATCATCACCGATTATTATTTCTTCTTTCTTACCTACAACCTTGGTTAGGAGATTTTCAAAAGTACTTTTAATTGATTTTGAAAAAGAGGATGGTAATTTTAATCTACCACCTTTTTGAACTAAAGGTTTTAGTTTAGATAGGTCAATTTTTTCTTGCGCAATTTGGTAGAAAAGGTCGGTATGCTCTTTTGCATCAAAGAATTTTACAACTACGGTAATGTTGGCTTCATCAAATTCGACTTTCAAACTGTTGAATTTTCTTTCCAAAATTTCTTTTCCGTCTGCAGCAATTCTTTTTTGCTCTTCTTTTAAAGCGGATTTAATTTTAGAACGAGCCTTGCTCGTTACGACATAATTAAGCCAATCTTCTTTAGGACTCTGTTTCTGAGAAGTGATAATCTCAATTTGATCGCCACTATTTAGTTTGTAACTAAGTGGAACTAATTTATGATTGACTTTGGCACCAATACATTTTGCCCCCACTTCACTATGTACGTCAAATGCGAAGTCTAAGGCTGTGGCACCTGCTGGCAAAGTTCTTAAATCTCCCTTAGGTGTGAATATGAAAATTTCTTCAGAGAATAAGTTCATTTTGAAATCATCAATGAAGTCTAAGGCATCACCTTCTTTACTCTCAATTAATTCTCTTATTTCACCAATCCATTTGTCAAATCCAGATTGTTGTTCACTTTCTTCTTTATATTTCCAATGAGCAGCCAAGCCTTTTTCTGCTACTTCATCCATTCGCTTGGTTCGAATTTGAACTTCAACCCATTTACCAGTAGGCGACATCACTGTAGTATGTAAAGATTCATATCCATTTTGCTTCGGATGTGAAATCCAGTCACGTAACCTTTCTGGGTTTGGTTTATAGAAATCCGTCACGATAGAGTAGACTTTCCAACAGTCAGATTTCTCTTCTTCTGGCTTTGAGTTTATTATAATACGAACCGCAAAAAGATCAAATATCTCCTCAAAAGGGACATGCTTTTTGTGGATTTTATTATAGATGGAATTGATGGATTTTGTTCTGCTTTTAATCGTAAAATCTAACCCCTGTTTTTCTAGAACCGCAGTGATGGGAGAAATGAATTTTTGAATAAACCGCTCTCTAACCTCACGAGTTTTTTCAAGTTTAGATTCAAGTTCTTGATATACTGCGGGTTGTGTATGTTTTAAAGACAGATCGTCTAATTCTGATTTAATATTATACAGACCTAATCGGTGTGCAAGCGGAGCATATAGAAATGAGGTTTCTGAAGCAATCTTCATTTTCTTGTCTTCACGCATAGAACCGAGTGTTCTCATATTGTGAAGTCTATCTGCTACTTTAATAAGAATTACTCTGATGTCTTCAGGTATGGTAAGCAACATTTTACGGAAATTCTCTGCCTGCGCAGAAGTTTCCATATCAAATACCCCAGATAATTTAGTTAGCCCATCAATTATGTTTCTACATTTTAGGCTAAACATTGACTCAATATCGTCTAGGGTTATTTCAGTATCTTCTACAGTATCATGAAGTAAAGCACATGCAATGGAAGTAGCACCAAGGCCAATTTCTTCAGCGCATATTTTAGCTACTGCAATTGGATGAAAAATATAAGGTTCCCCAGATTTTCTACGCATTTCTTTATGCGCATCAACGGCAATTTCAAATGCTTTTCTAATTAATTTCTTGTCATCTTCATCCAATTCAACCTTAATAGACTTAATTAAGTCTTTGTATGCAGCCATTATCTGCAGTTTCTCTTTTTCGTGGTCGATTTCCATAATATGTTGACGTTATAAAAAGTAATTATGATGCAGGAAGAATTTTGGCAGAAACTTCTCCAAACCCAACTCTCACACCATTTTTTTCGGAGTAACCTCTCATGATAACAGTATCATTATCTTGTAAAAATTTTCTTTCAGTTCCGTCAGCCATTTTTACAGTTTTAGAACCAGCCCAACTTATTTCGAGCATTGAACCATAAGAACCTTCTTCTGGTCCTGAAATTGTGCCAGAAGCCATTGTGTCACCACAATTAATATTACACCCATTTACAGTATGATGAGCTAATTGTTGGTTCATGTTCCAGTACATGTGTTTGTAGTTACTTTTTGTCACAATAGTTTCAGAAGTCCCTTCAGGTTGAATTCCCATTTCGATATTTATATCGATGTGTTTATCTCCTTTGTATTCCAAGTACGGAAGAACTTTTGGATCTTGAATTGGTCCTGCTGTTCTAAAAGGCTCCAAAGCATCCAGTGTAACAATCCATGGTGACATATGTGAAGCAAAACTTTTGGCAAGGAATGGTCCTAATGGAATATATTCCCATTTTTGAATATCTCTAGCAGACCAATCATTAAATAAGGTCATACCAAAAATATAGTCATCTGCTTCATCTGTAGATATTCTTTCACCTAATGGTTTTCCTTGGAAAGTAATGAAAGCCATTTCCAATTCGAAATCTAATAATTTACAAGGAGCAAAGATTGGATCTTCATCAGGAGAAGGTTTTAATTGTCCCATTGGTCTTTTGAAGGGAGTTCCAGAAACAACAATGGAAGAAGACCTTCCGTGGTAGCCTACAGGTAAGTGTTTCCAGTTTGGCATTAATGCATTGTCTGGGTCTCTAAACATACAACCTACATTGTAAGCATGTTGTTCACTTGAATAAAAATCTGTGTAGTCACCAATTCTTATTGGTAGGTGCATGGTACAATCATTTTGATTGAATAATATTTGAGCAACATGCTGCTCATTTTTCTTCAATTCGTCATTATTCTCTTGAAATAACTCTGAAATTCTGTTTCTTAAATTTCTGTTTGCTGCTTTTCCTTTTAGCATCATTGGATTTAGAATATCTTGTTCAAAATCTGAAGGTTTAAATGCTGTATTGTTTAAGTATCCAAAAGAAGCTAATTGGTATAAATCTATTATTTTATTTCCTAAAGCAACACCTACTCGTTTGTCATTGGAACCTTCTGAAAATATACCAAAAGGTAAGTTTTGTATTGGAAAGTCTGAATTAGCAGGTATAGCTACCCATGATTTAAGATTAGGATTATTTGCTGAAATATTCATAATAAATGTAATTTTAAAGTAATTGAAATTTATGCTAAAGTTAATTCTTTGAAAAGAGGTTTGTTGCTCATTAGTGCAATGACATCTTGTCCAACTTCTGTGATGATTTGTTCGTTCTGACTATTGGTAATCACCTTGTCAATAAATTGAACCATGGATTTAATTTCAGATTGGTTAATTCCTCTGGTTGTTATTGCTGCGGTTCCCAATCTAATTCCACTTGTTACGAAAGGAGATTCTGTATCAAAAGGTACCATGTTTTTATTGGTTGTAATGTGGGCTTTTACCAATGCGTTTTCTGCTTCTTTTCCGGTAATCCCTTTAGATTTTAAATCCAAAAGAACGCAATGGTTATCTGTTCCGTCAGAAATAATATTATAGCCAAGGTTCATTAATTCCTGCGCCATAGTTTGTGCATTTTTAATAACCTCTTGTCCGTAGGTTTTGAAATCGTCAGAAAGCGCTTCACCAAAGGCAATTGCTTTTCCAGCAATAACGTGTTCCAATGGTCCACCTTGTGTGCCAGGGAAAACAGCAGCATCAAGAAGAGAAGACATTTTTCTTGTATTACCGTTTTTAAGTTTGATTCCAAATGGGTTTTCAAAATCTTCTCCCATCATGATTACACCACCTCTTGGACCTCTCAATGTTTTGTGAGTTGTGGTGGTAATAATATGACAATGCTTCATTGGGTTGTTCAATAATCCTTTTGCTATAAGACCTGCTGGGTGAGAAATATCGGCAAAAAGAATTGCCCCAACTTTGTCTGCAATTTCTCTCAGTTTAGCATAGTCCCAGTCTCGAGAATAAGCAGAGGCACCACAAATAATCATTTTAGGTTTTTCTTTAATTGCGGTCTCTTCAACTTTATTAAAATCTATCCTACCTGTTTCTTTTTCTACACCGTAAAATGATGTATTATACAATTTTCCACTAAAATTCACCGGAGAGCCATGAGTAAGGTGACCACCATGAGATAAATCAAAACCTAAGACTTTGTCACCTGGTTTAAGACAAGCAAGATATACAGCAGCATTGGCTTGTGAACCAGAATGAGGTTGAACATTCGCCCACACAGCTCCAAATAACTCTTTAAGTCTATCAATAGCTATTTGTTCTATTTGGTCTACAATTTCACATCCTCCGTAATATCTTTTGAAAGGAAGTCCTTCCGCATATTTATTAGTAAGGATGGATCCCATAGCATCCATAACGTTTTGGCTTACAAAATTCTCGGAAGCGATTAATTCAATTCCTTCAATTTGTCTTTTATTTTCCTGAGAAATTAGATCGAAAATCTGTTTGTCTGTATTCATATTTGAAGCTTCAATTTATGAATACAAAAGTAATTATTCTATTTGGTTAAAGTTTTGAGAACTCAAATAAATTTTAAAAGAAAGAAGAAGTAATAAGGTTGGTAAACTGGATTCTAGAAAATGACCTATTTCCATGGAGATTAAATAAAAATTGTTTTTTATAACTGGAGGTAATGTGAAGAAGTAGAATGAGAATACAAACATCATAAAGAATATTCCAGTACCGTAGAGTAAGGAGGTAAACTTTAATGTGCGGTGCTTTAAATAAATTAATTTTAAAATCAATTGACAAACAACGAAGTAAACAAAAAGCATTAGGAAAGTAGCAAGGAATTTAAGGTAGTATATCTGATAGGATGAAAGCCCTTCTAGTAAACTTACCATAAGAGAGTCTGTTGGGTCCAGGTATTTGTCTGGTGAACCACCTTTTTCCATTAACCCTATAAAGTTCATGCGAAAGGTTAAGTTTTTAAAGATATAATCTCTTATAAAATCAAGATAGAATAGAAAAAAAAGTAGAATTGTTATGAGTATAACCTGTGTTTTTTTATAGTCTTTAAGGTTGAGAAATAATTTAGCAGGAGAGTTATTTTTCCAGATTTTAGTTTTCCAAAACCAAAAGAATGCAAATCCTAATGCACAAGAAATAAGAAGTGCTAATATTCCAATGAGGTTGTTATTGAACATTCGTTTGCTTG
Organism: Parvicella sp.; assembly: GCA_041583015.1. Classification (GTDB taxonomy): domain Bacteria; phylum Bacteroidota; class Bacteroidia; order Flavobacteriales_D; family Parvicellaceae; genus Parvicella. The sequence goes on along the minus strand of JBFHGR010000058.1, from coordinate 5,945 downwards.
TTAATTCCTGAGAATTTTTGAACCCACAAATACCACATTAAAAAGATGATACCATATATTAAAACTTGAAAAGTCACATTGTGATTAAAGTCTAAATATTGTGGCCATTTTGCTTCGATGATGGTTAGTCCAGAAACTCTTAGGGCATTGGAGAAATGAATCACCAAAATTCCAGCAATGATAAACCACCATTTATGCTTGTGATTTCCAGGGAAAGCAATAATGAAAAGAGCAAAAAGCCCCATTACTTTTAGTCCATTGCAAGGTTCTCCAATCCAAGTACCATGAGAATATTGAAAGTCTGTTAACCTGACAATTACCAAATCCTGTGTAATTTCTGTTGTTGAATTATAGCCTATTAAACTTGAGAAAAAACCAGCTGTATTAGCTAGGGCGATCGTTATTGATTTATTTATCCCTGAAGTATCTACTTGATCTACATTGGAGCCATCAATTATATAAATATACTTGTATAGCGAGAACCAAATTACCGTGAGAACGCTAAAAAGGAGAATAAATCTAATAAATGGATTTTTAATAAATTCCTTCATAGGAAATATTAAACGTCAGAATCTTCTTTTGTTTTAAAATGGTCGAATGCTTTTTTTCCACCGAAAGCAGCTCCAATTGCAATTAAAAAACTTATACCACCATCTACAGGTATGCATGGAGGAGGCCAACATGGAGGGGGTGCTGCACCGGAAGGTCCACCAGGTGGGGTAGCGCCAGCAGGAACCTGAGCATTTACTGAAATTACTGCTACAAAAAATGCTGTAATAACAAGTGTATATTTTAGAAGTTTGTTCATTATTGGGTGCAAATATAGTTATATAAATATTTTAACCTTGTACAAAGGAATAAAAATTAATTTAAATCTTCAAGTTTACATGATAATTCTATTTTATTACAGGTTGAATTAACTAAATGCAACGCTTAATTATAAATAAACTAAAAAATGAAAGTCTTTAAATTAAAGGATAACTCTTATATTTGACCACTTAAATAAGATAATGACAAATATCGAACATAACAAAGAAGAGAAGTTAGTTAATTTAAAAGATTTAAAGTGGATTTACAAATCTTTAATTAAAGGTTGGTACTTGTTAATTATTGTTCCAATTATTTTCGGAGCCATTGGAGCATTTATTGCATACAAAAAAATCCCTCAGTACACATCGCAAATGCAGATGCTATTGGAGTCTAATGATGTATATGATTATCAAACATCGATTCAAAAGAGTGTTGGTATGCAATATACAGATATCTCAAATCAAATTAGAGTGCTAAAATCTTATGATTTGATTGAGATGGCCATAGATAAGTTAGATCTTAATGTTACTTATTATATTGCTGGTAGAATAAATACAACCGAAGTTTTTTGGGGAGTACCTTTTAAGGTTGATTTAAAAAGTTTTGATAATAGATTGGTTGGTAAAAGAGTGAGGTTTAATATTTTAGATAATAGTCAGTTTCAGATTATTTTTGATAATGATGGAAAAGATGTTGTAAATACACATAATTTTAATGAAGATATTATTGGGAAGTGGTATGTGTTGCGAGTGAATACTTTTGGAGATGTAAGTGATGTAGATGCTGAATACGAATTAGCATTTCATAAAAATGATTATTGGATAAACAAAATAAAGAGTGGTTTAGAAATAACGAATCAGGAGTATACAACTATTTTAAATTTGTCTTTAATAGATGAAATTCCAGCAAGGAGTCAGATGATCCTAGATACCTTGGCTAAGGTTTATCTTGATTATACAATGCAAAGCCAATTTGATATTAATGAAAATACTCTTTATCATATTGGTCGTCAACTTACCGGGGTGACTACAATGTTGGATTCTATCGCGGAAGAAATGGATACTTTGAGAGAAGATAAGAATGTTTTGGATCTTTCCCGGGAAACTGAGGTCATATTTGCTAAATTATTTGCAGATGAAGAAAAGATTAAAAGTATTGAATCGGATATTTTGTCGTTGAAGCATTTGCGTAAGTATATTGAAGAATCTGACGGTAATTTATTGCCGCCTTCTATGTATGTCTTGAAAGGGGATGAATATTTAAGTAGTTCGCTAAATTCATTTTATACTAATCAAATAGCGAAGAATGCTATGAAATCTCAAGTGACTTCAGATCATATGAGGTTTAAAGAACTAGAAGAAGAAATTAGTTTACAAAGATTGGATCTTTTGGTTTATATATCAAACACACTTGAGGCTTTTGAAAATAAATTGGCAGATTTGGTAAAGGAAAAAACAACTACGGAAAATATAATTCGTAAATTACCTAAAACAGGAAGGGAATTTAAGGACGTAGAAAGAATGATGCAGGTTAATGAAAAATTATATTTATTTCTGTTAGAAAAGCGTGCAAATACTTTTATTGCTAGGTCGGGAATTATACCAAGAACTAAGGTTATAGAAAAAGCAAGAGTTGTTGGTGTCTTAGGTGGAGATTACCTGAGAAAGGGAGGATATTTTGCTGTAGTAGGAATTGTAATTGGAGTGCTTTTGGCAATTTTGAGGTATTGGTTGTTTAATAAATTTGATAATGTTATTGATTTAAAGGATGCTACAACTTTACCTGTTTTTGGAAGTCTGCCTTTTGAAAAGAATGTGGAAGGCGTGGAAGTAGATACATCTTCTAAATCTAGTATGATGGAGTCCTTGCGAGGAATACGAACTTCTCTGAGTTATTCATCAGGAAAGGAAGGTAGAGTTTTTATGGTAACCTCTATACATCCTGGTGAGGGGAAAACTTTTGTTTCGGGTAGTTTAGCTTCTTTATTTGCACAGTCTGGCAAAAAAGTGTTAATCATTGATTTTGATTTGCATAAGCCGAGATTGCATAAGTTTTTAAAAGTAGAGAATACGTTAGGTAATTCTAATTTCTTATCTGGACAAGCGGACATAAATAGCATGATTAAGGAGGTTAAAGAAAATTTATTTGTACTTACATCCGGTCCGGTTCCACCTAACCCTTCTGAACTTGTTTTGTCTGAGAAGGTAGATGAGTTGATTAAATATGGCTTAGAGCATTATGATTATGTTTTTCTAGATTCACCTCCAGTAGGTCTGATTAGTGATGGTGTGATTTTGATGAGTAAGGTTGATGTATCCATTTTTGTGATGAATACTAGAATGGCCAATAAAAAGGGAGTGAAATATCTAGAAAATATCGTAAGCGATGTTAAAGTCGCCAACAAAGGCGTGGTTCTGAATGGTGTTAGAATGAAAAAATGGCGATATTATTATGGTAAGTACGGTTATGGATACGGTTACGGTTATGGTTATGGTTATGGTTATGGGGAGGATAAGAAGTTATAAAGTGTTTTAGTCAGTTTATATTATGCATTCAAATATTGTTGGTATTTATTTATCCTAATTGAAAGAAAGTAAGTTAATTATTGCTAATTTTGTATTATTACCTTAATTTGTATGTTTATGAAGTCTATATTATATTCCGTTTTAAGTTTAATTTCTGTAGTAGGAGTTGCTCAGTCTCAAATTGGTCCAGGAGGTGTGGGGACATCAGCAAATCTTGAGGTTTGGTTAGACGCCAGTCAAATGACATTAAGTGATGGTGATCCTGTTTCTACTTGGAGTGATGTGAGTGGTAATGGGAATGACTTTACACAGGCGACATCATCGAGACAACCAACTTTCATTGAGGGGGGGGCTATAGGAGGTAGGCCAACAGTCGCTTTTGATGGAGGTGATCAGATTGAATCAGCTGCAATTAGTGACTTAGATACAGATGAGGTTAGTTGGTTTGTGACTTATGTTAATAATGAATCTTTTGGGAATTCGATTAAAAGAGCAGTGTTAAATACTCAGTTATCTACAAGGGTAACAGGATGGGGGCTAAATCTCAAACGGGAAAGTAATTTGATTACTAGGCATGAGTTTTATGCTACTACTTCCTCAGGAGGGATTAAATTTGCGAATTCTAATATTTCAAGTGCAAATCAATTGAGTCCGCATGTTGTTAATGGGAGTTGGAATTCAGGAGATTACGTGTCTGGTAGAAACAATGGTCTAACTGCGGTAAGTACTGCAGGGGCTGATGCTTCTGTGTTTTCGCATGTTAAAACTGAATTGGGGTATCACCCATCTCAACTTACGTATTTCAATGGGGAAATTCCTGAGGTAATTGTGTTTTCGGAAGTGGTGAATTCTGCACAAGAAAAAATTATAATAAACTATTTATCTGCTAAATATGATAATCCCTTATCTGATAATGTTGTTTATGATAATGGTGCTAATTATGGAAGTGAAGTAGCGGGTATTGGGCGTGATGATGCTAGTAATCAACACTTGTCGGCCAAAGGAACTGGAATAGTAGAAATTGTGAGTGCGGGATTAGATAATGCTGATTTTTTAATGTGGGGGCACGATGATGGAGGGTATGCTACTGTAGCAACAAATGTACCTTCAGATTATGCTTCTACTGGTGGGAAGAGGTTGACTCAAACTTGGAAAGTGTCTGAGATTGGTGAGGTAGGAGAAATATCATTATCAGTTGATTTAACAGGAATTACATTTGGGGATGAGAGTGATTATGAATTATTAGTATCAGATGATAATGACTTTTCCGATGCAACTAGAATTGTTGGCACTTTTTTAAGTGATGTAGTTACTTTTACTGTTGGGGCTAATGAATTAGAGGATGATTATTACTTTACAATTGGAAATAATCAAAGAGAAATAGTGAGTATAGTTGATGGTCAAAACTGGAATCAGCCATCAACTTGGTCTTGTACTTGTGTTCCTGATTTCGAGAAAAATGTTGTAATTCGAACAGGGCATACTGTTACCGTGACAGATGATAGGGATGTTTTGAGTCTTGAAATTGAGTCAGGGGGTGAGTTGATTCTTGATGCTAATACTTTATTTACCGTAAAAGGAGATGTGAATGTTGATGGTATTTTGTCTATTATTTCACCTAGCAAAATGTTGTTTGATGGTTCAATACAGCAATATTTTAATGTTGATGGGGTTGTGACTTTTGATACATTAGAATTGGATAATTCAAATGGTTTGGAAGTTGTCACTGGTACATTCTCTGTTGTTGGAGCAGTTATTCCTACAGATGGTGTTATTGACTTTAATGATAATAATTTAACATTTTTATCAACTGCCTCAGGTTCTGCTTATATCGGTGCTCAAGGTGTTGGAGCAACTTTATCTGGATTAGCTAATTTGAATGTTCAAAAGTATATTCCCTCAGGAGATGCTGGCATGAGAAATGTAAGTTTTCCTTATAATGAAAGTTTTAAGTTGAACCAATGGGACGATGAGTTGTTTATAAGTGGTACAGGATTTCCAGATGGCTGTGCCGCTACTAGTTCTGGATGTTATTTTTCAGCAACTTATTGGGATGCAAGTACACAAGGATACAAACCAATAGCAAATTTAGATTCTGTAATAACAGTTGATAATGGCGTGGAGATTTTTTTAGGGGATAATTTAAACACATTGAGTGCTAAAACTATTACTACAACAGGTCCAGGTATAATGTTAGATGAATCTGTTGATATTCCTATTCAAACTTCTTGGAATTTTGTAGCTAATCCATTTCTTGCTCCGATTGATTGGGACGATATTGCAAAATCTTCAGTTGATATAGGTAATTACTTTTATGTTTATGATGCATCTATTGGAGGATTTCAATATTGGGATGGAGATAATCAAACTACATCAGCGGGTTCTTTTGTAGGTGGTGTTATTCCCCCTTTCCAGGGCTATTGGGTTTTTAATTCTGGTGCATCATCCTTTTTAACTGTTGATCAATCGTGTAAGTCAATATCAACCAGTGATAATTTTGTTAAAGAGAATATTTCTTTAAATAATAATTTTCAAATTAAATTGAAGGAAAAAAAATCCAAAAGATTTTCAACAATTTGGTTAAATAATACAGGAGAGAAAAATCAAGAG
>JBFHGR010000057.1:0-22661 GCA_041583015.1 Parvicella sp. | reverse complement strand
GGATTGATTTACAAAAGTAATGTATCAAATCTTATTCCAATATAAAGAAGGAGGTTTTTAATATAATTTAGCAAAAATTAATGCCTCTTCATCTTCAACCATTCAGTCTTTTCCAAACCAAAAATATTCACGACCAAATCATAATAAAGAAAGTTCTTTTGGATGATAGACATCCCATTATTCCGGGCCACCTTCATAGACCCTTTATTATCGTGATGAATAACAGAAATTAACCGATCTGATAAGTTATTTTGAAATGCAAAATCTCTACATTTTTGCGCTGCTTCACTGGCATATCCTTGTCTCCAAAACTTGGGCAAAATAGAATATCCGACTTCAATCCTTTTCTCACCTTCAATTTCTTGTATCAATAATCCAGATTGACCGACCAACTCACCTGTATCTTTGTGAATTAACGCATTCATTCCACCCAATTTATTTTCGTAGCGCCAATTCGACTTGACAAACCAAGCTTCACATAGTTTCTCTGGACTTAATGAAGTGTCTAACCCTAAATATTCTGCTGATTCTTTCTCATAAAACAAAGGCGTCCAATCATTAAAATCAGAAGACAAAAGTTTTCTAAACTTTAATCTTTTGGACATTTCTCCAAACATTAGCAATGGATCCATAGTATTATCGAATAAGCGTTATATTTCCTTTCTTAAAAAAGGTTTCTTGATCAATACATGTTATTTCTACATAATAATCAAACACTGCAGGATCACAGTCTTTTCCTTTGAAAGTACCATCCCAGCCAACTGTTTGATCTCTGGTTTCAAACACCAATTCTCCCCATCTATCGTAAACCCTAAACAATAACTTATCAATATTATTCCCCCTTACATATAGAAAATCATTGGCATTGTCTGAATTAGGTGTAAAAGCGTTTGGAATAAAAATATCTGGCTCGCCACAAACTACTTCTTTCACATAAATGGTTATTGATTCTGACTTTGTACAACCTGCATCACTGGATATTGTAACTGTGAAAGTTGTTGTCTCCTCCAAGGTGGCAACTGGATTTTGGATTTGATGATTATTAAGGTATATACTAGGAGCCCAATCATAACTATATCCCGCGGGCGAAGCATGCAACCCAACACTTCCACCCTCTATTATTGTATCAGCATCAGCGTAAGCGCTAGATGTGACAGAAGGTAAAGGATCAACATACACATTGACACTATCTTGAACAAGACAACCCTCTGAACTTGTAGCATCTAAATAAATATATCCCGAAGCACTAGGACGCACCCAAACAGAATCATTGCCATCTGGACTTACTAAATTGGCATCTGGATACCAATCATAAACAAATGATTGGGATGGAACTACGGATGTTGCAATTATCAATGCACTATCTCCAGCACAAATTGAAAAATCATTATTAATGGTCAATTGCGTATTAACGATGCTCACCTTAACACTATCTAGCAAAGAACATCCATTACTGCTAATCTGAACAAAATAAGTGGTTGTATTTGAAGGTGAAACCGTAATAGTATTACTTGTAATGGGGTTATTTATAGTATCTAATAAGTTAGCTGTATTAGACCAAATATAAGTATTACTGGTCCCAAAAGAATTGGCTATCAAAGTTACTATTTCATCACTCGTACAGAGCGTTGTATCATTGCTAACATCCAAAAGTGGCACATTGACGTTGACCGTTTGTAAAACTGTATCTGTACAAACACCATTAGAAATCAACAATTGATATTGTGTTGTTGCGCTTGGTGTCGCAAAAGGATTAGCAATCGTATCATTATTGAGCGTAGACATTGGAGACCAAGCATAGGATAAACTTGTATCACCTGAGGGAAGCAATCCAATCTGAACCACATCATTCATGCAAATAGAAAGATCATTTAACGAATAGGTAGTGTCACCAATAATTGTTATTTCCTTAGTGATGGTATCACCAAAATTACACGTCATAGGATCCTCAATAATTAATGAAACCAAGTATGTACCTGGCGACTGATATACATGAGTAGGGTTTTCTACTGTTGCAGTTGCCCCATCTCCAAAATCCCATTCATAATTTGTGTTCAATTGAGACAAACTGGTATTGGTAAATGCTGCCGAATAGGGGGCACAACCTAGCGGTGGCACTTCAAAATCTGCAAGCACTATAGGTAAGTCAAAATCCATTTTGAACACACCTAAATTACAACTATTATTATTCGTTGCCGACACGGCATTACTTGGTACAATAGGCATATTACTATCATAACCGCAACCTGCACATATAGCCTGATAAACCTTACCCTTTCTATCAAACCTACTTGTTCCACCATCTACATGTTCTGCAGCAGACGCACTGCCAAAATAAGACCCATAAACTACACTCGAAGCATCATCCTCTAGCACCATCACATAAAAATCACTTCCATCCGTGGTTGATTGAAAAGCATCCGTGGTAATTGGCATTCCAGTAGTATAACCCGCATTATTATCCAAAGTGGTTAGATTATTTACTGCTCCCCCCCAGCCCGCCAAGTACATTTTACTACATAAATCAACCAAAAATGCCGTAGGAGAAATGTTTATCCCATTACCTGAACCAAAAACAGTAGAATACAACATGGTGTCTAGTTCCGGTGATAATTTAGTCACAAACTGACCACTTCCAAAATTGGAGAATGTGACATTCTTTACAAATGTAGAATCTGTAACTTCTGTCTGCCCCAAAAGGTAAACATTACCGGGTCTGTCTATTTCCACAAAATAACTTTGATCATAAGTACTAGATCCTATAAATGTAGAATTAATAATAGCACTACCATCTTTTTTTAAGTGGGATACAAATCCATCACTTCTACCTCCTTGATAAGTTGTCTGCAAACTTCCAATCGTGGTTGGCATCAGAGTAGAGGATGAGCCTCCGGTAACATAAATATCAGAACTATCATCAATGGCCAAAGCATAAACGGCATCATGATTTTCTCCGCCAATGTAACTACTCCAAATAATGTTTTGCAGATTATTATCTAACTTAATTACTACTCCGTCCAACTCACCACCACCATAGTTAGGTTGAAATGCTCCAGAGGTAATTGGAAAATCTGTACTCCTAGTACAAGTAGCAATGTAAATGTTATTGTTTTTATCAATATCAACCTCTCCTCTTACCTCATCTGCATAATTATAACGAAGTGTATTTAACGAAGGTGTTGCACTGGTATGATTTAATCCATCATTGCTTGACCCTCCAATATAGGTTGAAGCAAGTAAACTTGCTCCATTTGCACTCAGTCTACTTACAACGATATCAGATCCATTTACATAATTCACACCAAGCCCATTTTGCATATTCACAGCAGTTCCTCCATTATATGTATTGTCAAAAGCACCCACAGTTGTTGGGTAATTTCCAGAACTGGAAGAACCAAAAACAAAAAGTTCATCAACACTATTAACGATTAAAGAATGTGGCAACTCATCACTAGATCCTCCAATATAAGTAGAGTAAATTAGAAAAGTTCCAGTAGTGTCAAACTTAGAGATTGCAATATCAACTATACCTCCACTAAAAGAAGTATTGTAAGCTCCTAAAGTGGTAGGATATTGCGCACCAAAAGCAGAACTTCCTGAATACAAAAATCCTTTAGAATCAAATGTTGCTGTGTATCCAAAATTATTAGAAAAAGAACCCGAATATGTTGAAAAAACAACAGTTGGATCTATAATCAAAGGAAGTGATTGATCATATTTTTCCTGAATATTGTAACTAATTACATTCCCACTTTGAACATAAGCAGCCTTAATGATTTTTCTTTTTCCATTGACAACTTGGTAAACCACTGGTGATGCTTCAATTATGTGATTCACGTCTGTGTAGATGTGAAGTTTGCCTTTACTTATTTCTAATTTATTTTGACCTTCATATTTAATTTTAATCCATTCAGGATTTGCGTAAGGCGCAACAATGAAATCATACTTTAAATTGAAAAGTTGAGAATACATTTTGAAATCTATTCCATCATAAACATCTTGATATACAATTTCATTGAAACCATAGGCCATGCCTACCCATTTAGACTTATCAGCACCAAGAAAATAATTATTATAACTAGCGGATTGTCCACTCTTTTGGACCTTAGAAACATCATTACAACCTTCAAAAGTAACTTTATAGGCATGCCACTTTAATTCATCCAAATCCTTTCGTAATTCCTTATTGTAGTGTCCTTCTACATATTTATTGACTGTTTTGGGGTCATAAAGATCAAAGAGAAGTCCATCTTTTTCTAAGTAAAGGTAGCCAGATTTTAAATCTGCTCTAAAATTGACTTGGTTAGGCCACTGACCTTTATTCTCAATAAATTGATAACCCCCTTTATGATTTTGAGCCATTGCATCCCCCAAAATCATTAGGAAAAATAAGCCTAAGAGTAATTTATATTTAAAATTTTTAGTCAAAATCATTTAAATAGAATACGGTTGGGGAATTAGAATTATCGTAAAAATATTAAAAATAATCCGTTTTTCAATATGAATTACCTGCTAATACATTCTTTTGTTTCGATAAATATTTCTTAATTTCGTAATCTTGATTTTACAAAGCAAACGCTAAGAATGGAAAAATTAAAACTTGATATAGTAGGTTTATCCTACAGCCAAACACAATCTGGTGCATATGCACTTGTGCTAGGTGAATCAACAGGCAAGAGAAGATTGCCAATAATTATTGGAGGATTTGAAGCGCAAGCGATTGCTATTGAGTTAGAAAAAATGACCCCTAGCAGACCACTTACGCATGATTTATTCAAAAATTTTGCTGAAGAGTTTCATATAAACATTTCAGAAGTTATTATTTACAATCTAGTTGAAGGTATCTTTTTCTCTAAATTAATTTGTGAAAAAGATGGTGAGGAAATTGAAATTGACTCTAGAACTTCCGATGCTATTGCATTGGCCGTTAGGTTTAATTGTCCTATTTACACTTATGAATTTGTACTAGGAAGTGCAGGCATTCTATTGGAGGATGATTTTGACAAAGATGAAGAAACACTTCAGGAATCAACACCAGAGGCTACAGGACCAAAATCGCTTTCTTTGGAAGAATTAAATCAACAACTATCTATTGCTTTGGAAAACGAAGATTACGAATCAGCATCAAAACTGAGAGACGAAATCAACAAAAGAAACAGCAACTAATCATTTTTACAACTCGTTAATCAACACTTATGAAGTCATTGTTTAGTATCATTCTGTTAACTTTATTTAGTGTTTTAGGTTTTACTTCTTGTGAGGAGGAGGTTGCTAGCCCAGAAAGTAGTTTTAAAGGAACATGGGTTTTAAAAGCTATGAACCCTCTAGGGGAGGAACTTTATATTAACGACACTATAGTTTATAAACTTAAGTTAGCTACTGGCGAAGACAAGAATGAATTCAGTACAAATATCCTTAATTTCTCGCATCCCGTTAAAGGAACATGGGCAGTAAGTAATGACAGTATCAACTTAAGTTTTATTGCTCCAAATACTGATATTACAGTTAAGAAAGTACAAATTGAGACAGATTCTATTGGAAATGCGACAGTAAAATATGAGAATGAAATTGGCGTTTTGGCTACCGCTTCCAATCAAGGAGTAAACTTCAATCAAGTTCCGTTGCAAATTAAAGTCTTAGCTCACGACAATGAACATTTAAACTTATACATATACAATGTAGGAACTTTTGAGTTTGAAAGGGAAATAATAGCAGACGCAGGGTTTTCGTTTGTTTCAATTCTAAGAGGAATTCTTGGTATGGCCTTTTTGTTGGGCGTAGCATGGTTATTCAGTTCAAATAGAAAAGCGATAGATTGGCAATTAGTTTGGAAAGGTATATTGTTTCAAATAGTAATTGCCTTATTAGTTTTGAAAGCCCCTTTTGTGGAAGGTGTTTTTACGAGCATCAGCCAAGGTTTTGTAACCTTGATAGGATACACAAATGAGGGAATTAACTTTGTGTTTGGAGATTTTGCTTCTGGACAAATTCAACCACCTCTGATTACATTTGCTTTTAAGGTGTTACCAACCATTATCTTCTTTTCTGCGTTAATGAGTTTGCTTTATTACTGGGGAATTCTTCAAAAAGTTGTTTACGCATTCGCTTGGGTAATGAAAAAATTCATGCGTCTTTCCGGAGCAGAGAGTTTAGCTGCAGCAGGAAATGTTTTCTTAGGACAAACTGAGTCTCCGCTTTTGGTTAAACCCTATTTACTAGGCATGACTAAATCTGAAATGATGTGCTTAATGACAGGCGGAATGGCAACTATTGCTGGAGGTGTGCTAGCATCATACATTGGTTATTTAGGAGGTGATGATCCAGAGGCTCAAGTATATTTTGCTAAACATTTATTGACAGCTTCAGTGATATCAGCACCAGCGGCAATAGTTGCTGCAAAAATTCTTGTTCCAGAAACAGATAAAATAAATGAAGACCTAAAAATTGCTAAGGATAAAATTGGGACCAACGCGCTTGAGGCAATATCTAATGGTACCACTGACGGTTTAAAACTAGCCGTAAATGTGGGTGCAATGCTGATTGTATTTATTTCTTTAGTCGCTCTGGCCAATGGAATTCTCTCAGGAGCAGGTTCATTTGGAGGCATAAATGAATGGATTGCTGCTAATACCGAATATGATGACTTATCATTTGAATTTATACTGGGGTATGCATGTGCTCCTATTGTTTGGATTATGGGTGTAGATGCTGTAGACATGGTACATGTAGGAGAATTGCTTGGACAAAAAACAATTCTGAATGAATTCTACGCATATGGCACCTTAGGCGAAAAGAATGCTGCTGGCTTACTGAATGAAAAAAGTGTAATTATGTCCACTTATATGCTTTGTGGTTTTGCCAACATTGCATCCATAGGGATTCAAATTGGTGGAATTGGGGCATTAGTCCCATCTAGAAAAGGATTACTTTCTCAACTAGGAGTTAAAGCATTAATTGGAGGAACAATAGCTTGTTTATTGACTGCTGTAGTAGTTGGGATGACGATGTAAGGTTAGTTGGTTAGATGGTTTCTTAGTTACTCAGTTAATTGGTTGTGAGTGTTTAACTATAAGTTGTGAATCAAAAAACTAATCAACCATTTAACTAACAACTAATTAACTGAAACCTTAATTCAACTTCTGATAAGTTTTCCACCACAAATCTGGAATATGACCTTCTGCAGCATCTCTGTAATCTTGATAATTACAAGGCACCAAATGATGTCTTTCAAATTTCATGATTTGATCTGGGGGATAAGGAACATCCATCCACCATCTATCACTCTTATCACTTTTAAAAAATACTAATTCGTGATCGGTATTCTCTACGTGGATTCTATATTTCATATAGTTTTCCTTCGTTCCAAAAGGATAATCCTTCTTCCGTGAGCAATAACCATCCACGACACACCAAAGCATCTGAGCGAGGAGCATTGCACTTCCTCCATTAAAATCATTGCTTGGCAAGTATTCATAAATACCCAAACTAGAAAGTTTGTCACTCATACCCGCATAACGCATCATTTGGCATATTTCCTCCCCATAAAACCCATTTGGTCCTGGAAGCGACTTACCGCTGCATTCACTTCTTCTTATAGCACTTACATCTACACTTAGGATATCCGCATTTCTAATAATGGATTCACTATGGGTAATATTAGATTGGATTTCCCCCAATCTATGGGTATCAAAGAAAAGATCCTCCATTAGTCTTTTGGTATCTGGCGCCACAAAGTAGGTTTGATAACCAATACTACTATAATTGAATAAATAATTAGGTTGGTGTAAAATTATCTTGGACAAGTAATTTTTGTTAGAGCAATCTTCAGTATCATCACCCATATCAATGGTATCATCTATTACAGCCAAATTAATTGTTTGCTCTAGTTTTTCATAGGCCAAATAATTAGCATAAGTTAAATCTTGACTACCCCCAAGAATGATTGTGAAAATACCTTTCTTATTCAACTCCTGCACAACGTCCGCCACAGCATGATAAGTATCTTTTAAAGTTGCTCCTTGAAAAATATTACCTAAATCTGCTATTTTGACTGGCAATTGATGATGAAACAAATCATAGAATGACTTTCTGATTACATCAGGACCTGCGTTATAATTGTTATTGGCATCTCCTCGAGATTCAAGAACGCCAACAATAGCAATTTTTACATCTTCCAAATTAGGAAAGCCGTGTTCGTTGTGAATATCGGTGAAATATCCAAGTGTATCCTTTTTGTATTCGCTTGATGCTACGGGTTGAAAGTATATATCTAAATCCATTATTTGTCCAAAGTATTAAGAAACAAATATCGTAACAATGTGCATTGGTAAAGATAACTGTGAGGAGTAATTCCTCACAGCAGTATGTTTATTCAGAAAATAAAGTGCTTACTTCTTTTTAGGAGCAGCCTTTTTCTTAGCAGGAGCTTTCTTTTTGGCTGGAGCTTTTTTAGCACCCCTACCTCTTGGTTCCGGCTGGTTAGCCATTATGTGAAGACAATCTTCTTTTGACAAATCTTTTGCTTCCTTATCCTTTGGAATTTTGTAATTCTTCTTTCCTACTTTGATATATGGTCCATATCTGCCTTTTAGTACTTGAATCACTTCTTTTTCATGTGGGAATTCAGCAATGAACTTTTCTGCATCTGCAATTTTCTTAGCCTCAATTAATTCAATGGCTAATTCAATAGTTGCATCCAATGGGTCCTCTCCTTTTGGCAAGGAAACAAAAGAACTACCCCATCTAATATAAGGGCCAAATCTTCCAGCATTAGCAGAAACTGGTAATCCTTCATATTCTCCTAATGCCTTTGGCAACTTAAATAAATCTAATGCCTCTTCCAGTGTAATAGAACTAATGCTCTGCGTAGTTTTTAATGACGCAAACACAGGTTTTTCATCATCTTCTTGCGTTCCAATTTGAACCATAGGTCCAAATCTTCCAATTCTTGTTATGATTGGTCTTCCAGATTTTGGGTCTATTCCCAATGCTCTTTCTCCCGATGCTCTTTCTGAATTTTCTAAAGTGTCTTCAATATTGTGGTGGAAAGGGTTGTAGAACTTCTTCAACATATTGGTCCATTCCATCATTCCATTAGCAATATCATCAAATTCTTTCTCTACAGATGCAGTAAAATTATAATCTAAAATCTTTTTGAAATTTTCTACTAAGAAGTCGGTAACAACTACCCCCATATCTGTTGGGAACATTTTGTTTCTATCTGCTCCGTAGTTTTCTTGTCTTACTTTTCTAACAACTTTGTTGTCTTTCAACTCAAAGTAAATAATATCTCTTTGTTTTCCTTCCAGTTCCTTTTTCTCTACATAACCTCTTTTCTGAACTGTAGAAATTGTTGGTGCATAAGTAGAAGGTCTACCAATGCCAAGTTCTTCCAATTGCTTAACAAGAGAGGCTTCAGTAAATCTTGCTGGAGGTCTTGTAAATCTTTCTGTAGCTGTGATAGACTCGTTCAGTAACGCATCTCCTTTCTTCATTGCCGGAAGCAATCCATCATCTGTATCTTGATCTTCATCATCCGTACCTTCCAAATATACTTTTAGAAATCCATCAAACTTGATGATCTCTCCTGAAGCGATAAATGCTTCTTTAACACCAGTCCCTTCGATCGTTACTTTGGTTCTTTCTAATTCTGCATCACTCATTTGTGAAGCAATAGTTCTTTTCCAAATCAGATCGTATAATTTTTCTTCATCATAAGAATTACCAGCAGACTGCACTGAAAATTCAGTTGGACGTATCGCCTCATGCGCTTCTTGTGCGTTGCTATTCTTGTTTTTATACTTTCTTGGATTGCAATAATCACCTCCATACAATTTAATAATAGCCTCTTTTGCATTTGCCATAGCAAAATCAGAAAGGTTTACGCTATCTGTTCTCATATAAGTGATTTTTCCACTTTCGTACAATTTCTGTGCAACAGACATTGTTCTAGACACGTTAAAACCTAATTTTCTACTTGCTTCTTGCTGAAGTGTAGAAGTGGTAAAAGGTGTAGCAGGCGTTCTTTTAGCAGGTTTTTTCTCCAAGTTTGCAACGCTAAAATCGGCATTTACACAACTTTGCAAAAAGTCATTTGCGTCTTTTTCCGCCTTGAAACTTTTACTTAACTCGGCTCTAAATGAACTTCCATCAATATTAAAGTAACCATATACTTTAAAAGAGCTAGTTGGCTTAAAGTTTTCAATATCTCTTTCTCTTTCTACAATTAACCTAACCGTTACCGATTGAACTCTACCTGCAGATAAAGATGGTTTAATTTTTTTCCAAAGTACTGGCGATAATTCAAACCCCACAATTCTGTCCAGTATTCTTCTTGCTTGCTGTGCATTTACCAAATTTACATCCAATGCTCTAGGATTTTCAATGGCGTTGCTCACAGCACTTTTTGTAATCTCGTTAAATGTAATTCTTTTTGTCTTTTTGTCGTCTAGTTTTAATGCCTCCATTAAGTGCCATGAAATGGCCTCTCCTTCACGGTCCTCATCCGTTGCTAGCCAAACCATATCGGCTTTCTTGCTGAGGTCTTTCAATTCCTTTACGATTTTCTTTTTGTCTGCAGTTACTTCGTAGTTAGGTTGGAAGTTATTTTCAATGTCAATGTTGATTCCTTTCTTGGGTAAATCCCTTACATGACCAAAACTACTCTTAACGATAAAACCTTTTCCAAGGTAACCTTCAATGGTTTTTGCCTTTGCAGGCGACTCGACAATAACTAGATTTTCAGCCATAATTTTTCACTTTAGTGCGACAACTTTTCTTTAAAAGATTTTGCAAAGAAAGAAAATATTATGTTAATAACGTAAATGATTTTTCTGTTTCCTCTTGTATTTATGTAATTCCTCTAGTTTATCAACCCAAAATATTTGGCTGTCCAGAATGTAGAAAAGAAGTTTTTATCTTTTGCAAACACCCCATTTCCACCACCTTGCTCCTCACTTTCGCCAGGGTCTATTGACAGTTGATGCCCCATGTTAGCTATTTCATATTTCTTCACGCAAACGTCACCATTTAAATCTTTATAATCTAATACTTTAATATCATCAGTAATATCATTGGTCTCCATATTATCTTGTCCAATCCCCATTACATTGGTCCATTGCTTAACTATTTCACTGCTATTATTAAAATCAACTGTATTGTCTTTTATTCCATGAAAAATAACAACTTTGGCGTAGGGACCTGTGTAGCCAACATTTTGTGAACGAACTAAATCACCCCATTCCTCCTCCGATTTAGTAATTTTACCTCGTAACGCCTTATATGACTCTGACAAACCTTCAGCACCTTTGTAAGGCCCTCCAGACATGATGGAAGCCCCTTTGAAAGAAGCCGGATAAGTTGAAATCATTACCATGCTCATGGCGCCACCAGCAGACATTCCCGTAACAAATACACTAGCTAAATCCACATCAAATTTGGAATTCATTTCTCCTATCATATTCATGATAGAAGCACATTCGCCTCTTCCCTTTTCATTATCCTTATTTTGAAACCAATTAAAGCATTTGGAAGCATTGTTAACCCTTTTTTGCTCTGGATATAAGACATAAAAGCCATACCTATCAGCTAATACGTTCCATTCCGTCAACTTGGACACCCCCAAAGCGGTTTGCGAACAACCATGCAACACAACAACAAGAGGCATGTTTGGCGTAGCATTAACAGGCTCATAATAAAAGGCTCTTAAATTTCCTTCATTCCCTCCAAAATCATCCATACTATGAAGGTCTTTTCGCTCGTATTTTCTTTTTTTACATGACAAGAAACTAAATGTAACAATTACAATTAGTAATACTACTAAAACGGAAAATGATGATTTCATTCTCAAAACTGAATTTAATTTCTAATTCAAATATAACAAATAATACTAGCTTAAATTAATTGATTTTTCTATCAACCTTACCACTCCTTGTTTCATTAAAAACGGGAATATTAATTACAATCTTTGGCATCTCTATTTTTGATAATAAAGATTCTAAATTTCTCAAATCAAAAGTAGTTTCTCCTTCCAAAACCAAAACAGGAATTTCTCCATAAGTCGAATCTTCCCGCTTTGAAATAAAAAACCTTACAGGAATTAAGTGACTAATTTTCTGTTCTATTACTTCTGGAAATAATTTTATGCCTCCACTATTGATGACAAAATCTTTTCGACCTAACCATTCAAAATGACTTTGATCTATGAGTCTTACTAAATCTTCTGTTTCGAGCCAATTACTAGAAATATGTGGTGCGCTAATTTTTAGATTAGCCTCCTCTCCTACAGAAAAGGCAATGGTAGGTAATGCTTCATAAAATTCCGATTGCCCAACTTTATTTAATTGCTTAACAGCGATGTGCGTAATGGTTTCCGTCATCCCATACGTAGCAAAACATTTCGTTTTTAATGATTGTAATTTCTCTAGGAGCGCATTAGAAACAGGAGCTCCGCCAATTATCAACATGTCTATTAAATCCATTTTCTCAGGAGACTGCTTCAAAACGGTAGCAACTTGGTGTGGGGTCATTGCCGCAAACTTGATTGATTGTGTCAATTCTTTAATAGGGTTAGCACTTGGTTTGGCAACAATTACTTTCAATCCGCCAACTAAAGTTCTTACCCAAATCATTTTACCTGCAATAAACTGACTAGGTAAACATTGTAATATTGTATCACCTCTCTTTAAATCAAAATATTGCAAAGTTAATCGGGCACTTGCCCGCATGCTTTCTTTGGACAACAGAATCTGTTTCGGCACACCAGTTGATCCAGAAGTTTGAACTTTAATAGTATCACTCTGAGCAAACCATTGATTTAGAAAAGTTAGACTTGCTTCATCATAACTAGAGAGAATAGTTCCGTTTAGTATTTCAGAAATGGAAAAAGTTTCTTTATTATCTATAAATCCAACTGTTACCATTTAATACTTGACATATTCCAATCTTTATCTTGACGATACGACAAAACCTGACCATCCAATTGCAATGGACAATCTATATTAGAAGTATACAACTGACCTGTTCCTAAACCCTGCGGAAGAGGGTTATAAAACTGACCTGTAAATTGAGCAATTGCCGCCAATCCTACATTACTTTCTAATGCTGAGGTAATCCACCAAGGAATACTCATTTCTCCAGCAGCTTGAATCCATTGGTAAGTAGCATTAAAACCACCCAACAAACTTGGCTTTAAAATAATAAATTGAGGATTAATTGTCTCCAACATTTCTGTCATTGATTTTGGATCGTAAGTCCCAATTAATTCTTCATCCAAGGCTATAGGTAACTCAGTTGTTTCGCACAACTTTGCCATTTCTTGCCATTGTCCTTGCTTGATAGGTTGTTCTATGGAATGCAAATCCAGTTTAGCCAATCTATCAAGATTACGCAATGCTTGTTCTGGGCTAAATGCACCATTGGCGTCTACTCTAATTTCTAAATCGTGTTCGTCATACTCTTTACGAATGTTTTGAATAACCTGAATTTCTTCCTCAAAATTTAAAGCGCCTATTTTCAGTTTCAAACACTTAAAACCATTGGCTAATTTTTCTTTGATTTGACTCAACATGAAAGAAGTATCTCCCATCCAGATTAAACCATTGATATTTATTGCTTGGATTCCTTTAGTAAAATGACTATTAAAATAAATTCGTTTTCCTCCAGATTTCAAATCTAAAAGAGCCATTTCTAGTCCCATTCTAATAGCAGGAAAATCTAACAGTGCTTGATTTAAATCTTTTGGACTTTCATTAATATGCTGACAAAGCCAATTGAGTTTACCTTCCAATTGTGAAGCATCATCCATACTTAAGCCTTCAATGATAGAAACTTCTCCTATGCCATAAACTGTTGTATTTTCTGAATCATTGACTTTAAGAAAATAACATGTTTTTTCCGTCAAAATTCCTCTAGAAGTACCACTAGGCCTTTTGAAAGTGAGCGGATATTTAGTAAAACTGGCTTGGAGCATTTTTAACTTACGCTACTTTTAATTTACTAATTTTTGATGAATTAAATTTCCCCTCAGCATATGCTACATCAATGGTCAATTTCTTTGTCTTCAAAGAAGGACCTTCAAACATTGCATCAGTAAGAATTGCTTCACAGATAGAACGCAATCCTCTTGCACCCAACTTCAATTCCATTGCTTTATCTACAATAAAGTCTAATGTTTCATCTGTGATATCCAACTCAATACCATCAATTTCGAATAATTTGTTGTATTGTTTTACCAAGGCATTTTTGGGTTCAGTCAAAATGCTTTTTAAAGTTTTGTGATCCAAAGGATTCAAATATGTCAACACAGGGAAACGACCAATTAACTCTGGAATCAACCCATATTTCTTGATATCTAACTGATTCACATAAGAAAGAATGTTTTCTTTCACCTCAAGCATTCCATCATTTGAACCAAAACCAATGGACTGTGTTTTAATTCTTCTTTCGATAATTTGTTTAATACCATCAAATGCTCCTCCACAGATAAACAGAATATCCTTGGTGTTTACCTGAACCATTTTTTGATCTGGGTGCTTTCTTCCTCCTTGTGGAGGAACACTAACTACGGCCCCTTCCATTAATTTAAGCATGGCTTGTTGAACTCCTTCTCCAGAAACATCTCTAGTGATAGAAGGGTTATCACTTTTACGTGCTACTTTATCAATTTCATCAATAAATACAATACCTCTTTCTGCTTGTGCAACATCATAATCTGCAGCTTGTAACAATCTAGAAAGGATACTTTCTACATCTTCACCAACATATCCTGCTTCGGTTAGTACTGTAGCATCTGCAATACAGAAAGGAACATTCAATAATTTAGCAATTGTTTTTGCCAATAATGTTTTCCCTGTTCCCGTTTCGCCCGTTAAGATAACATTGGATTTTTCAATATCTATTTCATCCTCTTTATCCGTGGCCTGAAGCAATCTTTTGTAATGGTTATAAACCGCCACAGAAAGCACTTTTTTTGCTTCATTCTGACCAATAACATATTGATCTAGGTGATTCATAATCTCAACAGGCTTGATTAACTTAAGACTTTTCTCTACTTGTTCTTTAGACAAGTGACTATATTCTTCCTGTATGATTAGACTTGCTTGACCAATACAACTGTCACAAATATGGCCAGTAATGCCAGCAATTAATACGTCTACCTCTTTCTTCTTTCTTCCACAAAAAGAACAATTCACATCTTGTTTACTCATACGCGCAAAGATAAGTGTTTTTAATTTGAAAATGTAATTCTGATCTAATTTGAAAATGATAAATATTGAAACAATCTAAGTTTTTACAACTAAATTGGAAATAGAAACAAAAAAACCACCTTTTTCAAATGAAAAAAGTGGTTTCGTAGTAGTTGTTGTAGTGTTGTTGTTACTTCAAATATAGAGAGAAAAAGATGTATTTTCAATACTAGATTAGGAATGGGCTAAAGTAGATGACGAACAACTGCTTATTAATGACAGACAGCACAACCATAATATAAAAACGCCCAAATTGAATTAACAATTTGGGCGTTCAATTAAGTTTTGACTAATTATTTTTTAGTTCTCACTAAGACTTCATCAATCATGCCGTATTCTTTTGCCTCTTTGGCAATCATCCAGTAATCTCTATCAGAATCATCCCACACTTGTTGTTCTGACTTACCTGAGTGACGTGCAATGATTTCATATAATTCTTTCTTTAACTTCTGAATCTCTCTGTGAGTAATTTCGATATCAGATGCTTGTCCTTGTGCTCCTCCTAACGGTTGGTGAATCATCACTCTAGAATGCTCTAATCCAGTTCTTTTACCCTCTGCTCCAGCGCACAACAGTACTGCTCCCATAGATGCAGCCATTCCAATACAGATAGTTGCTACATCAGGTTGGATGTATTGCATCGTATCATAAATACCAAGACCAGCATAAACACTTCCTCCAGGAGAATTTACATAAATCTGAATATCTTTTTGAGCATCAATAGACTCTAAGAAAAGTAATTGAGCAGTGATAATGTTGGCAACATAGTCATCTATTCCCGTTCCTAAAAAAATGATTCTATCCATCATCAAACGAGAGAAAACATCCATTACTGCCACGTTCATTTGACGCTCTTCAATAATGTTTGGTGTCATTCCCATTGGAACCTGCCCCATAGCAGACGAATATTTGTGCAATGACATAGAAGAAATTCCCATGTGCTTAGTTGCATATTTTTGAAACTCTTTAGAGTCAAATGGATTGTTCATATTATTTGATTTTGTTGTTGTAAATTCTATTTGTTGGTCTAAAGTTATCATTTTATATAAATAACCGCATTGGGAAGTGTTTTTTTTATTCGACACTGCTACGTTGAAATGTAATATTTGTTTGAGGTTTAACGGGTTGCGAATTCTTCATTGAAAACAATTTTAATGGTTTGCCAATTGTTCCAAAATCAATTGTCATTAACTAAAATCACTAACTTTGTCAAAGCATGACTAAGGAAGAACTTCTCAAGGAAAAAATAAAAGCGTTACCTAGCACCCCAGGTGTTTATCAATATTTTGATAGCAATGGGAAAATCATTTATGTAGGTAAAGCAATCAACCTTAAGAGTAGGGTGTCTTCCTACTTCAACAAAGGCGCTAATCACAACGGCAAAACACAAATACTTGTAAAACAAATTGCAGATCTCAAAACCATTAAGGTGGAGACTGAAATGGATGCTTTATTATTGGAAAACAGTCTCATCAAAAAGCATCAGCCGAAGTACAACATCGCTTTAAAAGACGATAAAACTTATCCTTGGATTGTTATCAAAAATGAACCTTTTCCTAGGATCTTTTACACACGAAACATCAGGAAAGATGGCTCTGAATATTTTGGTCCATATCATAGTGTAAAAATGATCAAAACATTGATTGATATGTTTCACCAAACATTGGACATCAGGCACTGTAATCACAAATTAAAGCCTGAAAATATAGGGAGTGATGAATTCCAAACCTCTGTAGAATATTATATTGGCAATTGTAAAGGCTGTTGCCAAGGACAGACCAGTAAAGCAGAATATGAAGAAAGATTGGCCAATGTAAGAAAAATCCTAAAGGGAAATGTTAACGTTGTTATTAATCAATTAAAGTCTCGCATGAAAAGTTATGCAGAAGATTTTGAATTTGAAAAAGCACAAGACATTAAAGACCGGTTATTATTGGTAGAAAAATATCAATCCAAATCCATGGTGGTAAGTGCTACCATGCATAACTTAGATGTATTCACCATTGAATCTGATTTGAATAGTGCCTACATCAACTTTATCAAGGTGATGAATGGTGCCATCATCCAAAGTCATACACTAGAAATCAAAAAGAAATTAGAAGAATCTAATAAAGATGTTTTAGAATTTGCCATTATTGAAATACGTGAACGTTTCCCCAGCAAATCCAAAGAAATTTTAGTTTCAGAAGATGTTTCATTAAACCTAGAAGGCGTAAAATTTGTTGTCCCACAAAAGGGAGAAAAGAAAAGTTTGATAGATCTTTCTCAGCGCAATGCGATGTATTACAAAGTGGAGAAGTACAAGCAAATTAAAAGCATAGATCCTGATAAACACACCAATAGGATTTTAGAAACCATGAAGAATGATTTGCGATTGGCAGAATTACCTCAACATATAGAGTGTTTTGACAACTCCAATTTTCATGGAACAAATGCAGTGGCCGCTTGTGTGGTTTTTAAAGATGGAAAGCCTTCCAAAAAGGATTACAGAAATTTTAATATCAAAACTGTAGTTGGCTCAGATGATTTTGCCAGCATGGAAGAAGTTGTTTACAGAAGATATAAGCGTCTTTTGGATGAAAAGGAACCATTGCCTCAACTTATTGTTATAGATGGAGGTAAGGGGCAATTAAGTAGCGCTGTGAAGAGTTTGAAAGCACTAAAACTTTTTGGAAAAATAGCCATTATTGGCATTGCAAAGAAACTAGAGGAAATTTACTTTCCAGGAGATTCTATACCTATTTATCTAGATAAGCGAAGTGAGACTTTAAAAATCATTCAACAAGCAAGAAATGAAGCGCACCGTTTTGGAATTACTCACCACAGAAACAAGCGAAGCAAAAATTTCATTCAATCTGAATTATTAGGTATTAAAGGAATTGGAGATAAAACACAATTGGAATTAATCAAAGAGTTTAAGTCTGTTTCAAAAATTAAGGAAGCGACTTTTGAGCAATTACAAGGATGTGTTGGATTCGCAAAGGCTCAAATATTATGGAAGAATTTTCATTAGACAAAAAAGCCCCATCAAAATAAATTGACAGGGCTTTTAAATATATAATTGTCTAACTAATCTTACTCAGCTAAAATCATTACTTTATTATTTAGTACTTCTACTACTCCACCTTTGATATCAAAAGTTTGTTCACCTTCCGCAGTAACTAATTTCACAACTCCTTTTTTCAAAGAGGAAATCAGTGGTGCGTGACTATTAAGTATACCTAATAACCCATCACTACCTGGCACAACTAGTGAAGTTGCTTCGCCATTGAACAGCTCTTTATCTGGTGTTATAATTTCTACGGTCATTTTTATCTAGATTTAAAGATTCAAGACTAAAAGACTCAAGACTATGTTAAACATTATTAAGATTCAAGAATTATCCTGTGATCTTATGTCTTAACGTCTTTTGTCTTCTTAATCTAATTTTTTATTTTGATTCAGCAAGCATTTTCTCACCAGCGTCAATTGCATCTTGAATAGAACCTTTCAAGTTAAATGCAGACTCTGGGTATTGATCTACCTCTCCATCCATGATCATGTTGAATCCTTTGATAGTATCTTCAATAGAAACTAATACACCTTTCAATCCAGTAAATTGCTCAGCAACGTGGAATGGTTGTGATAAGAATCTTTGAACTCTTCTTGCTCTGTGTACGACTAATTTATCTTCTTCAGACAATTCATCCATACCAAGAATAGCAATAATATCTTGTAATTCTTTATATCTCTGTAATGTTTCTTTTACTCTTTGAGCACAGTCATAATGCTCATCTCCTAAGATGGCAGCAGTCAAAATTCTAGAAGTAGAATCCAATGGATCTACCGCTGGATAAATTCCTAACTCAGCAATCTTACGAGAAAGTACAGTAGTAGCATCCAAGTGAGCAAATGTTGTTGCTGGTGCTGGATCCGTTAAATCATCTGCAGGTACATAAACCGCTTGTACAGATGTAATAGACCCTTTCTTAGTAGAAGTAATACGCTCCTGCATTGCACCCATTTCAGATGCTAAGGTTGGTTGGTAACCTACTGCAGAAGGCATACGTCCAAGAAGTGCTGATACCTCAGAACCTGCTTGTGTAAATCTAAAGATGTTATCTACGAAGAAAAGAATATCTTTTCCTTGTCCATCTTCACCTCCATCACGGAAATACTCAGCCATAGTCAATCCTGAAAGTGCCACACGAGCTCTTGCTCCAGGAGGCTCATTCATTTGTCCGAAAACTAATGTTGCTTGAGATTTTGCTAACTCTACTTTATCAACCTTTGTTAGATCCCATCCTCCGGCTTCCATAGAGTGTTTAAACTCTTCACCGTAACGGATAATATCAGACTCTAAGAACTCTCTCAATAAATCGTTACCCTCACGTGTTCTTTCACCTACACCTGCGAATACTGAGAATCCTTCGTATGCTTTTGCAATGTTGTTTATCAACTCTTGGATCAATACTGTCTTACCAACACCTGCTCCACCGAACAAACCAACTTTACCACCTTTTGAATAAGGGGCAATCAAATCGATAACCTTAATACCTGTAAAAAGTACTTCTGTAGAAGTAGATAACTCTTCAAATTTTGGAGCCGCTCTGTGAATAGAAGCACCGCCATTAGACTTATCACATTCATCGATTCCATCAATAGCATCACCTACAACATTAAAAAGTCTACCTTTTACTTGATCTCCGGTAGGCATAGTTATAGGAGAACCAGTAGCAATTGCTTCCATCCCTCTAGACAAACCATCAGATGTATCCATCGCGATAGCTCTAACTCTTTCTTCACCAACGTGCTTCTGACATTCTAAAATCAATACCGTTCCATCTTCTTTCTTGATTTCGATTGCATCTAAGATGTTTGGCAACGCACCAGCTCCTTCAAAACTGATATCTACTACAGGTCCAATTACCTGTGAAATCTTACCTTTTAATACAGACATTATGTATAATGTTTAATTATTGTTTTCTAAAATTCGCTGCAAAAGTAGAAAGAATAATTGGTTAACAAATAATGAATTTTGATTTTTTTTGATATTTAATTCTCGCTTTTTTCTGTTCTTATTAAAAGCGAAACTACTACTCCAAGTATAAGTGCTCCAAGAACCACTATTAATGAAAGCCATTCGGGTAGATGCACCGTATGTGAAAGCACCATTTTAACACCAATAAAAACTAATATAACAACCAAACTATACTTTAAGTAAGAAAACTTGTCTAACATAGCCGCCAAGAAAAAGTACAAACTTCTCAATCCTAAAATAGCCATGATATTTGAAGTAAATACAATAAAAGGATCTGGTGTAATAGATATGATGGCTGGCACACTATCCAAGGCAAAAATTAAATCTGTAAACTCAACCAAAACAAGCACTAGGAATAAAGTTGTTGCATATTTTCTACCATTCTCCTTAATAAAAAACTGCCCAGACACGACATCCTTCTTGATGATTAAAACTTTGCCTATCCACTTCTCTAGTTTTGTTTCTGCCTCATCAATATCTTCTTTTTCAAAAAGCATTTTGACACCAGAAAAAATAAGGAATCCTCCAAATAAATAAATGGTCCATGTAAAATTATTGATCAGTGTTACACCAAATAAAATCATCAATAACCGAAATACAACTGCTCCTATGATACCCCAAAAGAGGATTTTATGTTGAAATTTATTGGGCACCATAAACTTTCCAAAAAGTAAAGCAATGACAAATATGTTGTCTATACTAAGCGCAAATTCCACAAAATAACCTGTAACAAACTTTAAACTGGCCTCATAGGGAGATACAAATGTTGGGTTACCAACTAAATGATGCAGGTAAACGAAATAAACCCCTACAGCCATCATCATAGCCACTAAGAAAAAAATAAGCGTATTCCTACCTGCTTCTTTTGATGTTATCCGGTGAGGCTCTTTGTTGAGAACTCCCAAATCTAAAAAGAGGATGACACTAACTATTAAAGAAAAAGAAATCCATGCAATCACGAAAGTTTGTTTTGGGATTATTTACCTAAAAGTAGGCAATAAAATAAGATTCTTGTCCTGTTTCAAAAAGTAAATGAAAGTGAGATTTTGTAAATGGTTTCTGATTATCCAAAAAACCTTTGAGCGTATTTATTTTCATACCTAATTGTGTAACCAAAATTTCCCACATTTGCTCAGGACCATTGTGATAATATTCAGCCGCTCCTTGAATATGCTCAAAAAGAACATGAGGTTTATACTTGAATATCAACCTCTTAGCACCATCAATCACATCATATTCTGCTCCCTCAACATCAATCCTAATCAAATCAACAGCAAGAGCATCTTTCAGCAGGTTGTCTAATGAATCAGTAGGGACTTTTATTGGCACTATCTTCTCAGATTTAGGATAATCTCTTTTCTTAAAACCGCTTAATTTTGGATTAGTCTCTACAAAATTAAATTCAGACTCTCCTTTATAATTGGTAACAGCAACATTATATAGATTGACGTAATTTGCAAACTCAGGTTTTAGTTTCTCATAATAGTTAGGAATAGCCTCAAATGCATAATGCTCTCCTCTAGGCGCGATTTTCAACGCAATCTTTAGCACCTCTCCTTTATGGCAACCCACGTCTACAAAACTAGACTCTTCCGTATTAAGCACCTTTTTTAATACTTGAGCCACTAACTTTCCTTGCTTTAAATTTTTGGTAAAAGCAAAAGGTATTTTTCCAAATATTTTATCTACAAAACTCAATATTATATATCTTCTTCTAAAATCTCAATGTGTACTAATTCAATTTTTGTGGAAGAAACTTCCTGGATAGTAAATTTATAATTTTTATACCTAAAATCATCATCAACTTGAGGTATATCTTCTAATTGGTTGATAATAAATCCTGCAAGTGTTTCATACTCTTCACTCTCTGGCAAACTTAAATTATACTTTTCATTAATCGTATCAATTTCAATCCTTCCACCAAATACAAACTCACTATCATTTAATACATCTTGCCTTATATCATCTGAATCATGTTCATCTTCAATTTCTCCAAATATTTCTTCAATACAGTCTTCCATGGTTAGCATTCCTGCTGTCCCCCCAAATTCATCTATTACAATGGCAATACTTCTATTCTTTTTTATCAAGTCTTCAAGCACCCTATTTGCCGTCATAGACTCTGGGATAATACTTACAGGCAACAACGCCCCTTTAATACTTTCAGGTTTTTTAAACATCTCAAAAGAGTGCACGTATCCGATGATATTATCAATGCTCTCCTTAAAAACTGGTATTTTTGATAAGTTTGTTTCAATAAACTTTTCTCTTAATTCTAGTACATCTGCATTCAACTCAATTGCTACAATCTCATTTCTAGGCACCATACAATCCCTTGCCATTACCTCGTTGAAATTTAAGGCATTGTGAAATAATTTAACCTCATAATCTTGTTC
>JBFHGR010000056.1:0-22989 GCA_041583015.1 Parvicella sp. | reverse complement strand
GATAATCGTTTGATAACTATCCTTATGTAAATGAGGTGATTCAGACCATAATTAAGTAATATGGGTAACAAGACAAAAGCATATATAAAAAGTGAGGTAGCAAAACTGAAAAAGTTAAAGGCTAAATACGGTAGTAAAATGACCGTAGCAAAGCTAAAGACTAAGGAGGGCTTTGAAAACTTAACGGATGAAGTTGCTCAAGAAATAATTGAGCAATTAGAAGAATATGCAACAATTGTCTTAAAACAATTAAGCCGACTAAAAATACTTAAACCCATAGATGATGACGAATAAGAATGACATATTTAATCAATTTGCTAAAAAGGGAAACCTACCTGCACACTCAGGAAAAACCAAAGCAGTAATCTACACGAGAGTATCCACTAAAGAACAAGCGGAGAACAATGCATCATTAGATACACAATTGGAATTTTGTAATAACTGTGCAAATAAAAAGAACTTAAATGTTGTCAAATATTTTGGAGGAACACATGAATCAGCCAAAACCGATTCAAGGAAAGAATTCAATGAAATGATTACCTATGTTAAGAGGCATAAGGGTATTGGCTACATCATAGTTTATAATTTCAAACGATTCTCTCGTACAGGAATAAGTATGACCTATCTTGATCTACAAGAAAGAGGCATTCAAATTATATCTGCCACTCAAGAGGTTGACGGAACAACTTCTTCAGGTCTTTTCCATAAACATCTCTATATGGAAATGGGTAGAATGGATAATGAAGACAAGCGTAAAAGTTGTATCCATGGAATGCAAAAGAGATTAAGAGCAGGTATTGTTACTGGCGCAATACCTTTTGGTTATACGAACATAAACCCAGGTAAAGGAAAGTATGCTGAATTAGTAATTAATGAACAAGGTAAATTGCTTAAAAAGGCATTTGAATTAAAAGCAAAGCATAATTTATCTTACACAGAAATTACTGAGCGTTTACGAAAATTTGGTTGGACTAAATCCTATAAAAAGCTGAGTGATTATTTCAGAAATCCTGTTTACTGCGGTTTATTGGTCAGTTCATTAATCCCTGGAGAAGTTATTGAAGGAAAACACCCTCCTTTGGTATCAAAGAAACTATTTCTAAAAGTGAACGACATCTTAAAGCAGAAAAACTATGGAGGAAAATACACCATAGATGACGAGAACCTACCTTTAAAGCAATTTATTAAGTCTGAAGACTGTGGAACACCATTTACAGGGTATTTGGTTAAGAAAAAAGGATTGTATTACTATAAGAACAATCGTATTGGTGCTAAAGAGAATAGAAGTGCCAAAGTGTTGCATACAATGTTTGAAAAACTGTTAAACAAGTTTAAGCTAAGTAACAAAGCATTTATCTCAACCATTAAAGAAGTAATCAAACAAATGTTTATTGATTTACATGAAGAAAGTATAAATGAAATAATTGCTTTAGAAAAGAAGATTCCTAAACTCGAAAATAACCTTGAAAAAATTGAAGAAAGGTATGTGATAGGAGAAATTGAAAAAGAATTATACCTCAAGTATAAAACTCAATTCGAAAAAGAGTTGGATGAAATTCGAAATGAAATGGGAAAATCTAAATTTAACTTATCGAACCTTGAATTAGCAATAGAAAAAGCGACAAAACTAGCTTTAAACCTCCCTAAAATATGGACTTCTGGTAATTTAGAAGAAAAGAGGAGGCTACAAAAGATGGTGTTTCCAGAGGGAATTTTGTACAATCGAGAAAAAGATACTTATCGAACCTTACGAGTAAATACTATTTTTAAGGTAATCCCAATGATAGCGGAGGAAATAAGGGGAAAAGAAAACGGGACAACCTCTAAAATTAAGAAGTTGTCCCGTTTAGTACTCGAGGCGGGACTTGAACCCGCACGTCCAGATGGACACAAGATTTTAAGTCTTGCGTGTCTACCAATTCCACCACTCGAGCATCACAATCATTTCTGAAAGTGAAAGTGTTATATTACTATCTAGTAAAGTCCTAGAGCGAAAGACGGGATTCGAACCCGCGACCTCGACCTTGGCAAGGTCGCGCTCTACCAACTGAGCTACTTTCGCGTTAAAAACAAAAATAAATCGTTTTACTAGTTGATGTCAAAATTCATAATTCCTCTCGTTTGAGGGACGGCAAAAGTAAATAAAAAATGAGAAATACAAAATTATTATGCAAAATAATTAAATTTTATTCTACTTCTGTAAGTGTGCCGCAAGATTCTAATATAAATTCTACGCGATCTAGAACACTTCCTTTGGGGACTTCGATTATTTCAAAACCAAGAGATTGATAGGCATTGAATAGGGCTTTGTCTATTTGTGCCGCTTCTTCCACGCTCTCTTTACGCTCTTCGTCTGTGGTGTAAATGTCTTCCCAGATAGGTAAGTAAAATACTTTTTTGGCATAACCCACTTTTAATGCCTCATCCTTATAATGTTCTGGCGCTTCTTTTCCTGCAAAATGCATGTAGCCTATCAGATCTACCATGCTTCTGTCTAGAAATTGAATTTGATTTGGTTGAAAGGAAGTGACCAATGTTTTCATTCTTTCTAACACCATATCGCTAAAAAGCTGCATTTGATTCCAAGGAAATATCTCCAACCCAGAATCTAAGTTTTCACGAATTACTTGTCTTGCTATTTCGCTATGGCACATGAAGCCTTTGTTAGACAACTCATTTAGAATGGATGTTTTTCCAGTACTTGGCGCACCTGTGATTATGTAATAAGGATTACTTTTCATTGTAATACTGCAAATGTAGGGAATTTCAGTAAAAACTAAATACTCTTTGGTAGCATTTTGTCGTATTGTGTACTGTTTTCCATTCATTAGTTCATGGTGTGTCATGAGTTGTCAGTTTATTTGGACTGATGTTGAAATAATAGTACACCCATGTGTTTGTGCCTGAAATAGATGTAAGTGCTTGTGAGTAAAGGTTATAATGGATTATAACTTACTATTTTGTTTGCTTTGATTTTAAAAGTGGTTCACTTTTTGACAATGGGTTGATGTATTTGGATAGAATAAAAATTAAAACGCAATAATAATGGAAGCAATTAAAAATATAGTTTATGCAGGTGTAGGATTAGCATCAACTGCAACAGATAAGTTAAAACACTCAATAGAAGATTTGGTAGAGAAAGGAAAGATTTCTGATACAGAAGGGAAAAGAATCATAGATGAGATTTTTAAAACTACAGAAAATACCAAAGAAGAAATAGATAATAAAGTAAAATCTATTACAGATAAAATTACTTCTACTTTTGATTTTAAAGGGAAGAAAGATACTAAGGTTGTTGATGCTTTACAAAAGAAAATTTCAGATCTAGAAAAGCAATTGGCGGAAGCAAAAAAAGCGGCTAAGCCTGCAGCGAAAAAAACAACAGCAACTGCTGCTGCTAAAAAATCACCAGCGAAAAAAACAGCGACAAAGAAAACAACTACAACAAAATAATTAAACTAAAAAAAACACAGGTATTATGAATATGATCGAAACATTAGCTTACGCAGGACTAGGATTGGCTGCAGAAGCAAACGACAAAGCAAAAGCAAAATTCAACGAATTAGTTGAGGCAGGAAAGAAATTTGATGGTGAAGGAAAAAATTACGTAGGTGACTTTTTCAAAACTGTAGACTCTA
This sequence comes from Parvicella sp., assembly GCA_041583015.1. GTDB lineage: Bacteria > Bacteroidota > Bacteroidia > Flavobacteriales_D > Parvicellaceae > Parvicella. The sequence continues at coordinate 19,351 of JBFHGR010000056.1, read as the reverse complement.
CTAAAGAAGATTTTAAAACTCAATTTAATCAAGGGAAAGAAAAGTTGGAAGAAACACTTCCTTTCTTGAAAGAGGCTGAAGAGAAAATTGTAAAAACTAAAGAAGAGTTGACAGCAAAATTTAATTCAACAAAAGAAGATTTAACACAAAAAGCCGAAGAGGCAAAAGAGAAATTTACTGCCAAAGCTAAGGAAACTGCTGAGGAGGTTAAAAGTAAAGTGAATAACATCACAAAAGATGCTAAAATTGTCGAAGAGGCAAAATAAGCGTGTGTAGTATAGTGAATCCCGTTGCTTAATGGAGTAACGGGATTTTTTTTGCTTTTTAGTTTCTATAATTAGAAGAACCAAAATTGCTATTCTATATTTGCAGAAAATTTACAGCAAATGAAAAAACTTGCATTATTGGCTTCTGGTACTGGCTCAAACGTTAGGAATATCATTCATTACTTCAAAAATAACGAAGAGATTGTGGTAGACTGTGTTGTTGCTAATCGTAAAGAGGCGGGAGCATTGGACCATGCTAGAAATGCAGGGTTAGACCATTTTGTTTTTTATAAAGCAGATTTTAATGATGGAACAGTACTCGATTTGCTTCAAAAAAGAGGTGTAACGCATATTATTTTGGCAGGTTTTTTATTGAAAATTCCTGAGAATATGATTCAAGCATATCCTCAACATATTATTAATGTTCACCCATCTCTTTTGCCTAATTATGGCGGAGCAGGAATGTATGGTATGAATGTTCATAGAGCGGTAGTGGCTGCTGGTGAATTAAAGTCTGGTATTACAATTCACCTTGTCAATGAAGTGTATGATGATGGAGAAATATTGGCGCAATTTGATGTAGATTTAGACATGTATGATAACCCAGAAAAGGTGGCTCAAAAAGTTCAAGCCTTGGAACAGGCTTATTTCCCTCAAACGATAGAAAATTATTTAAATAAATAAATTATGACTTCCTTTTTCGCTGAATTTGATTGGACAGAATTGGGGATTACCACAATGGTTCTTTTTGCGGTTATCGATATAGTTGGATCAATCCCTATTATTATTAAGATAAAGAAAGATGCTGGTGACATAAACCCGGCACGTGCTACAATTATTGCGTTTTGTATTTTAATTGCATTTCTTTTTGGGGGTGAGAGTATATTGACTTTCATGGGGGTAGACCCAAAGGCATTTGCTGTGGCGGGTTCTTTTATTTTATTTGCTTTAGCCATTGAAATGTCATTGGGTATTGAGATAAAAAAGAAAAAAGAAGATATTTCGCCCAAATTAGCAACGGTCGTGCCTGTTGCATTTCCATTGATTGCTGGTGCAGGATCGATGACTTCTTTGGTTTCTTTGAGGGCGGAATATGCGTTAATTAATATTGTTATGGCAGTTATTATTAATATGATTGTTGTTTTTATAGTTTTGAAATTGACTAAAAGATTGGAGAAACTGCTCGGGCAAGGGGGAATTGCAATTCTTGAAAAAATATTTGGTATCATTCTTTTGGCTATTGCAATAAAACTATTTAGTAGTAATATTAAGGAGTTGTTTTAATATGGACATTACAATTTATACAGATGGTGCAGCAACGGGAAATCCTGGCCCTGGTGGATTTGGAACTGTTTTATTAGCTGGTAAATTCAAAAAAGAATTGAGTGGAGGTTTTAGAAAAACCACAAATAATAGAATGGAACTGTTAGCCGTAATTGAAGGACTCAGTGCCATGAAGAATCCAGGAATGAACATAACTGTTTACTCTGATTCAAAGTATGTGGTAGACTCTGTTGAGAAAGGTTGGGTTTTTGGCTGGGTAAAAAAAGGCTTTAAAGGCAAGAAGAATGCTGACCTTTGGAAAAGATTTTTGGAGGTTTATGCTAAGCATAATGTAAAGTTTGTTTGGGTTAAAGGTCACGCAGGAAATCACTACAATGAAATTTGTGATCAGTTAGCTGTTGCGGCTGCTCGTGAGCCAAACCTTCCTCCAGATGTTGGTTATGAGGCTTCTTTAAAACAGGATGGAATGTTTTGATGGTGTCTCAATAGTATTTCCAGATAAGTTGTTAAGTCACCATTAGGCGATAAATAGAAATTTTAAATACCAAAAAAGCCGTCTCTCTATCAAGAGAGACGGCTTTTTTGGTCGATTTTATTTAAATCTTAGTTTTGAGAAGCTTTAAATTTCTTAACTGCTTCTGTTAATTTTGGCAATACTTCAAAAGCATCTCCAATTACACCGTAATCGGCAGCTTTGAAGAATGGTGCTTCAGAATCTGTATTGATTACTACAATAGTTTTACTACTGTTTACACCAGCTAAATGCTGAATCGCTCCAGAGATACCTGCAGCAATGTATAAGTTTGGTCTAATAGCAACACCTGTTTGTCCCACGTGTTCATGGTGAGGTCTCCATCCAATGTCTGCTACTGGTCTAGAACATGCTGTAGCTGCGTCAAGAGCTTGGGCTAAATCTTCCACAATACCCCAGTTTTCAGGTCCTTTTAATCCTCTTCCTGCTGAAACAACTAATTCTGCTTCTGGAAGTGGTACTCCTGCACCTTGCGATTTCATTTCTTTAACTCTGATTTTAGCTTCACCTAAATCTGCTGTAAACTCTTCAACTGTTGCAGTTCCTCCAGTTTCTTCTGGTGCAATTGCATTAGAAACCAATGAGATTACTTTTTTGTCTGTGTTTACTTTTACGTAAGCGTATGCTTTTCCAGAATAAACAGTAGATTTAACTACAAAACCATTTGATGTATCGGGAATGTCTATTGCTCCAGATACATGACCGGCATTCATTCTAGCCGCTAATCTCGGTCCTACAGCTTTCCCTAATTGATCTTGAATCATTACGATTACATCTGCTCCAACAGCTTGTGCTGCTGCATCAATTAGTTTAGTTAATTGCTGCTCGTTTTTTCCGTCTACATTTCTGTTTACCAAAACTTTAGTTGCACCATAGTTACCCAACCCTGCCAAAACAGAAGCGTCAACATCTCCAAATGTAACAACTGAAGTGCTACCAATTTTATTTCCATATGAAACGGCCTCGAAAGCTGCTTTCGATAATTTTCCGTCTTTTGTTTCTACAAATACTAATACTGACATAACTTATATTGCTTTTGCTTCGTTGTGTAATGCTGCTACTAATTCGTCCATTTGGTCTGCTTCAAAATACTTGCACTCAGACTTAGCTGGTGGCATTTCATATGAAACAACAGTGGTAGCATTTTCCACTGCAACTGCAGGAACAACCGTAAGTGGTTTAGTTCTAGCAGCCATAATCCCTCTCATGTTAGGAATTCTTTGTTCTGCCATTCCTTTGGCAGCACTCAATACAAATGGAGTGTCTACCTCCACTATTTCAGTACCTCCTGGTACATCTCTCTCTAATGTAGCTACATTGCCTGCAACATCAACTTTTTGTGCCAAAGAAACAAATGGTAAATCCAATAATTCTGCAATCATCCCTGGTACTTGAGCACCATTAAAATTGATTGTTTCTTTACCAGCCATAACAATGTCAAATCCTTTGTCTTTTGCATACTCTGCAATTTGCTTTGCTACAAAATATGGGTCATTTGGCTCAGCATCTATTCTTACTGCGTCATTTGCTCCTATTGCTAATGCTTTTCTTATTGTAGGCTCATCTGCTGCTCCGCCTACTGTAATTGTAGTTACGGTTCCACCATTTGCTTCAACTAATTCTAATGCTCTTACCAAAGCGTACCACTCGTCATAAGGGTTTACTATGTACTGAACTCCGTTTTCATCAAACTTCGTGTTGCCATCAGTGAAGGCAATCTTCGAAGTAGTGTCTGGAGCTTTACTTATACAAACTAATAACTTCATTATATGATTATTTAAGGTTAATTTTTTTCCTGTCCGTCAAAAATAGTCATTTAGACTAATCGTCTGACAAATTTAATAAAAAAATGTTATGCATGCATAACATTTTGAATTATGATGGAACTTAAGATTGCAATTATCGATGTATTATTTTACTTTTTCTCGCCTTATTGTTTAAATACCTTTAGTATATTCGTAAAATGCGAATAGTTTTATTGATAACAACTGCCTTGGTATTTTCATTTGCTTTTGGTCAAACCAAAAAGAAAATCGATGTTGAGGCATACTATAAATGGAAGACCATTTCTTCTTCTTCGATTTCACCGAAAGGAAATATAATTTTATACAAAGAGAAATCTTATAGAGGTAATGATACTTTGTTTATACATAGAAGAGAAAGTTTAAGTGAGCCAATCGTGATTGGAAAGGCAGATAAACCTAGTGTTGATTACAACGAAAGGTTTGTTGCATATCATCTATTGAATGATTATGACTCAATCAGACAGTTAAAATTGGACGAAGTGTCTAAAAAGAAATGGCCTAAAGATACGGTCGCAATTTTAGACTTATTGAAGGATACTACCTATAAATATGAAAAGTCAAGTAAATTTTCAATGGCCGAAAAAGGTGGTAGTTGGATCCTGATAGAAAGAGATGAATCTTTTGAGTTGAAAAAGGAAGAAATTAAAGCAAGAAAATGCCTTTTTAAGAAAAAGAAAGTGGTAGATGATCCCATTAAAAACAACGGGTCTATTCTTACAGTGGTCAATGCTAATGACTGGACATCTGTAGATATTGAGGGCGTAACGGAATCTACTATTAGTGAACTTGGAAATAGTTATGCTTATGTGCATTCATATACTTACAATGATTCTATTGATTCTGCTGCGTTGTTTGTGTACCGTAAAGAAAAATTAGAAAATGTATTTAATATAAACGGAGAAATTATTCAGCCAACCTTTAATAGAGAGGGAACTCAAATTGCATTCAAAGCAAGTTCAGATACGGGGGAGTATAAAAAACATCAACTATTCTTATTAGATATTGAAGCTAAGAAACTGACTTTGGTGGCAGATACTACAGCAGACTTTATTAAGTCGTATCAGTCGGTGGACGCAACTTCTAAATTGTCATTCTCTAAAAATGGTTCAAAATTATTTTATCAATTGGGTGTAAAACCATTAAAACCTGAAAAAGATACGCTTACTGCAGATGAAAAATATAAGTTAGACTTATGGAGCTGGTCTGATGGGAAGTTACAACCACAGCAGTTGTTGAGCGTAAAAAAAGACGCCAAAGGGCTTATTGATGTTGTGTATAGAATAGGTGATAATGAAAGTGTCGTTCTTAAAGATACATCAGAACAATCGTTGGTGTTTTCAAAACACAAAGATGGTGAGTATGCTTTGATGAGAGATCAAATGCCGTATCTCAAAGAAATGACTTGGGACTTTTGGTATTATGACTTGTATCGTGTAGATCTCAGTAGCGGAGACAGAAGTTTGTTACTAGAAAAATTTCATGGATGGAGTTCATACCTATCCCCAAATGGAAAAACTCTATGCTATTTTGACCCTGCCGATTCAAATTGGTATGCAAAAGATATTGAAGCAAACAAACTAGTCAATCTCACAACTGCAATACCAGCAAATTTTTATAGCAGATACCATGACGTTGCACAAAAAATAGGAGCAGCCGGTGGAGTAGAATGGGTATCGGACCAAAATTCAGTTTTACTTCAAGGGCAATATGATCTTTGGAATGTTCCTTTGGACGGTTCGAAGGCAACAAGACTTACTAAAGGTATTGAAAAGCAATTAGTATACAGTTATTTAAGTATCGATGACGAAGAGGTTTTTGTAGATCTGTCTAAGCCTATTTTTGCTAAGTTTATAAATGATGTTACAAAATCAGAGGGTATTGTGAGCATAGAAAATGGTATTGAATCCAAGTTGTTGGACCTTGATGCCAAAATTATGAATGTGCACAAAGCAGTGGATTCGGATGCCGTAACCTATCAATACATGACTCTGGAAAGGTATCCTGATTTGTACCTGACAGATCTGACCTTTAAAAAATCTGAAAAAATTAGTGACGCTAATCCTCAGCAGATAGATTACAATTGGGCGAAAGTGGAGATAGTGAAGTGGAAGGATTATAATGGTGATTCTATTAGAGGACTGCTTTATAAACCAGAAAATTTTGACCCAAGTAAAAAATATCCAATGATTGTCTATTTCTATGAAAGATATACAGACCGTATTCATTACTATTATAGACCAAAAACTACCGCTTCTATTATTTACCCTACTGAGTATGCAAGTAATGGTTATCTGGTTTTTATTCCAGACATTGGTTACGAAATAGGAAAGCCAGCACAAAGTGCTTATAATGCAATCATGAGTGGAACTGACTATCTTGTTAGAAACAATGATTTTATCGATTCTACCAAACTTGGTTTGCAAGGGCAAAGTTGGGGTGGTTATCAAACGGCTCAAATGGTAACCATGACCAATAGGTTTAAGTGTGGAATGGCTGGCGCACCTGTAAGTAATATGTTTAGTGCTTATGGAGGCATGAGATGGGGAAGTGGTTTGAGTAGAACTTTTCAATATGAAACTGGCCAAAGTAGAATAGGAGCAACGATATGGGATAAGCCTGAGTTGTATATAGAAAATTCTCCCTTGTTTCACTTACCTAAAGTGGAAACGCCTTTATTAATCATGCACAATGACGGTGATGGGGCAGTTCCTTGGTATCAGGGAGTGGAGTTGTTTAACGGATTAAGAAGACTTGGTAAACCTACTTGGTTGCTAAATTATAATGATGATGAGCATAACCTAATGAAAGAAGCCAATAGAATGGACTTGAGTATCAGAATGAGACAGTTCTTTGATCATTATTTATTGGGTGAAGAGGCTCCACAATGGATGGTGGAAGGGATTCCTGCTGTTTATAAAGGGAAACAAAATAGGTATTAATTACCCGTTGTGTTGCTGGGAAATGGTTGCGCACATTAATCTGTCAAACAATTAATTGTTTCATTGGTCCAAGTAATGAATACGCTGGTAATAATAATACTACCTTTAATATTCTTGGACGTCTATAAATTATAAACTCACTACTATGAAATTTAAGTTATTTTCAATTGTTATTTGCTCCTTTTTACTAAACATTTCAAGTTGGGCTCAAGGTCCTATAACAGAGATTTGCTTAGTAACTGTAGATACTACGTCAACCTTCAATATTATTGCATGGGAGCGCTCTGCACAAATATCTACATTGGATATAGATAGTATGCAAGTTTATAGAAGAACCTTGGGAGGAAATGATACTTTAATTGCTACTGTAGCCTACGATTCACTTTCCGAATATCACGATACGACTGCTAATCCTAATTTGAGAGCATATACATACAGAATTGCTGGAAAAGATATTTCTGGCGTTGTAGGTCCTTTAAGTCTGCCGGCAAGAACAATTCATTTTGTGCTTGTTGAAAATCTACAAAATGAATTTTGGCTTAAGTGGACACCATATATTGGTAGGCCTATAGATTATTACCAATGCTGGAATTTAGTTCCTGGATTTTCGCCTGATTTAATTAATGCTACTTCCAATAATTCTGATACGGCATGGAATTTTGGAAGTGCTGTGCCTCTTACTGATTACGAAATGAAGGTGGATGTTTCATGGACTTCTGGATGTACAACTACCAAAGCAAATCATAATACTACTAGGTCTAATCACGCAGCAGGAATATTTTTAGGTGACGAAAGCGTTGGTGTTGGAGAGAATTCTATTCAAGAAATTTTCTTGTCGCCTAACCCTGCAAATGGAAATGCTACATTAGTGTTTAGTTCATTGAGTTGGGACCCTATAGAGGTGTATATCATAGACATGCAAGGGAGAGTGGTTTATAGACAAATGCCCATCAAAGTCCTAGGTCAGTATAAAATGGAGTTAAATTTATACGATTTAGCAAGTGGATTGTATAATGTTATAATAGATAATGGTACTATTAATAGTTACAGATTGATGAAAAATTAAGAAATCTGAAAATATTTTAACGAATGCGAGTATATTTGTTACTTATGAAATTAAGTATCAGTGTATTCGCTTTTTTGTTTTGTCTTTTTACATTCCTGAGTGCAAAAAGTCAAGGTGATTTTTCTATGCATGGTTCTGTTAGAGTTAAGAACTATACTCAAAAAGAATACAAAGCAAATGCTCAAATTTTTGGAATCTCTGCATCTCCACAAGGAATTCTTTATTTTTCTAATATGCGTGGTGTTTTACAGTACGATGGAGAAGAATGGCGTACTTTGGTCTTGGATGATAAAATGGAAAGTTCTTCCACAATTTCACATGGTGAAGATATTCTTGTTAGCAACACTTCAGGTTTGGGGATGTTCAAAAAACAAAAGAACGGGACGTTTATATTTGAGGATTTAAGTAGCAACTACATCGATAAAAGAAATCCAATTTCCAGTATTGTAAAGTTAGGCGATGGATATGTCATAAGTTACCTCAATGTACTGTATGTCCTTGATGATAGTTTTCAAAAAATAGCAGAGTACACAGATCCTGAAAATGGAATAGGTGCAGTAGCTGTTATAGATGACATCGTGTATTTTCGAGGTAAGAATAATGCTATTGTAAGGTTTGAAAATGGTAAGTTTTCAAAATGGGATACAGGCTTTTTTAAGGAGTTCTCAGTTGTTTCTATTTTCAAATTTAAAGATGAAATCTACGTTCTTACAGAAAATGACGGGTTGTATCGCTATGAAGGGGGAATCTTTAAGGAAGTATTTGCCAATCCAAATTACAGTTTCAAATCAGCACTAAACATCAATGATAACCTAATTTCTTTGGGGTCTTATGTGGATGGATTGTTGATTCTTGGCGAAGATTTTACACCAAAATACAGCATAACCATTGAAAAAGGATTAAATGATGGTACGATTATGTGCCAATTCTTAGACGCAGAGAAAAATTTATGGTTAGGTACCGCTAATGGAATTAGTAAAGTGGATTTACTGTCGCCAGTTATGACATACAAGAACTTGTTTGACGAAGCAACGGTTGAAGATATAAGTACTTTTAATGGTAATATAGTGTTGGCTTCAGGTGGTGGTGCATATGAAATCAATATTGACGGTAGCATCTCAAAAATTAACGGAATTAATGATGAGTGTTTTGGACTCAAAGAACTCATTTTTGATGGTGATACTTCACTTTTTGTGTCTGCACTTTACAATGTGTTTCAATATAGTGAAAATGGAGTGGTCAATGTAGCAGACGGTGGTCCTTACAATGTGATGCAATCGCCTCTAAACCCAAACCATTTGATTGTTTTGCATTATGATGGTATACAGTTGCTTGAATACAAAAATGGCAAATTTGAAGAGGTAAAATACATCAAAGGTTTTTGTGATGGTGAACCTTTTAATTTTCAGATTGAAAAAAATGGAACCATTTGGATCGGAACCAAGCCTAATGACGGTGTTTACAAGTTGAGCATGGACGTTTTCTTCGAAAATGAATTGTCTTTTCAAAGGTTTTATGTGGATCAAGGTCTTCCTTCTGGACAAACCTATTTGTTCAATTATCAAGATGAAATTTATGTCGGTACTGATATTGGAATCTATAAGTTTAATGGGGAAAAGTTTCAGTTAACCAATGAGTTTGGAGTAGACTTTAGTAAGGAAAAGAAAGGAGTTCATAGAATTAACGCGGATAGAGATGGAAATGTATGGATGGTCATCTTTAAAGATGAATCTAATACGTACGAAATAGGATATGCTAATAAGAATGAGAAGGGTGAAATGCAATGGCATCCCGAATATTTTTACAGTTATGATGAGTACATCGTTCATTCATTATTTCACTTGAATGATAATATCACTTGGCTAGGCGGCCCTGGAGGTTTAATGAGTTTTGATAAGTCATTGATCAAGGAGAAAAATCATCCATTTGATGCATTACTTCGAACAGTTAAATTAGGAGATTCAATAATTTATGGAGGTAATGGAACCTTCATTCAAGGAAGTGTGTTTGAATATAACCCTAAGAAACTTTTTGAATTCAAATTTGCAAGCAATAGTTATTTTGCAGAAGAAAAAACGCAATATAGTTTTTATTTGGAAGGTTATGATGTTGATTGGTCTAGATGGACAGAAAAGACAATGAGAGACTATTCATTGGGTGAAGGTGTTTATACTTTTCATGTTAAAGCAAAAAACATATTGGGTGTGGAGTCTACACCAGTATCCTATTCATTTGAAGTTTTGCCGCCTTGGTATAGAACATGGTGGGCGTATATCATATTCTTTATCGTCTTTGTTGGGGTGTTGATTTTGGTAGTTAAATTGAGTATTCGAAGAGTCAAAATTCAAAATGCTAAACTGGAGAAAATTGTTGAAGAGAGAACGGAAGAAGTAGTGGCCCAAAAAGCAGAAGCAGAAAAACAAAGAGACTTTGCAGAGGAACAAAAACATTTGGTAGAGGAAAAGAATTTGGAAATCACAGACAGTATTAATTATGCTAAACGATTACAAAATGCAATTCTTACCCCGGTAAAAACTATACAAGAGACTTTTAGCAAAAGTTTTATTTTCTACCTGCCAAAAGATATCGTGGCAGGAGATTTTTATTGGACCAACTTGGCCAAGAGTAATAATAGAAATTCCAGAAGTTTAATAGCCGCAGCTGATTGTACAGGACATGGTGTGCCAGGAGCAATGGTAAGTGTTGTTTGTTCTAATGCATTGGATAGATCTGTAAAAGAATTTGGACTAATCGAACCTGCCAAAATTTTAGATAAGGTAACAGACCTAGTGATAGAAACTTTTGAGCAATCGGAAGATGAAGTGAAAGATGGAATGGATATCGCTATTTGCTCTTATGAAACAGTTGGAGATTACATTGAAGTGCAATATGCTGGTGCTAATAACCCGCTTTGGGTGGTTAGAAAGACAGACTCAATGGAGGTGAATGGCGAGAATGTGGGGCCTATATTGAGCACTGATGATGGAAGCTTACACCTTTTTGAGGTGAAGGCGTCCAAACAACCAGTAGGTAAATATGCAGAGAGAAAACCTTTTGCCAATAATGTGATTAAATTAATCGAAGATGATTGTTTATATACGTTTACAGATGGGTTTGCAGATCAATTTGGTGGGGATAAAGGGAAGAAGTATAAGTACTTACCTTTTAAAAGATTTATATTGTCTATTCAAAATTTATCTATGGCAGAACAGAAGATAGCCTTTGAAAATGAATTCTTTGCATGGCAAGGTGCTCATGATCAAATAGATGATGTTTGTATTATTGGAATAAAGTTGTAACCCTATTAGTAATCCCACTTTCTTGTAAAAGGACTATAGAAAGCCATTCCCACTTTTAATGTGAAGTTGGCAGAGTTGATAGTGTCATCGGCTGTGACTCCGTAAATACCAAATCTCACCATTTCTTGCCAAATTTTGAACGCCCTTTCCAAACCTACAAAAACCTCCGCATGCCTGAAATTGTCATCTTCAATCAGCAAGATGCCTGCTCCTCCGGCTAATTGTAATTTTAACCTGTTCACTAGTGGTATCTTATTCATGATGCTGCCCTCAAAGTGGTGCATATAATTGGCTTGAAAGTAATCATTGGCGGTAGAAAGTGTTGGTCCTAATAATTGAAATGAAGAAGTCGGATTTGAAAAAATCAATTGATCTGATCCTCTAAAATATTTATGTTCCAAAACTCTCAAGTTCTCCTTGTTGAGATAGGTGCCATACATCACTTTCCATGAGGAAAGTCCAAACCTTTTCAGTTTCCATTCGTGTGAAGCGCCTAGTTCTAGAAAATCATAATTTACTTCACTGTCCAATAAACCAGGAATGCCTTTTTTATATTTTGCAGTAAGTACTGGGTGGTTGCTTGCCAAAATTACCTTCTTATTTTCCTTGTACATGTATTTCTGCTTGATGCGATACTTCATCTCGAGCATTACCTCGCTTTTGATGTATCTTTCAAATTCTACAGCCTCGTTGAGGTCGCCAAATAGGGCTTGCGACCAATTGGATGGAATGACATTGGTCAAGGGTCTTTGATCGGAAAAGTTCAACGTCAGTTCTGCAAATAAACCATTGATCACTTCCATTCTTTGCGCTATACTAAAATTGACATTACGCACATAATTACTTCCACTAAAAACTTGAGATAATGAAGCGTAGTTGTTGATTTGGTCATAGTAATCTCCCGCTCTTATAAATGTTCGCACAAACTTTTTGGGAACATAAGTCAGTCCCACACCTATTTTGCCTTTTACATCATTGTTTCTAAAACCGTAATCTACATGCCCGTCTGTTTCTAGTTTGTAATTGTTTTTAAACTCTTTTTGAAATCTTGCTGGGAGTTTATGTCTATATCCCCCAATCCCAAAAGGATTTACTTGTTCTATTAAACCACTGATATACCACTCTGTCCTTTTAAAACTGTTTCTTCTTCCAAAACCTATGAAAGGTGTCCAAACACTTAACTTATTAAATGAACTATCAGTTTGGGTCAAATATTCTTCGCTGGAAAAATAGTCGGTTAAACTATCACACACGTGGATAAATTTCAACTCTTTTTCTTCTAACTGTAATAACCTGTTCTCTGCCCAAAATGTGGCGGGTTTTTCATAAGCGTCTGGTGCAAAGGATTTTACTTCATTGTTCCATTTGGTTTCTGCTTCTGGCTGGTTTACAATGTAATTTCGGTGTTCTACTCTTGTATTTCCTAAAATATAACTGCTCCCGTCTTTGATGACGTACTTGAGGTCTCTTCTTACTGGTAGAACGATGTTGTTTTCCAACTTTTTGTAATTCTGTATGATGTGAAACTCTTTGCAGAAATGCATGGCTTGCGAATTGATAGATAAATCCAGTGTTCTGACCATCCAAGTGCTATCTTCCACATAAATTACACCGTTAAAGGCTGCGTCTGTTACAAAAATTGGCTCCACTCGTATTTTATAAATCAATACAGAGTCTTCGTAAAAGGATCCTTCCAAATTAAACTGATAAGTCAAGCCGCTTGTCTCTGACAAAGGAGATAATAATGGTTGGATGGTCAACTCTGGAAAGACTATTTGATTGTCGTAGAAGTTAAAATCACAACTTAGCACATCGTTGTAGATGATATTGGGATTACTGGTAGCCTGAACCACTTCTGCTATGTCGTCTTCTCCATATGAAATACCAATAGAAATAGATTCGCCAGTTCTTCCTTTTGCTTCAGAATAATCATTGAAGCCTATAAAATCTTCGCGATACTTGTTCGGAGCTTTATGATATGTTTTAGAAACAGACTCTATCAAGTTTAGATTTTCTTGTTTGAAAAACTGATTGATGTCTGCAGCGTAACTCAAATCTTTCGTTTCCGCAGGAATGCTGTCTTCATCTAGTTTAACTTTTTTATCTATGGATGTCTTTAGGTAAGTGTCACAAACATAATAGTCTATTGCTCTGTTGTAGTCCGATCTTTTCTTTCTTACTTCAGACATGATTTCTTTGGCCCTAACTTTTTTGTCTGAATATACCTCTAGTGTACCTAGCGAACTAGGCTCTTCTTTAAGGGTGATACTCACTTCTGTTATGGATGAACTTGAAATCTCAACTTGTTGCTCCAGAGTTTTATATCCTACAAAACTGAAAACAATATCATATACGCCTTTTGCTAAATCAATTTTAAACTCTCCTTTCAGGTTTGTTGAGGTGCCAATGGTAGAATTTTTCACATACACACTGGCAAAGGGAATTGGATTGCGCTGCTCATCCAAAACTACTCCTTTGAAGATGCCTGCAAAGCAATTGAGGTTAATTACCACGAATAGAATAAAGAAAATGATTTTCAATGATAATTCTTTTGGTTTGTATTTAAGACGATTGAATTAAGGAATAGTTACATAAATTTATCGCTAACTTTACGATTGTTAGAGACAATTGTACTACATTTATATTCCTAATTCAAATTAAATAAGCACGTGAAACTACGTTTTTTATATATCCTGCTCTCATTCTTTGTATTTTTTAACATCTCTGCACAGATTTCAGATGACTTCTCAGATGGCGATTTTACTGTTAATCCGGTTTGGAGTGGTGATGTCGCTAAATATATAGTGAATGGTTCAAATGTCCTGCAAACTAATGGTCCTGCTATTAGTGATACCGCATATTTAAGCACAAATTTTGGAAGTTTAGACTTTAGCCAAACCATAAGTTGGGAGTTTTATTTGAGTATGGATTTTGATCCAAGTGCAAGTAATACTTGTAAAGTTTACTTAATGTCAAACAGTGCAGATTTAAAGTCTTCGTTAGATGGTTATTATATTAAAATTGGTGAGTCTGGTACTAGTGATCGCATTAACTTATACAGACAAAGTGGTACATCAAGTACGCTTATTGTGTCTGGTTCGGCAAATACTTATGGGTTATCACCACAGGCACGTATTAGAGTAACAAGATCTGGTAGTGGAGATTGGACCATAGCATCTGATGCTTCAGGAGGGACTACTTTTGTCACAGAAGCTACTGTAAATGATTTGACATTTAGTAGTGGGAATGTGTTTGGGTTTTGGAGTAAGTATACCACCTCTAATAGTTTGGCTTTTCAATATGATGATATTTCAATTACTGGAACTCCTTTTGTTGATGTAACCGCTCCAAGTGTGACAAGTGTCACTGTAACTTCAAGCACCACTTTAGAAGTGCTTTTTGACGAAGCAGTAGATGCTACAACAGCACAAGTAGCAAGTAATTATGTTGCCAACAATTCCATCGGTAGTCCAAGTTCAGCAACAGTAAATGGCGGTAATCCTGCTTTGGTAGAACTGTCTTTTACAACTGCCTTTGCACAAGGTGTGACAAATCAATTGACTGTCTCAAATGTGGAAGATGCAGCAGCCAATACCATGATAACCTCTACTCATGATTTCTTATATTTTGTGCCTGTCCCAGCGGTTGCAGGTGATGTGTTAATCAATGAAATTTTTGCAGATCCTTCTCCGCAAATTGGACTGCCAAGTGAAGAGTATATTGAGGTAATAAATGTAAGTAACAAAATTTTTGATCTTCAAAATTGGTCTATCTCTGATGGAGGAACACCTGGGTATTTTTCTTCTTATTTATTGATGCCTGGAGAAGTAGTTGCCATTGCAGATGATAATTTTACCGCAAGTTTCTCCATGTTTCCCAATGTCATTTTTACAACTTCTTTGCCTGGGTTAAACAATGCAGCAGATGATTTGTATTTGTACGATGACAATAGCACCTTAATAGATCAGGTTAGTTATACTGATGATTGGTATCAGGACCCAGTAAAAGATGATGGGGGGTATTCATTAGAATTGATCAACCCAACTTTACCTTGTGCTAGTGCTAGCAATTGGATTGCGTCCAATGATCCCAATGGAGGAACACCAGGGACTCAAAACTCTGTTTATGACATTACACCAGACGTAACTACACCTGCTTTGATTAGTACAATTGTACATGCTGCTGCAGAAATTGAATTGTGTTTTAGCGAAAGTATAGATACAGTAGGGTTTTCTGTATCTTATTTTAGCATTAGCAATGGCTTGAATATTGGTTTTTATACCATTTCTTCAGATTTGTCTTGTGTTACACTTTATCCTACGCCAGCATTGGATACAGGAGTGATTTATACCATTACCATAAACGGTGTAGCAGACTGTTCGGGAAATACAGTGAACAATGCAACCACAGAAGTTGTGTTACCAGCCAGCGCACAAGTAGGAGATGTAATCATCAATGAGGTCTTGTTTAATCCATTTACAGGAGGTTCTGATTTTGTTGAGGTGTACAATAATTCTGAGAAGTACATTGATTTATTTGGTTTTTTCTTGGCCAATTTTGATGATGGTCAAATTGATAATTTTAAAAAGATCACAACCCATAAATTATTGAATCCAGGAGATTTTGCAGTAATTACAAAAGACACTGCAGATATAAAACTGAATTACTTAAACGCTGTGCCAGGTTCTTTTGTTTACTTGTCTTCCTTGCCTTCTTACAATGATGATTCTGCTACAGTTATTTTGGCGTTGCCAGACTCTAGTACCAGTGATTATTTTAGTTATGACAGTGATTTACATTATCCATTAATAAAAGATGATGATGGAGTCTCTTTGGAAAGAATAGATTACAATCGCTCTGCACAAGATAATACTAATTGGCATTCAGGAGCAGAAAATGTAGGATGGGCTACGCCTGGTAAAGAAAACTCACAGTATTATCCTAATGTCATCTCAGATGATATGATAAGCACAAGTCCAGAAGTTTTCTCGCCAGACAATGATGGCTATGAAGATGTCTTAAACATTACTTATGCTTTAGATGGTCCAGGTTACGTGGGCAATATCACCATTTTTGACAGACAAGGACGCCTTGTAAAACACTTGCTCCAAAGCGAATTGCTTTCTCCAGATGGCGTTATCACTTGGGATGGCACCAACAACAATAGAGAAAAAGCACCAATCGGTGTTTACATCATCTACTTCGAAATCTTTGATCTTGATGGTAATGTTTCTTCTGTGAAGAAAAGTACGGTGTTGGGTGGAAGGTTTTAAAAGGTTTATTTCTTGAGTGTGGTTTAATTTGAAACACACGCGAAAGGATTGACTTTGTCGAACTTCGTTTCGAGAGGGAGCGGAGGGTTAGAGGAGTTGGAAATTGGACAGGTTGGTTATTTGTACTAAGATTAAATATTGATGATTTAAATTATATGACAGACGCAGAACAACAATATAAAATTTCGGAAACAATAAGAAATGCTCAAATAAAATACATTTATTATGTCATGGCATTGAACGTGGCAGGGATTGTTTTTGCAATTCAACAAACATCAAATTCTAATTTAGAGAACCATCATATTATACTTGCTGGAGCCGTTCTTCTTTGGTCTATAGGGTTAGTTTCTGGGTTATATTATGTAAACAAGTTTATTATTACTTTAAAGAAGAATTACGCCTATTTTTCAGAAAGAGGTCGTCTTAACGAGATTGAAAAAGCGACTTTTGAAAAAGTATTAAATAAAGCTTTAGCGGATGCTGTAAAGCCCCTTGTTAAAAAATCCGAGATAGCCTATAAGGCTGCTCTTTATTTGTTTTATTGTGGTAGTTTATGTTTTCTGGCTTGGCATATAGTCAGAATGATAAATGTTCCTATTGACTCCTTATAGGTCAGTACTATGAGCATTGCCTCCCGCGTGAGTCCCTTCGCGTAGAATGCTGAATTATAGTAAATGTTCCATCTTTTAAATCTTATCAAGAGAAGGGACAATGTTATTATTATCAAATAAATTGAGTTATATTTGAAAGTAAATGTTAGCCACAGTTTTCATGATATTTGATAAACACTAATTCTTTGAAAATGAAAAGTCTTAAAGCCTTATTTGTTGCACCTATTTACAATCTTAAAATTTCAGAACCACTTGGAGAAGGATTGGATTTGCCATTTGGATTGAAATTGACAAATGATAAAGCATTAATTAATTCTTTAGTTTCTGACGAAGGATTTAGAAGTGCTATTGGTGAAATTGAACATAGAGCAATAACTTCCATCGCAGATGCTATTGTTTATTCTATAAAGTCTTGTGATTTGAATACGGTTGATGTTGATTGCCATGTTTCTCAAGAATTAATGTATGTTACAATTTTCTTACTTAACATGTGGCATGTTAAAGAGCATGCTGCTGATGTTCAGTTTGGCTTTATTGAACTTCCTTACTCTTTAAGAAACTCAAAAGTCTTAAGACCATATGCTCCCAAAATTTATCATGCAAATACACTTACGAACAGTACTTATGTTTTAGCAAGTGGAAAAAAAGACGTAATTAGTTTTAATCGTGATGAACTTAATCGTGCTATTGAGAGAGGTAGTAATACTAAAACAGTTTCTTACGATGATTCGTTGTTTACTGAAAGTATGAAGGAAAATAATACAAGGATGACATTAGCCTCTTATTACATGACTTTAGCTCTGGGGTTACCAGATTTGGGATTGAGAATTACGCAGTATTGCTCCGCTCTTGAAAGTTTGTTTGCAAGTGGTACTACAGAATTGAAACATAAACTTTCGGAGAGAGCAGCCATGTTTATTGGAGAGAATAAGAAAGACAAAAGCCAAATTTATGATTGTATCGCTAAAGCCTATAATATTCGTTCAAGAGTCGTTCATGGTGACTTTCCGAGTACTTCAGATATAAAAAAACTTAATGAAATAAGTGTTGGATGTGATAATATTCTGAGAAGGGTGTTTACAAAACTTTTTGAAAATGAAGAGTATGATAAGTTTTACAGAATAAAGCAAACGGAATCAGTTAAGAAAGAGTTTGAATTACTTTTTTTTAACTTACTATTTCCAGATGAAA
Organism: Parvicella sp.; assembly: GCA_041583015.1. Taxonomy (GTDB): domain Bacteria; phylum Bacteroidota; class Bacteroidia; order Flavobacteriales_D; family Parvicellaceae; genus Parvicella. The sequence goes on along the minus strand of JBFHGR010000056.1, from coordinate 1,085 downwards.
AAACAAATGAATTATGAATAAAAGAATTATTACTCTCAGAGGAAAAGGAGGTATTGGCAAAACTACTACCCCCCGCTCCCGCGCGAATCCCTTCGCGTGGAATCTCAACTTCAGCAGAGATTTTAATTAAACCAAAAATTACATTTTGCAATAACTCTTCTTTTCTATAAATTAGCATTATGAGCAGAAATTATAAGTTCCATAATCCAGAAGGAGTTTATTTTGTAAGTTTTGCTGTTGTGGAGTGGTTGGATGTTTTTACAAGAGTAGAATACAAGGATATACTTATCGAGTCATTGGAATATTGTCAAAAGAAGAAAGGAATGGAGATTTTCTCATGGTGCATTATGACAAATCACGTACACCTTGTTTTTAGGTCTATTGGTAGCGAAAACCCTGAGCAAATATTAGGAGATTTCAAAAGGTTTACGAGTAGAAATGTTATAAAAGCAATTGAAGAAAATCCAAAAGAAAGTCGGAAAGAGTTTTTAATAAATAAATTCAAAGAGCATGGAGCCAAAACATCCAATACCACTCAGTATCAATTTTGGAGACATGACAATAAACCAATTGAACTTTGGTCTAATAAAGTAATCGATGAGAAGATAAATTATATTCATCAGAATCCTGTCGTTGAAGGTCTGGTAAACAATCCAGAAGACTATAAGTATAGTAGTGCATTGGATTATGCAGGAATGAAAGGAGAGTTGGGTGATGTAATTGTTGTTAAGTAAGTCTTATGTTTGCCCAAACGCACGCGAAAGGATTCGCGCGGTAGCGGAGGGTTTAAAGTGTTTAAAAAAACATAGAGAAAGAGAAAATCGAAAACATCGTAAAAAGTATGGAACGGATAAGTATGTTAGTTATGATCAATAATGCTTACTAGGAAATATGGTATTCCAATTCGTGCAGTCAGCAAAGAAATGCGCCAAACCAAGTCCCCCATTTTTTAATTGTTCTTTATTCAAAGGATAAAAAATAAGTGATTTGCTAAAGTTCACTCCTAAAGTCGCTCAGTTTGTCACATTTCTTGCTCCCGAAACTTCGGGGCTTTCTCAATGTCATGCGGTGTTCTCGTTCTGCTG
>JBFHGR010000055.1:0-23732 GCA_041583015.1 Parvicella sp. | reverse complement strand
TGTTGGATATTTTAAAAACTTTCCCTGATCATCCTTTGACATTTACTATCAATGAAAACTTGAGTATTGAGATTTCATCTGATTATGGTAAATATGCTTTAAGTGGATTTAATGCTGATGAGTTCCCAAAAATTCCAGTTTTAGAAAAACCCTCTTCTGTAAATCTAAGTGCTGAAAGTTTCCAAAGAGCAATTGATAAAACATTATTTGCTTCTGGCAATGATGATTTAAGACCAGTAATGAGTGGTATGTTCTGTCAAATGGAAGATACTGGAATTACTTTTGTGGCAACAGACGCTCACAAATTAGTTAGATATAAAAGAACAGATGTAAAATCTGAAAATAATGCTAGTTTCATTATTCCTAAAAAACCTCTTAACCTGTTAAAAGGTCTTTTAAAAGATGGTGAAGTGAGTATGGAATATAATGAAACAAACGCTCAGTTTAAGTTTGGTAATTATACATTGATTTGTCGATTAATAGATGGAAAGTACCCTAATTATGAAGCGGTAATCCCTAAAGATAATCCGAACAAAATGAGTATCGCTAGATCTCAGTTTGCTAGTTCATTAAAAAGGGTTTCTATTTTTGCTAACAAAACAACACATCAAGTAAGATTAAAAATTACTGGAAGTCAATTAATCATTAGCGCTGAGGATTTAGATTTTTCTAACGCAGCAAAAGAAGAGTTAACTTGTTCATACGAAGGAGACGATATGGAAATAGGTTTTAACTCTAGATTCTTACTTGAAATGGTTAATAACATTGACACAGAGTCTTTAACACTTGAATTAAGCGCACCTAACAGAGCAGGTATACTTTTGCCAGAAGGTGGCGAAGATGAAGGTGAAGATGTACTAATGCTGGTTATGCCTGTTATGTTGAGTAACTAAACACAAGATTCTTATATAATATTAAAAAAGTCGAACTTGAATGAGTTCGACTTTTTTTTATGAAATAATTTTCCTTATTAGATTTTGATATCGTCATGTGTATGACTAGTTCAAAAACTCAATAACATCTGCAATAACTGATTTAGTTCTAAGAATACGAAAATGCCCAGTACCTTCAATTTCTTTAAAACTGGATGCAGGCCAATTGTTGTGCACATTTTTAGATCGAGTAATAGGAATGACTTTGTCATTCTTATCATGTATAATGAGCGCTTTTTTTACATTAACTGTTTTAACAAATTCACTTACATTGAGTGAACTCACGTCCAATTGGGTTTCCTTTTCTAATTTAACAACTAGTTTATCCATTACTTTTTCTGTAGTTCCAATCATTTCAGAGACATCATCTATTCGCTCAGAGAACTTATCTGGAGTAGTTAGTAATACATATTTATCGATTTCTAAATCTGGATTATTAGAAAGTGCGTATGTTGTAGCAACACCTCCAAATGAATGACTCACCAATTTTCTCACCTTAAACTTTCTTATTAAGATTCCTACTAGTTCTGTAAATTCCATAAGACTAGTACTCCCTTTACTACTAAAACCATGAGATGGTCCATCAAAAGCATATACAGTATATCCATTAAGCAGAAGTTCTTCTATCAAATCAGAGAAGTTTCCGGCTTGTCCTTCCCAACCATGAATTAGTAATACGGTTTTATCTCCCCCTTTCCAAGTATATAATTGTATCTCAAAATCTTTAAATTTAAATTTTTCTTTATCAGCTTTATTTAAAGTTTTTAACTCATGTTCTCGCAATTTATGAACTTGTGGATTAGTTAATTGCCTATAAGCAAATGATATAACAGCACTTGGAAATAATGTTGAAACTACTTTTACTATTTGTTTTTTCATTCTAAATATTGTTTTCACTACAAAGGTAGTAGATAGCCTAAGGAAGTACCCTTCACCCAAGGACAAAAAAAGTCCCTACTTAATCAAAAGCAGGGACTTAGTATATTTTATAACTTTCAGTAATTAAGCAGTTACACCTAAAACTTCAGCCATTTTCTTTCCAATTTCAGCAGGAGAATCTACTACGTGTACTCCACAAGATCTAAGGATTGCTTTTTTAGCAGCTGCAGTGTCATCATGACCACCCACAATTGCACCAGCATGTCCCATTGTTCTACCAGCAGGAGCAGTTTCACCAGCGATGAATGCTACTACAGGCTTAGTTCCATTTTCTTTGATCCATTTTCCAGCTTCGGCTTCTAAGTTACCTCCAATTTCACCAATCATGATAATACCTTCAGTCTCAGGATCATTCATTAACAATTTAACTGCATCCTTAGTAGTAGTTCCAATAATTGGGTCTCCACCAATACCAATAGCAGTAGTTTGTCCTAAACCTACTTTAGTAATTTGATCTACAGCTTCATAAGTTAAAGTTCCAGATTTAGAAACGATTCCAATTGTACCTTTGTTGAAGATAAATCCTGGCATAATACCAACTTTAGCTTCTCCAGCAGTCATTACACCTGGACAGTTAGGTCCAATCAATGTAGTGTCCTTGTCACATAAGTATTCTTTTACTTTTACCATATCAGCAACTGGAATACCCTCTGTAATACAAACAATTACCTTAATCCCTCCTTCTGCAGCTTCCATAATTGCATCAGCAGCAAATGCTGGTGGTACAAATAAGATAGAAACATCAGCACCTGTTTTAGCCACTGCCTCAGCAACCGTATTAAACACTGGTCTATCTAAGTGAGTTTGACCACCTTTTCCTGGTGTAACTCCACCTACAACGTTTGTTCCATATTCGATCATTTGACCAGCGTGAAAACTTCCTTCACCTCCAGTAAAACCTTGTACAATTACTTTAGAATCCTTATTTACTAATACACTCATATTATCGTTGTTTTAAATACTTTGTTTTTATGTTTCCCAAAATTAATAATAGTAAATGAATTATGGGCAATTGTTGAAAAAAGTTAATAAAAGAATAACAGATTAAATCACTAACCTCAATGCTTCTTTTTTACTTAAATTACTTAATTCCTTACTGTATTCTTCCACAAAAGCAATGCCCCATGCTGGATTAGTTCGCGTATATTCTCTTAACACCCAGCCTATTGCCTTATTGATAAAGAATTCTTTAGTTCCAAAGTTTTGTTTAATAACTTCAGCCAAGAACACTTCATCTAAATTTCTTTTGTATTTCAACTGGAAAAGAATGGCCGACCTTTTTAGCCAAATATTATCAGACTTTAACCATTCTTGAATTATCAAGTCTCTCTTCTCTGGGAATTTTTTAAAATATGCTCCAACTAATTTGACCGCAATGAAATCTACTGTATCCCACCATGATTTATTAACTATCATGTATTCAAGTAAACTGATGTCTGCCTTTTCTAAACTTTTAACATACTTAAAAAGCAACTCCTGCCCGAACAATTGAAAATCACGTTCATTTTTTTCCCATAATGACCCTACTATCAACTTTGCATCTTTTTTACTTGGCAAAAAATCTCTGTGTAGAAATGGTTTTTGTATTTGCCTTCGAAGATCTGTTTTTAGACCAAAAAAGACAAAATTATCCTTCATGTAAGCCTGCTGACCTTTGGCTATTTCGGCATTGCCATTTAATCTAAACTCATGTTCCAATGTTGATATATAATCTTCATTAGCATTCATGTTACCAAATGACTTTAACAGTTTTATCCTTAGCAGTAGAATCTGCTATTTCTAGCTCTGTTGTCAACATATTAGTCAATTTGGCTGACTCCATTTGTAAATAATTAATATTCAATGAGTCTTTCCAGTCAATATTGAATACAAAAACTGTGTCTATCGCACCATTTACATTGTAACTATAACTTTTACCATAAGTTATTTCCTTTACGGATGGGAAAGCATTTTTAACTCTAATCCCCAATTCTTTTATGTCAATTTTATTATTTTGGTATTTATTCAGTTCTGTTTTTAATTGTTCAATTTCAGTACTTTTCTTATAACTATCTTCTTGAGCTAATGATAATTTTGCTTTGACTTCTGCAAAATTCTCCAAATGTGTCATATCTATCTCTTTTCTTTTTCCTTTAGGGATAATGGTTGCATTCTCTAAACCTTCTGGCAACAAACTTTGCCAAAGATCTAGTTTCTCTTGGCTAATTTCTTCTCCTCCAGTATACACTTTGAAAATAGGTTCTCCTTTATTGTATTCAACTTCTGTTGTATATAAATAATTATCGTCAGACATGATGACATTATTGATAAAATCATGAGCATTTTTCTCAAAAATAGATTCCTGTACAATCACTACAGTTTTATACACACTTGGGATAACAATCAAAAGTAAAGCAATAAAACTATATAATTTAACCTTTCTTTCTGTTTTAGGATTAACAAATGCTAATTTCGGAAACTTTAATACTCTCAGCAATATCACTGTAGACAAGCAAATAAAAACAGAATTCAATAAGAATAGATAAAACGCACCTAGTGCATATCCCCATTGGTGACTTGCCAAACCATAACTCATTGTACACAAAGGAGGCATCAATGCAGTAGCAATGGCTACTCCAGGCACAATGGTCATTGCCGCACTTTTATTATTAGAAGCAGAAGCTATAATCCCTGCTAAACCTCCAAAAAATGCTATCAACACATCAAATGCTTGAGGTTTGACCCTCCCCAACAATTCGGAAGTATCCCCTTTGATAGGAGTAAATAGAAAATATAAATAAGAAGTAACTACACTAAAAGCAATCATTACCCCAAAGTTCTTAACTCCTTTAACTAGTGTTTTAAAATCGTTAGTAGCTAACGCCAACCCTACCCCTCTAATTGGTCCCATTAGCGGAGAGATAAGCATCGCTCCTATGATGACCGCCACGGAATTAAAATTCAAACCAACAGATGCTACTAGAATAGAACACACTAAAATCCATACTGCAGAACCTTTGACTTCAATGTTCTGTTTGATTCCCTCTATAGTTCCTTTCTTATCAATTTCATTTTGGAGCGAAACTGTTTCTTTAAAGAAATTAAAAATAGACTTTGGCAAGTTAACAATCGTATCTGCACCAATATCAATCTTGGTTGGATCGTTTTCAATATTTTTTGATTCTTCCATTAAACTGGATTATTTAATTTTTGAGCGAAATTAGTTAAAAAGCAATATCATATACTTTTTTGAAAAAAAATGTGACAAACTATCATTTGTGTTAATATCATTTTCTTCGCATTAAAACGTTCTACATAGCATATAACAATTCTCTCATGAGGATATTACTATAACTATGCACCTCGCTTTCTGTTTAATCAATTTAAGTTGTTTACATTATTATATATTAACCTTTTTATGACAATTCTGCAGTAAGTTTCATTTTATTGTTTTGACAGCCTTTCACCTTTTTAATACACTTATTGTAATGATTTATCTATAAAGTTCAACTATCACCTATTTTCATCATCCTTTAAGTCACTATTTATTCATGACTAAATTACTAAAACATTTTGAAAAAATAATGCTTGCAATTAGACAATAACCAGCTTGTTTTCTTTTTATTTATGTTATTTTTATAAAAAAAACATAAATGAATATAGCAGACATACCCACAAAAGGATTTACCAAATTAAGTAGAAAAGAACTTAAACAAGAAAACAAACAACTTTCCAAAGAAATTATTGAACTTCAGAACAAATTAATGGCAGACGGAAGTCAAAGTTTACTGGTTATTTTTCAGGGAGTGGATGCTTCTGGAAAAGATGGCGCATTAAGAGATGTATTTAGAGCGATTAATCCTGCAGGATGTAAAGTTTATTCATTTAAAAAACCTACAGCAAGAGAAATGAGACATGATTTCTTATGGAGAGTTCATCAGGTCTGTCCTGCTGCTGGAATGATTCAAATTTTTAATAGATCTCATTATGAAGATATTTTGGTACCTTCTGTAGAAGGGTTCATTCCTAAGGAAGTTATTGAAAAGCGATTTGAAATAATCAACGACTTTGAAAAAATGCTAGAAGCTAATGGAACTAAAATCCTGAAATTTTACCTTAATATTTCTAAAGAAAGGCAAGGAGAAAAGTTGGCCGACAGGGTAAATATCCAAGAGAAACATTGGAAACACAATGATGGCGACTGGAAAGTAAGAGAGAAGTGGGATCAATATATGGAAGTCTATAATGAAATCTTCGAAAAATGCAATGACATTCCATGGCATATAATTCCGGCAGATGATAATAAAGAAAAGGCTAACGCAATCTCTAAGATTGTCATAGAAACAATGGAAGCAATGGATCTAGAGTATCCGGATCTAGAAAGTGACATGTTTAAAGCAGGAGAATTGTAAATAATAAAATATGCATCTATCAGACCAAGCGGTTGAATACTTATTATTCATTGGCGCATCATACGCAATAGTCTTTATTCTCTCTTTTATTATTAGGAGAATTTTGTCTTATTTAATCAATAAGAATAGTCAACTAATAGGAGAAGACCCAACTAAATATGTATTTCTAAAAAATTCAATTACATTATTACTTTTTACTATTGCCACTTTTTGGATTTTACATAAAATTCCATATTTCCATAGTTTAGGGTCTGCATTATTTGCAAGTGCTGGTATTCTTGCAGCGATAATAGGTTTTGCATCACAAAAAGCGTTTAGTAATATAATTGGAGGACTATTTATTCTCATCTTCAAACCTTTTAGAGTGGGCGATGTAATTGAGATTGCTGATAATAAAAAAGGTGTGGTAGAAGAAATTACCTTAAGACATGTTGTCATAAGAGATTATGAATCTAGGAGGGTTATTATTCCTAACAGTGTTATCAGTGACGAAACAATTATAAACAGTACCATTTCTGATGAAAAAATTAGAAAACACATCACTTTTGGTATTTCCTACGATTCTAATTCGGACTTGGCAATAAAAATTATTCAGCAACATGTAGAAGCACATCCACTGTTTGTAGATACAAGAACACCTGAAGAAGTTAAAAATAACGTTCCAAAAGTACTTGTAAGAATGATTAGCTGGGATGATTCATCCGTAACATTAAAGGCGTATGTTTGGGCTAATAACAATGAGGACGCCTATGCATTACAGTGCGACCTATTGGATTCTGTAAAAAAGGATTTCCAAAAAAATGGTATTGAGATTCCATATCCGCATAGGACAATTGTGTACAAAAAGAATTAGTAAGAAGACATAATATATGAAAAGTAAAAATCCTCAAACAGACCATAGTTATTTAGAACATACTTCCTTGATAGAGTTTACTACAAACGCTTCAAAATCTATTACTTTTGATAAAGTAGAAGATATAAAAATTGTTCCTGATGTTGCTTCTATTCAATGGCTTAACACCTATGGACTTCAGTACAGTTCTCAAACTAAAAGAATAATCCAAAATAATGGTTTTGACGAATTCTTAAACAATTTATTAATTGACGAGGAGCACCGCAATAAAGTAATTGAATTGGATGAAAGTATATTCATGACATTAAAAACTATTCATTATGCCAATAAAAGGTTCACCACAGAACAAATGTTATTTGTTATTTCTCCTGGATATGTTTGGAGTGTTCAGGAAAAAAAAGGAGATTATTTTGAGCATATTAGAGAAAGAATAAATGAGAATAAGGGTATTGTAAGAAAGAAAAACGCGGATTACTTATTATACCTAATTGTAGAAGCCATTATAGATAACTATTATGATGCCTATGAACAGTTGATGAAAGAAGTTGTATTACTGAAAGATTTAACAAAAGTAAAACCAAGCCCTACTTTTGCGATTGACATCGAAAATAATAAACAGAAACTTTTCATTTTAAAAAAAGCAATAAGTTCACTAAGAGAGGCGATTAATAGAATTGACAAAATAGAATTAGATAATTTCGAGCCTCACTTTTTCATTGAGTTAAAAGATCAAGCCAGTTACTTAATTGATGACATTGATTTTGATTTGCATCAATTAGAGTCAAGTATCAATCTTGTTTTCAATATGCAAAGTCATAGGTTAAATGAGGTGATGAAAACGCTTACAATACTTTCTGTAATTTTTATACCACTTACTTTTATTGCTGGTATTTACGGTATGAATTTCGATAATATGCCAGAACTTCATCAACCAAATGGATACTTTATCATATTGGGCGTTATGATAGTTATTGCAGTGAGTTCATATATCTATTTCAAACGAAAAAATTGGTTAGATTAACATGGATAGTTTGGCAAAGAAAATAACGCAGTTATCCAATTGGACGTTAAAAGATAACTTCATAGAAAGAGTCATTAAGTTTGATTCATTTCAAGATGCACTTGAGATGATGCTTACCATAGGAAAAGTTTGTGATGAAATGAATCACCATCCTGATTGGACAAACGTGTACGACAAACTAACGATTAAACTTACTACACACGACAGTAATTCAGTAACGATGAAGGATATTGAATTGGCTTTAAAAATAGACGATTTGATAGGTTAAACTTCGCAAGAATCTCCCATACAATTTGGTCTTTCATCAGGCTTTGGCTTTTTAATCAATTTCCAATCTATTGCGGTAAAGTATAATTCACATCCCATGCATACCTTAAAAGCGGCCTCTAGAATAAGAATTGCTAAACAAATAAGACACAGTAAACAGACTGTATTAAATAACCCTGGATAAAATTGAAGAAAAATAGATAAGCCCAAAATCACAGATGACAAAGTCAACCCCAAGCCCCATGCAAATTTCTTTTGAATGGCACCGATTGGCTTTTTAATCTCTTTGCCTAAAATTAAATTAGCCAGCGCTACAGTTGGAGAATAATTAAGATTAATAAAAAGACCAATAATAAAATTTAACCAAACTGCTCCCACAATAAAAGGTAATACAGCAAAATTATTTATTACAAAACCATTATAAAATGCAGCACCCGCAATCATTAAGATAAATAAGGCGTTCAATCTCATCACCCTTTCATCAACTACGCGAAACTTCTTTCCTTCTATGAAAACTCCAAAACTCATTTTTTAATTTTATACAAAGGTAATCCTGAAAAAACAATTTGAGGGTAACTATTATTACAATTCTATTTTTTGCAATTATATAAAATGACTAGCTTTGGAAACAGATTAAAACTCTATAACCATTGGAAACGATTGTAATACCCAAATTTATATCCCACTATATCATTTACACCTTCATTGTTGTTTCACTGATAGAGGGTATAATTCTCAACTTAGGCTTGAAATATCCTCTATACAAACCAAAAGGATTGCTGATAAGTGCTATGCTTAATTTTGCAACGATATTCACCAGTTTCTTTGTATTAAGGGTTGTCTACTTTGAGAATATCAATTATAATTTTATAATGGGATATGTACTTTGTGTTCTGGTAGAATTCTATTTTGCAGATTTCATGCTATCCGAAGAAGTAAAAAAAGCAAGACTCTTTATCACAGTACTTATTGCGAACACAATTTCCTACTTAATTGTTTGGCTAAATGCAGATTGGTTATTTTAAATAAATAAAATCATTCTTCAAATACACCCTACCCTTTTCAATAAGTAAATTACTTTTCATTGACTTCATTCTAAGTCACTTTCTCCGAAAAGGTAAAATTAGATTCTGATTCCAATAAAACAAATATCATCAATTTGCTCATGTTCTCCCATCCATTCTTTCATGTAATTTTCTAGGTATTCTTTTTGCTCACTCATTGGTAAATGATGAATTTCCATTAAAATTCTTTTAAGAACAGCTATTTTTAATTTCTTACCTTTTTCTCCTCCAAATTGGTCAGGATAACCATCCGTAGTCATATAAAACACATCACCTTTTTTGATGTCAATTTCTTCTAAATTATACACTTGATTTTCTGCTGTGAATCCCCCAACAGCAACTTTAGTTGCCTTATATTCAATCATTTCACCATCTCTAATCATGAGCAAGGAATTGTGTGCGGCAGCCATTTTCAACTTCATTCGAGTAGTATCTATATGAGTTACGGTTACATCCATACCATCACGTGAAGCACCTTCTTCATCTTCTTTTTGCTTAAGAGACTTTTTTATACCTCTATTCAAGAAACTAAGAATTTCCGCAGGATTGGTCAATTTAGCCTCTAATACCGCTTGATTTAATTTATCCGAACCAATCATACTCATAAACGCTCCTGGCACGCCATGACCGGTACAATCCGCACAGACAAAAACTACACCTTCTTCTGTCTGAGCAAACCAATAAAAATCTCCAGAGACAATATCTTTTGGTTGAAAAATCACAAAATACTCTTCTAAATGTTGTTCAATATTCTCTGGCAAAGGAAGTATAGCATGCTGAATACGCTGAGCATAATTTATACTATCTGTAATTTCTTGTTTTTGCTCTGCAATTTCATGATAACTGTGCTCAAGTTCTGAGTTTTTCTCTCTAATTTCAGCAGTTCTTTCCCTTACGGTTTCTTCCAATTTAAGGTTTTGAGCCTTTAGTCTTCTACTACCTATCACAATAGCTAAATACACTATCAAAACAAATAAAATAAAATATCCTACATACGCCCAAACAGTTCGAAACCAAGGTTTTTCTATTACAAAACTGAACCTTTTCACATCACTTTCTACACCAAAAATATCCTTTGCTTTAACTTCAAAAATATAATCACCTTCATGTAGGTTTTTGAAATCAATTTTAACTCTACTAGACCAAGAACTCCAATTATCTTCATCTCCAATTAATCGCCAGCTGTATACTGTTGGTTTATCATTATGAATCACATTTGAAGCAAACTCAATGGAGATTTTATTTTTATAATATGGTATACTTAATGGATTGTTCAAATTGTAAAATCCAATCGAAATAGAATCATTGTAAACAACTTTTCTAATGTTTAAATCAATGATATTATTCGTGCTATCATCATTCAATAATGACAATAAATTTGCTCTACTCAAGCCTTCGGATCCTCCAATATAAAGACCATCTTCTTCTATTTGAAGGAAATTAACCCTCCCCAATTCTACGGCTTGAAACTTATTTTTATCAAAAACATCGTTCCCTCTAAAATAACCAATTTCATTATCAATTACCGCCAAAACCACATCTCCTATCTCTAGGTAATATTGATAGTTGATAGACGATCCCAACGAATATACTTGAGATTCAAAAAAAGTTCCAGGATAAAATTCTGGATAGTTGATTAAAGTATCATGCCAATTTCCTGATAATTTAAGTTCTTCTATCGCCTCTTCTTCATTAGTAAATTCTAATAAATCATAAGGAGTTCCAAATAGACAAGTTCCGTTAATTTCAAAAGGAATAATTTGCTCTCCAATCCTTAGTCCTTCTCCTTCTTTTACACCATATAATTTATATATAAAATCAAAACCGTCAAATTTAATTTGAAGTATACCACCGCTAGAAGATCCTACCCAATAGCAATCATTTTTTTTATCGTAAGAAATTTTATTCTTATTTCCTCCAGTAAAAACTTTACTACTCCACGGCAACCAATTATTCAATTCATCTAAAATAATAACACCACCTTCACCTGCAACAATTAAAAACCCTTGAAGATCGTCATATTTCAGAGCATTGAAATCGCCATCTAATAACTTTTCAAAAACTTGACCATCCTCTGAAATATACAGACCATTTCCTGTTGCTACGAATAATTTACTTTTGACATTAAGTAAACTCCAAACTTGATTTTGAATCTGTGTTTTTCCAAATCTAAGACTCAAAGAATCCTGTTCTTTCATTAAGCCTAATGCCGTACCCACATATTTATAGCCTTTAAATTCCTGAAAACATTGAACATTTCCATTTATACCGAAATTCTCATTGATAAACTCAAATGGTTCTAAAATTTCTACTTTGGAAATACCGTTACCAGTAGCTAACCATAATTTACCATTATTATCTACTAAAACATCCTTTACCTCATCCGTTGTCAATCCCGATTTTGAATCAATATGTCCTAGTAGGCCTCCATTATTATCAATAAAGTAAACACCTTGTGTTTTAGAAAACAAAGCAAATAAATTGTCTCGCACTTTAACAGATCCAATAATGCCAACATTAATAGCAAACTGACATCCATTTTCACAAGGATCCAACAAAGGTGCTGTTATTTCAATATTGGAGTGTCTAAACCCCAATTCTGATGTTATCAACAAACTTTTATCATCACCAATCTTGTATGCTCCAAAAACTCCATATTCTTGAATCAAAGGATTGTCATTTATTAAGACCGTGCTATTAGCACTTACTTTCATTAGTCCTATCTCTCTTTCCCGAACTAGTATATGATTATTGTACTTGAATGAAATATGATAAGAAGTTTTAGGAATAATGGTATTTAATTCATCCTGTTTGTAGGTGAAAATAGCTTCGGTGCCTTGAAAATAAATTAAGTCATCAATATTGTGTATTCTCCAAATATTACTAAAAACTTTTGTTGCCTTATCAGATATAAAAACCGCTTCTGGTAAACCATCTGCATTAGGCTCTAAAACACCAAACTTTCCATATCCCCCAAAATAAACTTTGCCTTCTGCAAAATGTAAAGATGTTATGTTCTTGGCACTTGGCACACTAACATATGACCACTTAACACCATCAAAAATACCGATTTCGTTAACAAATCCGAAATATAAAAGTCCTTTTTCATCTTGGCATACCGACCACACTTCAGGAGATTTTAACTCTCCGTATGATTTTATGGTGTAATTACGAATATGAGGTGCTGTAAATTGTCCGTAACCTATGTTAAGGCAATTTAAAAACAACAGTATGTATAAGAGTTTTTTCAATTTTATTTAAAGTTGATATATTGTAATGGAATACCAAAATCAGCGCTTCTACAGTGTGCTATAACACCTTGCAAATCATCAATCTTTTTACCTGTGACTCTGATTTGATCATCTTGAATCGCTGCTTGCACTTTTGCTTTAGTATCTTTAATACTCTTAACAATCTTTTTGGCAGTTTCCTTGTCAATACCTTGTTTTACTATGATATCTTTTCGCAATCTATTACCAGATGCATATTGTTCTTTACCATCATCTAGACTGCTTGGGTCTAGTTTATTTTTAACGAACTGACCTATGATTACTTTTTCAATTTGATCTAACCTAAACTCATCTTCTGTCATGATTTTAAGAGAGTAAGTTTTTTTATCCAACTCTACTGTAGAATCGCTTCCTTTAAAATCATATCTATTGCTAATTTCTCTCGCAACAGAATTAATAGCATTATCTAATGTCTGAATATCTACTTTACTAACTATATCAAATGAAGGCATAATTTATATTTTTAATTTAGAGATTATAAAAGTAAACATATCCTAGTAATTAAGAAAGTATTTACCACTCAACAAAATAATATTTACATTAATTAAAATAGGGCTACAACACACTTATTATAGCAATTTAATAATCTAAAGATCATTAACAATCCAGAAAAATAAATTCTGAAATATTTAGTTAAAAGTTAATTAAAACTTCAATATTTTAAACTCAGTTCTTCTGTTTTGAGCGTGTGCTTCTTCTTTTTGAGATTTAGATTTCATTTTGGCAATTTCTGCGTCAGAAATAATTGGCTGCGCTTCTCCTACCCCTTTGAATTCAAATCTTTCTCTACCAATACCACCAATCCCCACTAAGAAGTCTACTACAGCTCCTGCTCTATCTTCTGATAGTTTTTGGTTATAAGCAGCCGAACCTTGTGTATCTGTATGTCCTGAAATTTCAATTTCTAAAGTTGGATTATCAATCAATAACTGAAGTAATCTATCCAATTCGGTTTTAGACTCAGGTTTTAATTCATATTTATCTAAATCAAAAAAGATATTTCTTAAGACAATACTTTCACCAACTTTAACCTTCTTCATTAAAATAACTTTCTCATACTCTTGATAGCCTGCATCAGCTGGAATATCAAAATTTTCTGAGTGAAATAAATAGCCTTCAGATTTTACCGCAATCCCATAATTTTTACCAGCAGGTAAAGAGATTAAGAATTTTCCAGACTCACTTTCTGTTTTAAAATTAGACAACAATTCTCCCTTTGAATTATCAGACATTTCTACTGTAGCTAATAATGGTTTCTTAGTTTCAGCATCCAACACTTTCCCTTTTAACAAGGATAAATTCTTTACATGGACATCTAATTTAGTTTGAACAATTTCTTCTACAATAGGCTTGGTGATGCTCGCAATTAAATTATCTTCACCAGAAAGAAGAGGTTTTTTGGGTTTTCCAAGAAATGTAATCATATACAAGTCTTTTTCACCTTCTCCATCCTCTCTAAAAGAAGAATAATATCCATGTATTCCACTTGCTGAAACACTAAAAAACACATCTGCATCTGGTGTTGAAACTGGATATCCAATATTCACAGGTTCACTCCAAGAACTGTCTGCTTGCATCTCCGAAGAATAAATATCAAAACTCCCCATTCCTTTATGTCCATTAGATGAAAAGTACATTGTTTTACCATCAGGGTGCATAAAAATCCCAACTTCGTCATACTCCGTATTTATTGGTGCTCCAAGGTTTGTTGATTTACCCCACATTTCTTTTTCCGCATCCCAATCTGAATACCAAATATCTCTTCCTCCTTTAGTTCCTTCTTTATCTGAAACAAAATACAGTCTTTTTCCATCATAACTTAATGAAGCATCTGTATCCCAAGACTTGTTTGTATTTACATTTTTCCCTAAATCTTTAGGTTTAGACCAACCTTCTTCGGTTTTTTGAGATTGATAAAGATTTCCTCCATCCTTACCAGAGTGGTAATAAACAAATAACGAATTTCCATCTGGAGATAAACCACTAATTGCATCATTATCTTTTACATTTATTCTGTCTGAAATTAATCTTCCTTTTGTCCACTCCCAATTTTCATCTCTTTCGGAAATATAAATATCTTCATTATACATTCCTCCAATTTGCTCCGTACTATATTCCGATGGTCTTCTAGAAGTATAAATTATTACAGATTCATCTGCCGATATTTGAGCTGCATAATCAGGAAAAGGACTGTTTATGTTTTTTCCTAAATTATCAACCCATACTCGAATAGGATTTTTAACCATTTCGATAGCAGTATTACATTCACGAATCAATTTATTGGTTAGTTTCTTCTCCGCTTCAATCTCTTTTCCAGTAATCTTTGTTAAGTGAATTTTGTATTCTTTTAAGGCCATCTCAAACATACTAGACAAGTGATAACCTCTACCTAATTTGAAATGTATGTCCTGCTGAATAGATGGGTTTAACTTATACGCATCTTGAAAGAACTTAAGACTTTTTGATTTGTAATTAGAATTTAAGTAACAATCTCCTAATTTATAATTCAGCGGTGCATTTTTAGGGTTAAAAGCATACGCTTTTTCAAAATCATCTATGGCTTGTGACCACATCGAAGGTGGATAATTTTCATAAATTTCCTCTGCGTTTTCCATGTGCTCCACTGCAATTTTAAACTCATCTTTTCTTTCTTTAAAGATGCTTTTTTCAAATGGCACGGAATTATCTTGACCGTAAACCGATGAAAAGAAAACTAATGTTAGTAATGCTATTGTTAATTTTTTCATGATCATCCTTTATTATCTATTACACCAAGTATTAAAATGTGTCTTTCCTGCATCCAGCCCTAACTCGTAAGATTTATTCCAATCTTGACAAGCATTGTCCAAATCTCTTAGCATTTCCTTTGCTATACCTCTGTTATAATAAGCATAAGCATATTCGGAATCTATTTCTATTGCTCTATTACAATCTTTCACCGCCAGATTCCACTCTTCTTTTTGGATGTAAACAGAAGCTCTATTATTATATGCCAATGCATAATCAATCTTCAAGCTAATTGCTTTATCAAAATCGGCTTTTGCTTTATCCACTTCTCCTTTTGCAAAATATGCCATACCTCTATTATTGATAGCGATAGCATATTTATCATCCAACTCAACAGCTTTAGTATAAGATGCAATCGCTTTATCGTAAAGTTCTTTCTTTCTGTATGCTGACCCAAGGTTATTGTAAACAAAGGAAAGTTTACCATCAGCTTTCACAGAATTTTCATAATCCTGAATGGCTTTATCCAATTCTCCTTGTTTGACGTAAATGCCTGCTCTATCATTCAATGCATAAGCATTTTTGCTATTTAGTTGGATAGCTTGATTATAAGATAGCAAGGCTGAATCAAGATTATTGCTTACAAAATGCATAACCCCTTCGTTATAGTGATATTTAGATTCTTTGGGATTTAAAACCTTTGCTTTATCCAAGTAGGGTTTACAGTTTTTGTAATCTCCTTTATTAAAGTAATAACTAATGATTTCAGTATAAGCTTTTTCATAACTCGCACTATCTTTTATACAAGTCTGCCAATCACCAATTGCTTTATCATCACTACCTAACTGCATATAACTCATACCTCTACTGAATTTAGCATCCACCAATCCAGGGTTAAGTGTCAATGCACTATTAAATTTAGAGATTGCCTCACTGTACTTTTTACTATTCATAAAATCTAGCCCTTCATTGTAGGTCATAATAGCCTTCGTACTATCATCCAAACCACCCAATGAGTCCAGTTTATTAATAAATGTAGAATCTTGTGCCTTGATGTTGCCACCAATAAGCAAAAGACAAATAATGGAAAGTAATTTTATTCTCATATCTTCATAAAATATCATTGATACGAAGATAAGAAATTATTAAGGGATTACTGATTTTACGAACAATTGTTAAAAAGTTTAACTTAAAATAGGCATAGAAACACAAGTAAAACTACTTTTGCACCCAGTAATCTTTCAACAATATGAATATAGGAGACAAGTGCCCATCATTTCAAGGTATAGACCAACATGGAAAACCATTTGACTGTACTCCATTAATTGGATCAAAAAAATTAGTCATTTATTTCTACCCAAAGAATGAAACGAAAGTTTGTACTGCGCAAGCCTGTTCATTTAGAGATGCATATGCTACATTTCAAGATAATAACTGTGAAGTAATAGGTATAAGTGGTGACAGCGCCAAAAGTCATCAGAGTTTTGCTGAACATCACAATCTACCATTTACATTGCTAAGTGATGGTGATAAAAAATTAAGAAAATTATTTGGAGTTCCAAGGGCTATGCTAGGTTTAATTCCGGGAAGATATACCTACATCATTAATGAGGAAGGTATAATTGTGGAAATTTTTCACGACCTAATGAATGCAGAAAATCATACAAACAAAGCATTTGAAGTCCTAAAGATTGAAGATATATGAGAATTAAGAAAGGAGAAGATATAGAAGTTGAAATCCATGATTTAGCTTTTGGTGGCAAAGGAATAAGCAGAGTAGAAACTGAAGACGGTGGAAAGTTTGTTGTTTTTGTGGTGA
Organism: Parvicella sp.; assembly: GCA_041583015.1. Lineage (GTDB taxonomy): Bacteria > Bacteroidota > Bacteroidia > Flavobacteriales_D > Parvicellaceae > Parvicella. The sequence continues at coordinate 6,429 of JBFHGR010000055.1, read as the reverse complement.
ACACAATTCCTGGACAAATTGTAAAAGCAAGAGTCATGAAGAAGCGCAAAAAACACGCTGAATGTAGATTACTAGAAGTGATTAAGCATTCTGACCTCGAGCAGGAAATCCCTTATCAAAGAATATCTGGGGCTCCATACATAACGCTTCCTATAGAACATCAAACAAAATTTAAGCAAGAAGCAAGTATTGATCTTTTCAGAAAAATTGGGGAACTACAAAATGCGGAATCTTATTTTGACGAATTCATCAATTCTCCAAACCCGTACAATTATAGAAATAAGATGGAATATTCTTTTTCTGTGATTAGACATGATATGGAAACACTGGAAGAGGTGGATGATTTTGGATTCGGTTTTAAACATTCTGGCACTTGGTGGAAAGTAGAGAATTTAGACAAGGATTCCGGACTTTTTGATGCAGAATGGGAAAACAAATTAAAAGAACTTAGACATTGGTTTATCGAGTCTGGATTGCCTGCTTGGCATCCTCCAAAGAAGGAAGGATTCTTTAGACATTTGGTGGTCAGAAAAAGTTTTCATGAAGATAAATTACTTTTAAACTTAGTTACCTCTAGTACCAATCTTGATAAATTTGATAAAAAAGGATTTGTTGCCAAATTGGTTGAACTAATAGGGCCAAGATTGGCAGGAGTAATTCACACAGTAAATGATGATGTTGCTGATAGAGCCAAACTAGAACATGGGCCTAGTGATGTGATTTATGGTAATGCTACTATTATTGAGAATTTACTTGGGTTGAACTTTGAAATTAGCATGCAAAGTTTCTTTCAAACCAATCCAAAGTGTGCCGAAAAACTTTACCAAAAAGTGATTGATTACACATTAGAAAATAATCCATTGGAAGACAGTGTTGTCATGGATTTATTCTGTGGAACAGGTACAATAGGTCAATTACTCGCTTCTCAAATTAAAAATGTAAAAGTTATCGGTGTGGACATTGTAGCATCTGCTATAGAAAATGCTAAGAAAAATGCTAAGAAAAATGCTAAATTAAATGGCATTGACAATCTTGATTTCTTTGCTGCAGATGTAGGCAAATTCTTATTAGAATATCCTCAATACAAAGGAAAAATAGATACGATCATTCTAGATCCTCCAAGAGCGGGAATCATCCCAAAAGCACTAAAACGTGTGATTGAATTGGACGCAAAAAGAATTGTATATGTAAGTTGTAATCCTGCTACTCAAGCTCGCGATTCTAAAGAGTTGCGTGAGGCTGGATATGAATTAGTGAAGTTCTCATTGGTAGATCAGTTCCCGCATACAGCACATGTGGAAAGTATTATGATGTTTGAGAAGAAATAACTAAGATAATATCTTCTTCCTCAATCTATTCTCTTTTTTGGAAGCTAAAATTCTTCTCGTCATCACGGTATCATGTTGTGGAATAAGATATTCTTTTAACATTTCTAGTTTTTCAATGGACATATCTTTATCAATGAAACCAAACCCCTGATAGACGCCATTTTCCATTAGGATAAAAGCAAACTCTCTTTTATTCCTTCCTGCACCTGTCCACACAATGGTTTCTTCAAGCGCTAAATATTCTTTGAGGAATTTTTTTACATTTTTGGAATGTTGCTCCAATGAAATACTACTATCATCAAAAACTTGCATACCGCAGTAAGAAGCATTCAGATTAAATTTTTCTACACTTTCTAGCAACCAAGTTCTTGCTTTGGACAGTGACGGAAACTGCATAATACCTTTGTATTGGTGCGAAATTTTATTGACTCCCAATCGAATATGACCAGCTTGATCTTGATATTTGTAAACTGCAAATTTTAAAATCTGTGTTTTCTGAGCACTATTATACTCTGGCCAATGATGTTTAATCTCTGCTTCTTCCAATAAGGATGCAACAACTTCATTGCCGGTTAACTCATACGAAACATCAAAAATAGACTCTAGGAAACCTCTTTTATCCAAATTACTTTTTCCAGTAAAATGCTGAGACACCCGTTTAACTATACTTTTTGCTTTTCCGATATAAATAATCTTTCCTTTGGAATCATGAAAATAATAAACACCAGCTTTATTGGGTAACTTATCAAAACTAGATCTTGGTAAATTGGCAGGTAATGTCGCTTCTTTGGAATTCGCTTTCAAAGATTCTTCCAACTCTCCATTGTTCTTTTCAAAAAGGATATTGAACAACTCTGCAGTTACCTCTGCATCTCCCATTGCTCTGTGAGCATTCTGATGTTTCAAACCTAAGCTTGCAGATAATTTACCTAAACTATAAGAAGGATAACCAGGAATAATTTTTCTGCTTAATCTTACCGTACAAAGCCTTTTGGAAGGAATAGTCAATCCCACACTTTCCATGTGACTTTTAACGATTTTATAATCAAAATTCACATTGTGTGCCACAAAAACTCTTCCTTCAAGATATGAATGTATTTCATGTGCTACATCTGCAAAAACAGGAGCATCAGCCACCATTTCTTCATTGATACCCGTTAAATGAACAATAAATTTTGGAATTCTAGCTTGAGGGTTAACCAAAGTTTCATATCTATCTAGTTCCTTTACACCATCTGTAATAACAATGCCTATTTCAGTGATACTATCAGCACCATATTGGCTTCCTGTGGTTTCGATATCTACAATTGCGTACTCCATTACTGACACAAATATAGTCTATATAAAGCGTAAAAAGAATACGTTGTTTATTAATTATCATTCAAAATAAACTCCTAATTTTAAGGTATGAAATTACGTTTCAGTTCTGTTGTTCTTAGTGTGTTAGTTATTCTAGCAATTTTGCTTATAACCATACAATTTATTTCATACGAATGGCTTACTGAAAAAATTAGTAGTGCTACAAAAGATGGCAACCCTGAAAGTTGGAACATTGACACATTCCACCAATTAAAAACAAATGGACTAGTCATCGCTCTATTGCTAGTAGTGGTAATCGGATATCTTATTTATAATTTAAAAAGTTTCAAAAATTGGGTAGATGGACTCGGTATTTTTGTTTTAGACCAATTTCACAACTTCCTTAATGTTTTCAAAAAGAATGAATTATCCACAAATGTTGTGATTTTATCCATCATTTTTATCGGTGGTTTGATTAGGTTATTTCTATATAATGATCCTATTACTTATGACGAAGCGTTTTCTGTCAATCAATATTCTACTTCTTCTTTTGCTAATATTTTATCAAATTACAACTATCCCAACAATCATGTTTTCTATAATTTGATTAATAAATTACTAGGGACATTCATTGGATCTCAAGAATGGGCAATAAGGTTACCCGCTTTTATTGCAGGAATGCTATGCTTACCATCTCTTTTTGTTCTTGGGCAACAATTATTCAACAATAAAAAACAAGCTATATTTTTAGTTTCATTATTTGCATTTTCACCAATCCTAATCGAATATTCAGTTCTTGGCAGGGGTTACTCACTTATTTGGCTATTAAGCATCTGGTCTTGCTCAGCGCTACTCTCCTATTTGAAATATCAACAATCAAAATACTTAACACTTTTCGTTATTTTTAATTCATTGGCTATTTGGACTGTACCAGTTGCAATAATTCCACTGGGCGCTTTTATGTTATTTCTAGTAGTTCGCAAAAAAATCACAATTGCCATAAAACTATCTATTGCTACGATAATGGGGGCAATAATTTTATATTTACCAATTCTACTTATATACGGAATGAATATCACTTCCAAGGTGAGTGTTGGAGAAACTGAAAGTTATAGCAAGTTATTTACTTATCACATAGCACATGGCTTACGTGACTTTTACTACAATTTCATAATGATTAAACCCATTTACTTTGGTTTCTTAGTCATCATACTATTATTAAATCTTTTTAGAAAATCTAAATCCAAACAATGGTTATTGATGGCAATCATATCATTTACTATTGTAATTCTACTTCAAAAGGCGATTCCACCTGCTCGTGTTTGGAGTGTAATGCTTTTATTTCTCTACATTCCATTGGCGGAACAACTAGGGTCCCTATTTACAAACACTAAAAAAAACATCATTTACTTCCTTCCGTTAGCTGTCTTGATTATTCAATTTTCTATTAATCAAAAGAAAGCCTTCATGATGAATGATTTCAGATATGCAAATGCCGAGGTAATCGTTTCTAGTATTTCTGAACCTAGTACTATTGTTTGTCAATTTCCAATGGAGGCTCCAATTCAATATTATTGGAAGGAATTTCTGCGAGATAATCAAGATTTTAATATCAAAAGTGCGAATACATATATTGCAGTCAGCACTAAACACCATCAGACCATTAATGAAATTTGTAAGCAGTGGGATATTGACACAACGCAGGTCGAACTAATTGAAGTAGGTGAAGCATATGAAATGTATCAATACAAGGTTCAAACAAAGTAAATTCATTAATTTTGCAATTCAATAAACGATTATGCTAGGACTTAAATTAACAACTGACCCGAGATGGGTAGATTTGGTAGAGACAAATCTTGAAGCAGTATTATCTGATCACGCTTGGTGTGAAAAAAAAGCAGCCTCTAATGCTATTGCTTTGATTACATACAATTCTGACTTAGATGATATGGTAGACGAAATGACTGCTATCTCTATTGAAGAAATGCAACATTTTGAGATGGTCCTTAATATCATTCGTGAAAAAGGTTTTAAGTTATTACGTGAAGAAAAAGACAACTACGTGAATGAACTGTTTAAGTTTATGAAGAAGGACGGAAGTAGAACACAAGCCCTCTGCGAAAGATTACTTTTTGCAGCAATGGTTGAAGCAAGAAGTTGTGAAAGATTTAAAACTTTATCGGAGAACATTAAAGATCCAGAGTTGGCTAAATTTTACAATGACCTGATGGTTAGTGAAGCTAATCATTACACTACATTCTTGAAATTTGCGAGAAAGTACGGAGTAGATACAGACGTAGATAAACGGTGGAAAGAATGGTTAGCATTTGAAGATTCTATCATCAAAAACTATGGCAAACAAGAAACCATTCACGGATAAATTTGATGCTTAATGCATCATCACCTTACTAAATTTGTTCAAATCAATATTTTTTTAGAAATAACATTTTAGTTATTCTATACACTTCTTTGAGCCATAAAAACATCAATAAAGGCAAGACAATCAGGCTTAATTTATTGAACTGATAGGCTGTCATGAAATCTAAATGAAGTAGATGCTGCACACCTCTTGTCATACCACACCCAGGACATTCTTGATCAAATAAAAGCACAGAAAAACAAACCGATTGTCCATTATCAAAAAAGTCTGAAGGCAAAATGATTAGCAATATTGGCAAAACCAAAAGCAAAATAAAATAGGTAGTTATTACCATCTTTCTAAAAATCATTATTAACCTAAATACAAACTGAACAACTAATCAATATAATCGCCATTTTTAGGCTTTAATGAGCCAGTGACAAGCATTATACCGTCAATTAACCAACCAATACCGCAAAGCCCTCCTGTAAGTAAATACAGTACGCCAATTCCAATATGTCCCAAATAAAAACGGTGAATACCAATTATTCCTAAAAAAAACCACAATACAACCGCAACCGCAAGACTTTTATCGTTTGAATTCACGGTATCCAGATAATCTGTCTCTGTTAGTTTATTATTATTTACCGTAGGCGTAGGTGCACTATAATCAGGAGTGGTAAGAACAGTTTTGGATCCATTACTATGTTTAATCATAAATATTTCTTGTTTTGCGATGACATAACTTGGCCCATTCAAATTATCACATTTTAAATATTTCACCTCAGAAATTCCTACTTCCAATACTTTAACAGAAACCTCATCTCCATTTGTAAGTATAATGACATCACACTCCTCAATCAATTTTTGACTTTTATACTGGTAAGAAGCTATATTCTCTTTTAGTTTTTTAGTCTCAGAAAGTTTTAAATTAAATTCCTCGTTGGCAGCAAGTAGATTTTCACCTTCAGTAGGTTGTACAATTTCATTCGTAATGAAATACTGTTTATCGTCTTTTGATTTTTCTTCCGATGCTACTGCAATACTTTTATTTGACTTACGCCATTCAACATGATAACCTGATGTATGCTGTCTCTTTTCAATAGAGCAAGAACCAAACAATAAGATTGTCGCACAAAAAACAACTAGTATACTCTTTAAAATATTCATTTATTCTCAGTTTTTTTTTATATGAGCAAGTTCCGACACATATTCGCTTCACGAACCGTATTCATTATATTTTTATAAAGCGCTAATAGTGTAAGTATGACTATTGATTTCTACAGTTGCAGTTGCATCACAACTACCAGAACCAAAATCTACTACTCTTAAGTAAAGTCCATCAGGCTGTATTTCCACTACCCCTTGTTTTATCCATCTACAAACTACTGCAACTCTCAATGGAGAAGTAATCGTCATAGTATAAGATAATCCGTTTCTATC
>JBFHGR010000054.1:0-23920 GCA_041583015.1 Parvicella sp. | reverse complement strand
TAAAATACAAGGAGCAAAGGATGCGAAGAAAGCGGCAGAAGATGCGGCAAAGGCAGAGGCTGACGCGGCAGAGAAGCAGGCTAAGTTTGATGAGTTTATAGCAAATGGAGATGGAAGTTTGAGTTCAGAAGATTTCGATGGAGCAATTACCAGTTATCAAAGTGCATTAGATTTGGATGTAGACAATCCAAAAGCCAATGGAAAGATAGAAGCGGCCAAGTCAGCAAAGGCAGATTATGAAGCAAAACTGGGAGAGGAAGCAGCTGCTAAGTTGGCGGCAGAGAAGCAGGCTAAGTTTGATGAGTTTATAGCAAGTGGAGATGGAAGTTTGAGTTCTGAAGATTTTGATGGAGCAATTGCCAGTTATCAAAGTGCATTAGATTTGGATGTAGACAATCCAAAAGCCAATGGAAAGATAGAAGCGGCCAAGTCAGCAAAGGCGAATTATGAAGCAGTTAAAAACCAAAATAATGCTCAGGCAAAACTAGATGAAGAATTCAATAAATTAATTGCGGATGGAGACGCTGCTAAAGATGCTAAAGATTGGGAGAAAGCTAAGTCATTATATACTGAAGCAAATGTTAAGAAACCTAGTGATCCACTTCCTCAAAAGAAAATTGATGAGGTAAATGCTTTGATGGCAGATCAATTAAAGGAAGAGCAAGATGAATTGTTTAATAAAATTATGGCTAAGGCGAATGAATTAGCAGATGAAGAAGAATATGATAAGGCAATAGGTTTATGTGAAAAAGCTAAAACTAATTTTCCCGGAAAAACTGAGCCAGATGCTTTGATAGAGAAAATAAATGGAATCCTAGCTAACAAGTCGGCTAAAGAGGATGAGTATAATAGTTTAATTAGTAGTGCTGATGGAAAATTTGAGTCGAGTCAATGGCAAGCAGCTAAGGAAGATTATTTGAAGGCGAAAGCAATTTTTGATCGTCCTAGACCTAATGATCAAATTGCTATCATTGACCAAAGATTGGCAGAAGAAAACAATAAAGATAAAGCAGCTGAAGAACGAGCTGCAAAACAGGCGCAATATGATGCATTGATGCAGAAAGCGAATGGACAAAAGTCAGCTAAGGCTTACGAAGATGCTATCGCTACTTATACTGAAGCAAAAAGTGTTTTACCTGACGAAAGTGAACCTCAAATTAGAATTGATGAGATAAAAAAACTACTTGACGCTGCAGCTGGTGAAGAGGCTTTGGTTGCAAAATATCAAGCGGCAATTCAAAAAGCGGATGCGAAAAGAGATGAAGCGTTTGAGAAAGAAGATGAAGGATTGGTAGGAGAAGCAAAAGATTTGTATGGAGCTGCAAATAAGATAAAATCTGACGAAACATATCCGCAGGAGCAGGTAAATAGATTAAATAATTTCTTAAAAGAACTTGCAGATAAAGGAATAGAGGCACAGTATCAAAAAATTATTGACAAAGCAGATCAATTATTTGCCGCTAAGAATTTGGATGGTGCCGAAAAACTGTATAAAAGAGCTATAACGTTAAAAGCTGCTGACCCTTATCCTCCTGCTCAATTGGAGAAAATAAAACAAGCAAGACTAAATTCTGGAAAAAATGATGAATTCCAAATTTTAGTTGCTCAAGCAGATGAGATGTTTGATAATGAGGATTATTATAACGCTAAATCAGTCTATGAAAAAGCGTCTGCATTGATGCCTAAAGTGGTGCATCCTAAAAAAAGAATTGAGGAAATAAATGCACTATTGGAAAAACAAAAGCAAGAAGCGAAGGCAAAAAGCGAAGCTGAAAACACTGTAGCGATTGACCCAAATTATATGGGGGAAAAGGTAACTGGTATGACAGAACTTGAAATGCAACAATTGCTAGAGCAAGGAAAGTTAGATGAGATTTCTGGTAATGATGTTGTTATAGCGAATAGAAAGGCGGAGAAATTATCTTTTGATGACCTTGAAAAAGATATGCAGCTTAATAGAACAGAAACTGAACATGGAGACTTATGGAGAATGCAAACCGAAAGATTTGAATTAGAAAATACATGGGACGATCAGAGAGTGGATAATTTGCCTGCTTTCGAAACCATTAAAGAGAATGAGCTAACAAAACTTGAAGATTTCACAAGTACAGCTGAAGGACGGTCTTACGGAGTTGATCATTTTAATAATGCTTCGGAAATAGAAAGAAGTAGTATACAAAAGTCATGGGAAGAGCAAAGGGAAAATAATATCCCTAAAATGGAAGCTTACAAAGAAAAGGAGAGTAATAAGATTAAAGATTTTGGAAATGTTGAAAGAATTAGATCGTATGAAATAGATAGATATAATAATGCCCAAGAGTTGGAACGTTTCAAAGTAGAAGAACTTAGAGACGTTCAAAGAGAAGATAATATTGTTGACATGGAAGTTGTGAAGGAGAGAGAACTTGATATAGAATCGAGTTGGGTTGATCAAAATAGAGATTTGACTTATGATAATTATAAGGCTTCTGAGAACTTGACTGCGAAATTTGAAACTTTTTCTGTTGGAGCAGATGAAAGAAGACAAGAAGAGACAGTGAAACAAATGGATGCTTATAAACTCAAACAAGAAGAGGATATGAGTGCTAGTGTTGAGCGTTTTACAAATAAGACCGATGATTTAAACGAATATAATGCGGAAATGACCTTTAAGTTTGAGAATTTTTCACAGGATGCTGATATACCAAGAGAGCATAATGTGGATGCAATGGAGTTATATCAAGATTCTTACTACAATGATAAAATGAATGAGGTTGAGGTGTATACAGAAAAACGTCAAGATACTTATTATGAAAGTGAACAAATAAAAGCAGAGCAGTTTAAAATTCCCAAAGAAGAGGATTTGATGCGTGAAAACAATGTTGATGAAGTGGCTAGTTATAAGAATGCAAAGTTGCAAAAGGATGGACTTGAAGCGAATAGTCATAATGAAACAGGGTATGACAAATCATTAGAATATAATGACGTCAAAAATCAAAAAGCCACGATGTTTTCCGATGAAAATATTGATCCTTTAGTTAACCAGTACAAAGAGGGTGTTACTGAGGAGATGTATCAAAGAAAAAATAACATGGACGAAGTAATAGAAGTAACTATTGTTAGAACGGTTGTAAACGGTAATAAAGCCGATCAATACAAAAAAGTGACGACAAGATGGACTACAAGTTATTTTAAAAATGGTGGAGTTATTACTCAGCACATTTGGGATACTGAGACGCATTGATTGCACTTAGAATTATTTTGCATGCTTTTCTAATTTCAACTTCAGTAACTATAAGAGGAGGAGCAATTCTAAAACTATTTGGGTTGGATAGAAACCAAAAACTCAATAAGCCGTTTTCCTTGCATTTTAATACTATTCTAGAAACGATATCGGCATCTTTCATCTCAATCGCAAAAAAGAGGCCTTTGCGTCTTATTTCGATGATAGCTTCATGTACTAGTAGGGATTCAATTAATTGCCCTTTTTGTTCAACATCGCGTATGATATTGTCGGATTCTAGAACATTAATATTGGCTAAGGCAGCAGCACAGCATACTGGGTGACCTCCAAAAGTAGTAATATGGCCTAGTGGTGGATTGAATGTTAAACTATGCATAATTTCTTGTGACGATATAAATGCAGCAATAGGCATTCCTCCACCAAATCCTTTGGCAATTGTTAATATGTCGGGAGTAACATCAAAATGCTCAAAAGCAAACATTTTTCCAGTTCTACCAAAGCCTGTTTGAATTTCATCAAAAATTAAAAGTGCACCAACTTTTTGGCAATGACTTTTTAATTTTTTCAAAAAACCAGGAGCGGGAATTCTAACACCCGCATCAGCTTGAATAGGTTCTACAATAACACAAGCAGTCTCCGAGTCAATCTTGGAAAATTCTTGTTCATTATTAAATTCTATAAAATGAATATTGGGAAGCAGAGGTCTAAACTGAAATTTTTTGTATTCATTATGGCTAACACTCATTGAGCCATGTGTGTTTCCATGATAAGCTCCTTTGAAACTTATTATTTTGTTTCTTCCAGTAAATCTTTTGGCAAGTTTTAAAGCGGCTTCATTTGCTTCAGTACCAGAGTTTACGAAATAAGATACATCCAAACCATTTGGAAGAATGTCATTTAGTTTTGTGGCAAGATCAACTTGCGGACCTTGGTGAAATTCGCCATATACCATAACATGCATATATTGATCTAACTGTTTTTTTACAGCAGCTAGCACTTTAGGGTGTCTATGACCAATATTACTAACGGAGACTCCTGAAATAAAATCTAAGTACGATTTTCCAGAGTTGTCATAAACGTAGGAGCCCTCAGCGTGAGACACGTCTATTCTATATGGGTGAACACTGGTGTGAGCAAGATGAGAAGAGATTGGATAACTCATAGCAATCCTTTTTATAAGATCAATTCGTAAAAACTTACACCTAAATCTGGCGTTTCAAAATTGTAGAAACTAACACTTATAGATTCATCATTAGTTGATTGATCCACTTCAGACGGAAGGTTCTCAATGTCTTTATCTTCAATGATTTTAGATTTGTACAAATCTCCGTCTGCAATGTTATTTATGGTTTGAATAAAATCTTCTGCCGAAACTATATTGGCATCGTAGGTTATAAATGCTTTTTGAAGTTCAAAATCAACATCACAGTTAATGACCCCGTCCATTTCTCTTAATTTATTTTGAATAGTTGTTTTACAGCCTTTCTCACACATCATTCCTTCAATAGCAATTGTGCAACTTTTTGTGTGTATTACTTTAGCACTTTCGTTCTCTTTAGTAGAGCAGTTTAAAAGAAACATTGACGAAGTACTAATGATAAATAGAATAAAAAATAAATGTTTCATAAATACGTGGTTATTTCTTGCAAAACTACTTAAAAACCGTTAAACAAACAACAAAAGCCATTTATGTATATTAGTTGTTTAAGAATTACTTTGTAGGTACTTTTGTAGCCAATTAAAAATAAATAAGAATTATATGAAACCATTTTGGAGAAGTTTTTGGGCGTCATCTTTGGCGTTTATTATTACAGGAGTTTTATTGATAGGGGTGTTTTTCTTGATAATGTTTTCTGTTGTAGGTGGCGCATTTAGTGTTTTTGATGAAAAACCATTTGTGTATGAGGAGAAAACTGTCTTACATATGAATATTAAAGATGTTGTGACTGAAAAGTCTTTTGCAGCACTAAATACTTCTACCTTTTCGGTGGACAAGGCAATTGGTATAAGAGAAATTAAAATAGCACTTAAGGCAGCTAAATCAGATAAGAAAGTAGAGGGTATTTTATTGGATATGTCAAGTATGTCTGCCGGTATGGCAAGTACTGAGGAAATAAGAAATGCATTATTAGATTTTAAAAAATCTGATAAATTTTTGATAGCTTATTCTGAAAATTATACTCAAAAATCTTATTATTTAGGAACTGCTGCTGATGAGATGTATGTGTTCCCTGAAGGTATGGTAGATTTTAGAGGTTTAGGTGCGGAATTGATGTTTTTTAAAGGCATGATCGACAAGTTAGGTGTTGATGTACAGATCATTAGAGGGTCTAATAATAAATTTAAATCAGCTGTGGAACCTTTTATGTTAGATAGCATGAGTGATGCTAATAGAAAGCAAACTATGACTTATCTTAATGCTATGTGGAACCAAATGTTGAAAGGTATTTCTGAGACACGAGGAATTTCAGTGAATGAACTTAATGAAATAGCAGACAGTGTTTATGTTAGAAGCGCAGAAACTGCAGTTCAGTATAAGTTAATTGATGCTGTGAAGTATCAAGATGAAATAATGAGTATGATTTGTGAAAAAGCAGGAGTAAAGCAGGAGGAAGATTTGAATGTCGTTGATTTCTCTAAATATGCATATCATACAGCCAAAAGAATTGATAACAAAGTAAAGGATGAAGATAAGAATATTGCGGTAGTATACGCAGTTGGAGGTATTGAAAGTGGTAAAGGTAATAATACTACTATTGGGTCTGAAACGGTAGCAAAAGCATTGCATGACGCTAGATTAGATGATAACATCAAGGCCATTGTTTTAAGAATCAATAGTCCAGGAGGAAGTGCTTTGGCTTCGGATGTCATTTGGAGAGAAGTGATTTTGGCTAAGGCAGCAAAACCTTTGATTGTTTCCATGGGAGATCTAGCGGCTTCTGGTGGTTATTATATCGCTTGTGCAGCAGATAAAATTTATGCCCAACCCAATACAATAACTGGATCAATTGGTGTTTTTGGAGTAATTCCAAACTTTGGCCCAATGTTAGAGGATAAAGTTGGTATCACAACAAGCATTGTTGAAACGAACGAACATGCTGTAAGTTTAAGTGTCTTTAACGGACTTTCCGAAGAGGAGAGATTAATGATTCAGCAAGGAGTAGATGATATCTACATGGATTTTACTACAAAAGTGGCTGAAGGAAGAGGAATGACGCAAGCAGAAGTTGATAGTATTGGTCAAGGAAGAGTTTGGGCTGGAACGGATGCGATAAACATTGGCCTAGTAGATGAGTTGGGAGGAATAGACGATGCTTTAAATTATGCAGCAGAAAAAGCGGGAGTTAAGGAAAGTGCAATTAAAGTAAAAGTGTATCCTGAGTCCAAAAATCAACTAATGGATTTACTTACTCAACTTGAAATGATGGAAGAGCAAGATGAAAAATCAGAAGTTAAACAAAAAATGATTCAAATGTTGGAAACCATAGAGCAAGTTTCTACAATGAGAGGTATGCAAGTAAGGTTACCATACGAGATTACAATAGAGTAATATATTAAACCAGTATTTTTTATTAATCCGTGCACAGAAAGTGTACGGATTTTTAGTTTTACATAAATAGCAAAAAGAATGTATTGGCAGATTTAATGCTTTGTAAACCATCTTTTGTAAAAGGGTTGCGCATGCTGACCTTTCTTTAATCTTTTAGACTTTTTCTTGGTTTCCTTCATCATTTTCTGAGTTTGCTTACTCTGAATTTTTTCATGTTTTTTTAGAATTTCTTCCTCAGCTTTTTCTGCATCTTTTTTTCTTTCCTTTTTCTTTTTTTCAAAATGCTCATTTACAGGCTCTCCTTGAGCTAGAAAATCTGATGAAATTGCACCAATAAATAAGAAGGATATGATTAAAAACAAATATTTCATAATGTTTTTTGGAATTAAAGATTGCATTTATATACTTAAATGTAAAGATATTCGTTTAATTTTACAAAAACAAAACACTGCATTTAGATTTGAAGATACTAAACCATATTTCGATTTTTATTTTTTTACTCTTCACGTTAGTGGGGTGTAGGAAGACTAATACACAAATGCCTTATGTTCCTGTAGACGTGTACATAAATGTTTCGCTACCTGCATATTCTAATTTGGCCGGGATTGGAGGTTGGGTTTATATTACAGGAGGTAATGACGGTATCATCCTTTATAGGCAATCTTACGAAACTATTGTGGCGTACGAGAGAAGATGTACTTACAATGTTCAAGAGTCATGTGGGTATGGGGTAGTGGATAGTACTTGGAGTACTGTTTCTTGTGACTGTGATGGTACTAAGTATCATCTTTTTGATGGTTCTGTTTTAGAGGGCCCTGCAACTACTGGATTATATCAATATAGGGCCGCTTTTAATCCTGATAATAATCAATTGCATGTTTATAATTAGAAAGATCACTTTTATTCTGTTAATATTTTCCTTTAACGCCCTTTCCTTTGGACAAAAAGAACGAAGCTTTTCTGATACCATTCAAGGTTTTAGACAAAGTATAGGATATGGTGTTGCCAATCTTATTGAAATAGCATCAAATCAATCAGGGTATAGACCGCAAGTATATATTGATTATGCTAGAGTAAATACTAAAGGTTTTCATTATCGAGTTGGGGTTTCTTTTAATTATCGAAGATTTGAACAAGGAAACCTATTTCAGCATGAATTGATTCCTTTTAATGTGACAATAGGAGGTGAAAAGTATTTTTATAAGCAAAGGTTCTTCTTTGTTTTAGGGGCGGATTTGTTCTACTCAATGTCGCTACGAAAGTCAAAATTAAGTCCTTTTCAAGGGGATGACTATGGAATAGGAATTGCCCCTGTTTTGGGTGCTGGACTTTGTTTGCGAGAAAATTTATCCTTATTTGCTCAATACGAACCTGGGTTTGGTTTCTTTAGAAGTTATGTTGGTATAGGTACTAGAACGCAACAAACCTTAGAAGCAAAATTTGCTCCCATTAGAAATTTAAGCTTTGGTCTACGTCATTTTTTTTAATTTATACTAAAGATTGTACTATTAAAATCAAACCTTATATTTGTACGTAATAAACATCAATTTTTATCATGAAAAAATATACACGATTATCTTTAGTAACGTTGACTTTTATCGGCATGACTTCTTGCGGAGGTTGGACAGAAAAGGATGAACAACAATTTCATGAAGCTTGTGATAAAATGAAGGTGGTTAGAGAACAGTGTGATTGCATGATGGAAAAAGCAAAATCTACGTTTAATTCATTTGATGAAATCAAAGATGATCAAAAAGCAATGGCTGAAATCATTCTTAATGAAGAATGTATGGCGGCTGGCGAAGTTGAAAAATAAATCAAAAATACATATTAAGACGTTTAAAAGCAGATATTGATGTTATCTCTTGGTTTTATATACTTTCATCATATATTTTTGCCAATTGTGTACTATTCTTTGTGTTTAAGGTAATTTGTTTTAATTTTGGCGTTATATTAATATAATTACAAAAAAATTAAGATGAAAAAAGTATTATTAACGTTGACAGTTGCTGCAGGTTTAGCAATGACTTCTTGTGGTGGAGCTGATATGTGTTCTTGCGCTACTGACATGATTGAATTAGGTAAGAAAATGGAAGCTGATGCTGAAAACGAAGATTTGAAGAAAGAATTCAAAGCAAAAGCAGAAGAGTGTGAAGCTATAGGGAAATCTTTAGAAGAAGGAAAAACTGAAGAAGAAATAGATGCTTTAAAGAAAGAATTTATGGAGTCTTGTGACGCTGTAAAGGAAATGAAAGCAGGTCACTAATCAATTAGTGAACGAATATAATTTTAAAGGGAGTCTTTGTGACTCCCTTTTTTTGCATTAATAATTGTATAGTTATAAAGAAGTATTAAATTTGCGACTTATATTAATATAATTACAAAATAAACAAAGATGAAAAAAGTATTATTAACGTTAACTGTTGCTGCTGGTTTAGCAATGACTTCTTGTGGTGGAGCTGATATGTGTTCTTGTACTACTGAAATGATGGAATTAGGTAAGAAAATGGAAGCTGATCCAGAAAACGAAGATTTGAAGAAAGAATTCGAAGCAAAAGGGAAAGAATGTGAAGAAATAGGTAAAGCTATGCAAGAAGGTAAGTCTGAAGAAGAAATCGAAGCTATGGGGAAAGAGTTCATGGAATCTTGTCCAGCAATGAAAGAAGCAATGGGAGGTCACTAATTAGTTAGTGATTAACGATATTTCAAAAAGGAGCCTATTAGGTTCCTTTTTTTTTGATTAACAATGAAAAATAACAGAATGAAAAAAATTATTATAACAGGTATTTTGGCAGTTTCAATATTATCGGCATGTGGTGATAATAAAGAAAATGACGCTGAACAAGAGAAAGCTAAAGTTGAAGAAAAAAAAGTAACATTAGATGATATGTGCGAGTGCGCAACGGAAATGTTAACGCTTGGAACAGAGATGACTATGAGTGGAGAAGATAATGCTGAAGCAACTGCAAAATTTGAAGCGAAAGGTAAAGAGTGTGAAGAAATAGGGGAAAAGTTGGAAGAAGGTAAAGATGAAGCAGAGATCAAAGCGATGAAAGAAGAGTTTATGGAAACTTGTGCGGCATTAAAAGACTTTTAGAAACATCTTCGACATATTAAATATAAAAGGATCTATTATGGTCCTTTTTTTATGTTTTGATTGTTGAGTAACAGGATCTAATCCTTTTCTTTTATATTTGAATAGTAAAATAGATACTTTACGTTGATTTAAAATAATTTTAGATGAAAAATATACCATTGCTGCTACTTTTGTTTGT
The DNA here is from genome assembly GCA_041583015.1 of Parvicella sp. Taxonomy (GTDB): domain Bacteria; phylum Bacteroidota; class Bacteroidia; order Flavobacteriales_D; family Parvicellaceae; genus Parvicella. The sequence goes on along the minus strand of JBFHGR010000054.1, from coordinate 13,872 downwards.
GTTATCAGCTTGTTCAGGGAATAACCCCAAAGCAATTGCGGATGAATATTGCAACTGTAGAGAAATTGAAAAAAATGAAGGAGCGCTTCAAGGTAATCAGTGCTATGAAAAGTGGGACAAAAAGTATGGTGAGGTCAAGTTAAATGAAGAACAACAAAAAGTGTTTTTGGAAATAACACAGGAGTGCAATTAACTTTATTCTTCTCTTCTTATCCTGTCTGGGTAATCCGTAATAATGCCTTCTACCCCATATCTGATTAGTTTTTTACACTGTTTTGCGTTGTTGACTGTCCATGCAAAAACTTTTACATTAGCAAGTTTTGCTTTTTCCACATCTTTTTTACGAATAGTGATATGGTACATGCCCAAGGCGTAAGGAGTGAAGTCAATGTCTGTCAAAAATGAGTCAATGGATTTTAAAGGTTGATAGGTAAGGTATATATAGCGTTGAGTAGGTAGAAGTTTGTGGAGTTCATTAAGAATAACTGGATCAAAGCACATGAAAATTATGTTCTTTTTGAATTCAAAATTTTCCACTTCAGAAGCAATGATTTTAGCATATTCTTTAGGGTGTGGTTGATAGGTTCCGTACTCCTTTTCTTCAGATTTGATTTCAAAAAGAATTGTTGTATTGGATAAATCAAGCACCGAAAAAGCTTCTTGGACGGTTGGTTTTATTGATTTTATCTTTTTTTGTTCTGGAAACTTTGGATTTCCATTGCTACCGCAATCTATTTCTTGAATTTCTGAGGTAGACATCTTGTAGAAATTACCTTTTTTTGATTTAGAAATAGGATTCCCTGATTTATCTATACAGTATTGAGGGGCAGCATATGGTTCATGTGAAATTATTAATTCTTTGTTTTTATTGACTACTACATCCCACTCAATGCCGTCAACGTTTAATTCAAGCGCTTTTTTAAAAGCTATTATGGTGTTTTCTGGAAGTAGTCCTCTGCATCCTCTATGACCATAAAATTCCACATTACTTTGACCGACCATAAAAACTACTTTTAAAATTAATAAACAAAATGTAAGGAAAATTGTTTTCATGGTACTAAAGGTACAAATGCTTTGTTAGCTTGAATTAGAAAATTATGAAAAATACAATATTACTTTTATTAACCATGCTAACGATAAGTTGTTCCTCACAAGTAGATGAGGAGATAATAGAAATGGATAATGAGGAGGTGGCTGTGCTAGGAGCAGGTTGTTTTTGGTGTGTTGAGGCAGTCTTTACAGAATTGATTGGCGTAGTCTCGGTTACATCTGGTTATACTGGGGGAGATGTTGTTAACCCTACTTATCAAGAGGTTTGTTCTGGTCAAACTGGTCATGTCGAGGTGGCAAAAATCATATTTGATTCTACCGTAATTTCATACCAGGAAATATTAGAGGTGTTTTGGCAAACACATAACCCAACAACCCTTAATAAACAAGGCTATGATGAAGGTACTCAATATCGATCAGCGATATTTTACACTTCAGAACACCAGAAAGAAATAGCGGTGCATTTTAAAGAGCAATTGAATAAATCTGGAGCTTGGGAAAATCCGATTATTACTGAAATCAATCCTTTTGGCGAGTTCTATCATGCGGAGGATTATCATCAAAATTACTATGCCCTAAACGGGGAAAAACAATATTGTAAATCTGTTATTCAACCAAAGATGGAAAAGTTTAGAAAAGCTTTTTCTGATAAACTCAAGTGATAAATATCAGTATTTTATTCTTTGGCTTTATTTTTGTAAAATTGTAGTGTATTAAAAATAATATTCTATGAAAAAATCTATACTCTTTTTAGGATTATTCACCATGTTTGTAGCTTCTGCTCAAAATGTTGACGATCAAAAAATTTCGTTTAATTACATTCAACAACCTAGTACACCAATACAAAATACTAAAGTATATAATGTTGTTGTTGACCATTCTATATATCAAGCTAGTAACGAGGATTCTTTAGAAGCTTTTGAAGTGAAGTTAAATTTAGCCGAAGCGCAATTAGCAACATGGGTAGAGCAGAAAAAGAAAATTGATCAAATGTATTTGTTGGAAATGGCTAAATGGCAAAAGTCAGTAAATGCTGGCGCAGCACTACCACAGCCAACCAGACAGCCTTATCCGGAGATGCCAGAACTCAAGGAAGAGTTGCGTATGCCTTTGATGACAGAAGAAATCTCGGAAGGAATTGTGGATGGTAAAATTAATCTTGAAGGTTTTTCAAAAGGAGAAGGTGGGGCAACTATTACTGTTCAATTTTCAGGATTAACTGAGGCTAGAATTGTAGAGAAAGTTACTGGTTCTGGAGCTACAACTAAGTATCAATATACTGCAGAATATGTCATGCCAGTATCATTAAAGTTGGAAGCACCTGGACAAGGCATTATTGTTAACGAAAATTTTAACGCTACCAAAAAGACTAAATTGATTGATAAGTATAATAGTCAATACGATTTTGAATATTGGTCTATCGAAAATTTAGATAACTTCTGGAAAACATTACAAGCAGAAGAAGTAAATTCAGTTTTGACAAACATTAATAATACGATTAATGATAAATGTGGTTTTCCTGTGAAAAATTACAATACAGAAATTTATACTGTCAAAAAATATAAAAGTCATAATTACTCGGATTTGATTGATGGATATACAAAAGCGAAAAGTGGATACGATTTAGTCTACAAATCTATTTCAAGAAAAGAAGCCGCTTCTAATTTGCAAAAGGCAATAAATATTTGGGAGGATGCACTTACTGAGTCTAATACAGTGGATAATAAAGCTAGAATAAATGATAAAGTAACTGCTTTATTGTATGTTAATCTTGCTGAGGCATACATTTGGCTTGGTGAATACACTAAGGCTGATAATTATATTCAGAAAGCTCAAATAACTAATGCTGGTGCAGGTAAATATAAAAGAGAAGCAAAAGATCTTGAATATATCATGAATAACTTAAAAGCTAGGGAATTAGCTAACCAATAATTATTCGTAATGCATATTATCAAAAAGGAGTGAAGTAATTTGCTCCTTTTTTTTTACAGTGATGTTGCTCTATTGAAGTGGTAAAAGTTTGTTTACAATAAAAAAAGGGCTTAACACATTGTGCTAAGCCCTTTTTTTATTACTTGAACTATTTATTACGCTTCTGCAGATTTCTTTTTGAATTTTAAAGAAGCCCAAGACTCTCCTAAAATTTTATCAAGATCTAACATTCCTAATACAGGAGCTGCCTCACCCATTGCTTCATCTACTTGTTCAGCAAACTGAGCTTTTGCTTGTTCCATGATAGAAGCACCTGTAAGTTTTAAAGTAAACTCATCAGAACTAGACTCTACAATTTCGAAAGCAAAAGAAAAATCTTTACCTCCCATATCTCCATCTGCTTCTTCAGGTATTTTTCCAGAAATAACTAAGTTATCTCCATCAACATCCCATTTGAAATCTTTAGTATCTCCATCAGGACCAACAGTGAATGTTCCATCTTCTTTGAATTCCATGTTGATTTTGTCAGCCATTTTTTGGTTTTTCTTCATTTCTGACTTCATTTCATCAATGTCTATTTTATCCTGAAATTCACTAGGAATAGCATCGCTTATTTTAACATCCACAGAGCCTAAATCTGGAGACCAGTTTCCTACAAAGTTTGCTTTGTCTGCACCTCCACATGAAATCATGGCTGAGGCTAAAAATGCAACGATTGTTGCTTTGAATAAATTTTTCATTTAATTTTTAGATTAGATTAATTGATACAAAGCTAGAATTTTTCAGTGGATTTATAGCGTGTTTTTGATGAATTGAATGATAAATAATACCAATAAGGACATTATTTGTGTATTTATTCGATAATAGATGATGAATTATTACCTTTGAAAAAAAAGAATTAATGAAAATTTCAGAAAACAAAGTAGCACAATTTCACTATACGCTAACCAATACACAGGGAGAACTTTTAGATTCATCTTTGGAAAGAGAGCCATTACTTTATCTTCATGGTACAGCATCTTTAATTAAAGGTTTGGAAGATCAATTGGCTGAAAAATCCAAGGGAGATAAGTTTGTGGCAGAGGTGAAAAGTGCAGATGCATACGGTGATTACAATGAAGAACTTGTACATATTGTGCCAAAAAGCGGATTTCAAAATGATGGAGATGAGCAATTGGCAGAAGGAATGCAAGTGCAAGTTGATACTAACAATGGAATGGCTGTAGCACTGGTTACAAAAATAGAAGGTGAAGACGTAACACTAGATTTAAATCATCCTTTGTCAGGTATGGATTTGAAGTTTGACATTGAAATAGTTGATGTAAGAGAAGCAACCAAAGAAGAATTGGAGCATGGTCATGCTCATGGAGCAGGAGGACATAACCATTAACATTAGTTTCACCATATGTTAGAATTTTTTAATAATCCTGGAATAACAGAAGATCCGACAAAGTATGCTGTTCCAGTTTTTATTTTGTTTATTCTAATTGAGTTATTTATAGATGTAAGAAGAAATCTAAAGGTCTATGAATTAAAAGATTCGGCTGCGTGTATTTCTATGGGATTAGGTGTTTTGGTGATTGGGATCGTTACCAAAAGTTTTGCTTACTTCCTATTCTTGTTTATCTACGATAATTTCAGGTTATTTACGTTGGAAAATACATGGTGGATGTGGGTGTTGTTACTTTTTGCCGATGACTTTGCATTTTATTGGCACCATAGATTGAGTCATTCGGTAAGGATTTTATGGGCAGCACATATTCAGCATCACTCTTCAGAGAAAATGAATTTCTCTGTGGCATTGCGTCAGAGTTGGGGAGAGCCATTTTATAAATTTTTATTTTACATGTGGATTCCGTTACTAGGTTTTCATCCTGTTTGGATGATGATTATGCAGTCTATTAGTTTGGTCTATCAATTTTTTCAGCATACCGAATTGGTGGGGAAACTAGGGCCTTTGGAGTGGGTAATGAATACTCCCTCTCATCATAGAGTACATCACGCTACACAAGTTAAATATTTGGATAGAAATCACGCTGGAATATTCATAATTTGGGATAGGTTATTTGGCTCATTTGAAGAAGAAGACGAAAAGTTGAAGCCAGTTTATGGCATAACTTCAAATATCAATACCTTCAATCCATTGAAGATAGCAACTCATGAATATAAGGCGTTATGGAGAGATGTAAAAAGAGCCAATAAATGGAGTGATAAATTGAAGTATATTTTCATGCCACCTGGCTGGAGTCATGATGGAGAAAATCAAACTTCGAAATATTTGCAAAGTAAATTATGAGCAAATCATTTTTACACATTATATTTGTATTCTGCTACCCAAGTGCTGGAATTGGTAGACGGGCTACGTTGAGGTCGTAGTGCACTATGTGCGTGTGGGTTCAAGTCCCATCTTGGGTACAATTTAGTCCTGTAACGCTACGTTGCAGGACTTTTTTATTAAAAATGATGAAGATTATATTTGAGCGTATCGCTAAATTAGATTATCAAAACATGAATGTTTTAGATGTTTTTACCGCATTAAATAAAGAATATGCTATGAATGACATCCAAAAAACTTTAACTGTTCTTAAGGATGGAAACAAAAGAAGAAGTAAAAATGAATTTGGTAAATGTGGTATTGATCCAGATGTTAATCCTTGCGGAGATGCAGATGAATATTAATCACTCAAGTTTTTAAAAATCTCATTAAAGTCACTCCAAAATTCATCAAGGTCTACAATGTGTTTTTCAAAGAAGTGAAAGCAATCAGCCCAAGTGTCTTTTAAGTAGATATTTATAGGTTGTGTATGCGATAGATAGATTTTTGAAATTTTAATTCCTTGCGGATTGTATATTTCTTCTTCCCAAATCCATTCACCTGCAATGCTTGTAAAAACTGTCTTTAGTTCGGTAAGTTGTTCATAGAATAGTTTTCTAATTGCCTCATCTGAATGCTGAATCTCAATGGCAATCTCAGCACTTTTTTTATCAGCCCTCAATCTAAAGTAAATATCTTTTACACCAGTCTTGTAATTAACCCATTTCGTATGTTTTGAATACTGCGGTTTATGCTTTTGCATATACTTTCCGAAACTGGTCCAGAATAATGTTGTTAGTTCTTTTGCTTCTTCTTTGGAGAACATTTAGTTAAGATTTGAGTGGCAAAATAATAAACACTTTTCAAATAAACTCATTGAGTGTCTAAAATATTAATTGAATCCATTATGAATGCGATACTTATTATAGTAATTTTATATCCTACTGAAGAGTGATTTAGGAACAAATCCTTTTGAAAGTAGGTGGACTAAAATATAAGTTTTGGTAAAATATAAGCCTGCTTTAAACGAGTAAAACAGGCTTTTGTAAAATGAATAATTAATAAAATCACTGAATACGATCTTTAATGATTCCTTCCACAATTTCAGGGTTTAATAGTGTTGAAGTGTCACCAAGTCCATTAATTTCATTGCAAGCAATTTTTCTTAGGATTCTTCTCATAATTTTTCCTGAACGTGTTTTTGGAAGACCTTCTGTAAATTGAATTTTATCCAACTTAGCAATCGGCCCAATATGTTCAGTTATAATTTGATTGATTTCTGCTCTTAGATTAGCATGTCTTCTACTTTCTCCTGTTTCTTTTAAGGTTATATATCCATAAAGAGCAGATCCTTTGATATCATGTGGAAAACCAACAATTGCTGATTCTGCAACTGCTGGGTGCTCATTGATAGCGTCTTCTATTGGCGCAGTCCCCAGGTTGTGACCAGATACAATGATTACGTCATCCACACGTCCTGTAATTCTGTAATAACCTACTTCATCTCTAAGTGCACCATCACCTGTAAAGTACATGTCTGGATATGCAGAAAAATAGGTTTCTCTGTATCTTTCATGGTCGCCCCAAATAGTACGAGCTATTGATGGCCAAGGAAATTTAATACACAGTTTTCCGTCCACTTGATTACCTTTTATTTCTTCACCTTGATCGCCAATTAGCGTAGGTTGTATTCCCGGAAGAGGTAGTGTAGCGTAGGTTGGTTTTGTAGGAGTAAGACCCGCTAATGGAGAAATCATAATTCCTCCCGTTTCAGTTTGCCACCAGGTATCTACGATAGGGCTTTTCTTTTTACCAACATTATCATTGTACCAGTGCCATGCTTCTTCATTGATAGGTTCACCAACGGTACCCAATACTTTTAGTGAAGAAAGATCGTGATTGGTTACAAAATCTAAGTTCTCTTTTGCAAGTGCTCTAATGGCAGTAGGGGCAGTATAGAATTGAGTGACTTTATGTTTCTCAATAATTTCCCAAAAGCGTCCATAATCAGGGTATGTAGGAACACCTTCAAACATAATAGATGTAGCACCATTGGCTAATGGACCATATACAATGTAACTGTGTCCAGTAATCCAACCAATATCAGCAGTGCACCAATAGACATCATCATTTCTATATTGAAAAACATTTTTAAAAGAGAAGGCTGAATATACCATATAGCCTGCAGTGGTGTGTACCATGCCTTTTGGTTTTCCAGTTGAACCGGAGGTGTAAAGAATGAATAAAGGGTCTTCTGCATCCATAACTTCAATCTCACAAGTACTTGATGCCTCATCTAATAATGGTTGAATCCATTCGTCTCTGCCTTCTTGCATCGTAACAGCAGTGTTCGTTCTTTTTACTACTAGTACAGATTCAATAGAGTTGCAATCGGTTAGGGCTTCATCAACAATTACTTTTAAATCGATGGATTTTTTGCCTCTGTAGGAACCATCAGACGTAATGACCATTTTACATTCACTATCATTGATTCGTGATGCTAAAGCAGAAGATGAAAAACCAGCAAATACTACAGAATGAATAGCACCAATACGAGCGCATGCTAGCAGTGAAATAGCCAATTCAGGAATCATAGGAAGGTAAATGCATACTCTATCTCCTTTTTTTACACCTTTAGATTTAAGTACATTAGCCATTTTGTTCACTCTTTCTGAAAGTTGCTTGTACGAGATGTGTTCTGCTGGTTCATTAGGGTTGTTTGGCTCAAATAAAATAGCAGTCTTGTCTCCATTGGCTGTTAAGTGACGATCAATACAATTTTCTGTGATATTTAGTTTGGCACCTTCAAACCATTTAATTTCTGGTTTCTTAAAATCCCACTCTAATACTTTGTTCCATTTTTTTCTCCAAATGAATTGCTCTTCTGCAATTTCTTCCCAAAAAAGTTCTGGATTTCTTACTGATTTTCTGTATACATTGAAATACTCTTCAAGATGTTTTATGTGATAATTACTCATAGTTTTAAAATTTAATTACTTGGTTCGAAAACCATTTTTATTTCGTTAATAATAGTAGTGTCATCTATAGTGGAAGGAATAACATAGTCTTGATGGTCTGCTAGTTTCCTTAATAGGCCCCGCAAAATTTTTCCAGATCGTGTTTTAGGTAATCTGGCAACAGTTTTTACATCTTTGAACGAAGCTACAGGCCCTATTATTTTTCTTACTTGTTGTATGATTTCATTTTCAATTTCTGTTTTATTTTTTTCAATTTCTGATTTTAGAACTATTAAACCTAGAGGTTTTTGTCCTTTTAAATCGCAATGCACACCAAAAACGGCACATTCTGCAACGGCAGGATGACTAGAAACAACTTCTTCCATTTCTGCTGTAGATAGTCTGTGTCCTGCCACATTGATTACATCATCTACACGTCCTGTAATAAATACATAACCATCCTCATCTATATATCCTCCATCTCCAGAGAAATAATGATTTTTAAATCGTTTTAAGTAAGCATTCTCAAAACGAGCAGGATTACCCCATAAATTTACTAAATTTCCTGGAGGTAATGGTAATTTTATCGCTACTAAGCCTTCTTCATTGGGGGCGGCATTAGTACCATCTTCTCTTAGTATTTGCAAGTTGTAACCGCAGACAGGCTTGGTTACAGAGCCATCTTTTTGAGGTAGCAATTCTGTCCCTGCCATATTTGCAACTATTGGCCAACCTGATTCTGTTTGCCACCAATGGTCAATTACAGGAATTCCGAGTTTGCTTTCTAGCCATTTTAAAGTAGAAATATCGCATCTTTCACCAGCCAAAAATTGATATTTTAAACTAGATAAATCGTGCTTTTTTATTAAATTACCTTCGGCATCTTCTTTTCTGATGGCTCTAATAGCGGTTGGGGCGGTGAACATTACGTTTACTTTGTTTTCGGAAATTACTCTCCAAAAAGTAGAGGCATCTGGTGTTCGTACAGGTTTTCCTTCAAAGAGAATAGTAGTATTTCTGTTTAGCAAAGGAGCGTAAACAATGTAGCTGTGACCTACCACCCATCCTACGTCTGATGCTGCCCAAAAAACATCACCTGGCTCTAAGCCGTAAATGTGCTTCATACTATATTTTAATGCAGTGGCATATCCTCCAGTGTCTCTGATGATTCCTTTTGGAGTTCCCGTTGTTCCAGATGTGTAAAGGATGTACAAAGGATGAGTAGACTCCACAGGTATTGCTGGTGAGAGGTCAGACGAATTGACTAAAGTTACATAGTCCAAGTCTCGGTCTGTATGTTCAAAATCTACATTCATTTTCCTATCAAATAAGATTACTTTTTCTGGTTTATAAGTAGCTTCTTTAATAGCTTGATCAACAAGTGGTTTGTATGGAATAATTCTTTCTATTTCTATACCATTGGTAGCAGTTATAATTACTTTAGGCTTACAGTCATCTATTCTAATAGCTAACTCGTGAGAGGCAAATCCACCAAAGACTACAGAGTGTATTACACCAATTCTAGCACATGCTAACATGGCGTATATCGCTTGTGGAATCATTGGCATGTAAATTATTGCGGTATCTCCTTTGGTTAATCCTAGTGAAGAAAGTCCGCTGGCTAATTTACCTACTTCTTGATAAAGTTCATTGTAAGTGATTTCCAATTTGCTATTGGTTACGGGAGAGTCATACACGATAGCCAACTGTTCGCCAAATCCTTCTGCAATATGCTTGTCAATGCATAGGTATGCCATATTTAGTTTTCCATCTTCAAACCAAGTGTTCCAATTACCTGATGAAGTTAGCGTTTTGGTTGGTGTGGTATGCCAATCAATGTTTTTTGAGTGATGTTCCCAAAAAGCGGCAGGATTGGTAATACTTTTTTGATAATTGTCACTATAATTCATGCTTGTTATTTTTTTTATTAAATAATCCAAACCAGTTTGGACTAAGGAATTTGATTTTAATTAGCGCCCATAAAACCGCTATGAAGATTAGGCCTATCACAATAGATATTATAGGACTTAAATTCACAGTGCTTTCCAGATTCAAACGCAAGTACATTGTAGCAACAATGTAAATGAGAATTACAATATCTGATGTGAGTGGGTTTAATTTCATAATTTTTATTTTAGAGAGTTAAGGCCTAATCGCTAAGTAGTGGACGAATCGTTAAGCAGTTCATTAATCTCTGAGACTATTTTTTTTATTGAAAATGGTTTAGTCAGATACTTATCTACTCCTAGTTCTAGTCCTTTCTCAATATCAGTTGTTTTATTTTTAGCAGATAAGAAAACCACTTTTGTGTGGCTAAGTAGTTGATTGTTTTTTATCCATTTTAATGTTTGGTATCCATCTACTTTTGGCATCATAATATCTAATAGCACAATATCAGGGATAATGGCATCCATGATATCAAGCGCTTCACTACCATCTCTCGCTATGTAAACCTCAAATCCTTGCTTTTTGAAGGTGTATTCAAGAGTCATTACAATGTTAGGCTCATCATCAACTATTACTATTTTTTTCATTTTTATTTTAGAGTTTTACTAATCGGTATTTTAAAGGTAAAGATTGCGCCACTATTTGATTGATTTTTAACACTAATATTTCCTCCGTGTTTTAAAATTATATGTTTTGCAATGGCTAATCCTAAGCCGCTTCCTTTAGGTTTTATTGTATTCTGATTTTTAGATTGGTAGAACTTATCAAAGATGTATTCTATATCTTCTTGTGGTACGCCATGACCATTGTCTGCCACAGATGCTTCTAAATAATCTTTTGTAATTTGGTATTTAATAGTAATTATTCCCGCTTCTTGATTACAGAAGTTAAGTGCATTGGATACTAAATTGGTGAGAACTTGAATGATTCTATCTTGATCATATTCCAAAAATACTTTTTGACCTTTGTGAAAAATTACTTGAGCATTTTGTTTATTGGCAATAGGAGTTAAACTATCAATGACAATTTTGACAGTATTTTTAAAATTGTGAAGTTTCAAATCTAATTGATCTCTTTCAGTGTCTAATTTTTCAAAATCAAGTATGTTTTGAATTAGTCGCGAGAGTCTGTCAGTATCTTGAAGTATGTTTTTGAGAAATTGCTGTTTTACATCTTGTGGGATTTCATCTTCATCGTCCAAAAGGATTTCTGTAGCTCCTTTGATCCCTGTGAGAGGTGTTTTGATTTCATGCGCAACAGTGTCTAGAAAATCGTCCTTTTGTTTGTCTTTTTGAATAAGTTCTTTATTAGCTTCTTTTAGTTGAGCAGAAAGCGCAAATAATTCTTCAGATTTGTCTTGTAGTAGTTTATTGCTAGCAATTGCTTCTTTGGATTCTTCCAGTATTTTTAATACCTCTGGTAGTGTTACTTTTTCTTCTTTTACAACACTAGAAATTAAAATCTTAGCAGAAGCTCCTCCAATTGTACCGGTAAGTTGTTTTTCTGAGAAATTGATAAGTCTAGCGTCTGCTACTAATGTGTTGGCAGGGAGACCATATTTTCTAAAAAATAGATCCATGGCACTCTGTGTGCGGGTTTCACCTAAGAACTTGACCAAAACATTTTTTATGTCATCAACATATGCTTCGCCTTTCCAAACATATGCGCTGTCTTGAAGTGAATCATAATGTTTAGAATTAATAAACATCTCTGCGTAGTTTCTTTCTCTATAATTACCTTTTGTGAGTAATGAAGCCCAGATGTAAATGACAACATTAGTGATAAGGCTCCAAAAGAAAGCGTGAACAGGAGGTGTAAGAAAGTCTATTCCAAATAGCGTATAAGGTTTTAGTGCTTTTATTCCAAACAATCCATATTCTATAAAATCTTGTGACCCACCGTAGGCTTCAATGAAGAAAGGAATGATAAGGGTATATACGATGATAAGAAACCCTACTATGATTCCCAAAGTAGCACCAAGTGAAGATCCTCTGTTCCAAAATAGACCAATAAAGAAAGAAGGAGCAAGTAATGCAATGATGACAAAAGATATAAGTCCAATTGAAAATAAAGATATTTCTATGGAAAAATTGGCATAAAAAGCATAGGCAATTATGAAGATCATAAATATGGCTATTCTTCTAATGTTTTTGATGTAACTTAAGTTTTTGTCAGGATTACCTTTTATGAATTTATCTAAAAATCCATAAGGGATGATTAAGTTATTACTAACCATGTTGGATAGAGCAATTGTAGAAACAACAACCATGGATACTACAGCAGAAAAACCACCTATAAACACCAATAAAGCCATTAAAATATTGCCTTGTGATAGAGGTAATAATATGGTGTAGTAGTCTGCATTTACCGTGTCTGGAAAGGATAGTTTTCCTGCCCACGCAATAAAGATTACAAAAAATACAAAAAGCAATAAGTATAATGGGAATAACCAAATGGCTGTTTTAAGGTGTTTCTCACGGCCAATTTCTACCACGCCAACTTGAAATTGTCGGGGTAGTAAAAAGATAGCGAAGAAAGATAGAAGGATCATTAGGAACCAATTGAAAACACCGTCAATCCCGCCAAGACCTATTAAACTATCGAAGTTTGGTTGTTTGCTAATTTGATTATGAATGTCTGTAGTGCCATCGAATAAGTAGAATGTAACGTATATGCCAATGGAGATAAAAAAGACTAGTTTGAGTATAGATTCAAAAGCTATCGTAGCCATGATTCCCTTATTTTTGGAAGAAGCATCTGATTTTCTTGTGCCGTAAAAGGTAACAAATATGGCTAGAATAAAAGCAATGTAAAAAGTAGAATCTCTAAAAACTACATTGGATTTAAAATTGGTGTTCGTGGTTATTAATTGAAAGGATTCAGAAATGGCTTTCAATTGCAATGAGATATATGGAACTGTAGCAATTAGACATATTATTGTGATCAGTGCGCCTAGAAAACGGTTTCGTCCGTATCTTAATGAAATGAAATCTGCAATGGAGGCAACATTATGCTGTTTCGCAATTCTAATGATTTTTCTCATTAATACTATCCATAATGGGATAGCAATGATAGGCCCAATGTAAATGGGAAGGAAATTAACGCCAGAATTTGCGGCTGTACCTACGCTTCCATAATAGGTCCATGCAGAGCAGTAAACTGCCAAGGATAAAGTATAAATATATGGGCTATTGACCCATTTTCTTCTTGAGTGTTTATCGCCTATATAAGCTATGTAAAATAATAAAACTAAATAGGCAATGATGATGAGTACTAGACTATAATCATTCATAATGCCGCTTTAATATAATGTAAGAAATGATAATTGAGATGAGCCAAATGCTAAAAACAGAAAAATAAAAAGTTGGAAACCCCAATATTGCATTGTTGTTGTCAAAAATTAATATTAATGGAACATTGAATAGTAAAAATAAAACTATTGATAACGCCACTAACTTCTGTTCGTGTCTTTTTTTCATTGTGCTAAAATTAAACAAAAGACAGGACTTTTGATTCCTGCCTTTTGTTTTGAACTTATTTATTAGTGTATGTTAGTTGCTTCACCTGCTCCACTTGGGATACGAATGTTCTCAACTATTTCCTGTACTTCTTTTGGAGGTGCTGGTGTAAGTCTTGAAACCGTAAAAGAAACCACAAAATTCACGATCATTG
>JBFHGR010000053.1:0-24097 GCA_041583015.1 Parvicella sp. | reverse complement strand
TTCTTCTGGGTGCCCAATCCCGTCAGATGTTTTGCCTAATGGTTTAGCAAGTTGCTTTACCAAAACTCTTTCAAGCACAGTAGTAATCTCATTGGTTAGTAAACTAATACTACTTCCTAACTCACTTCCTTCTGAAGTAATAAATTCAGTATAATAACTATCTAACCATACATTTTGCAGGGCTTCTGATTTGATTATTAAGTTTTCTCCAAGTGCAGAAAGATATTGTAGTCTTCTGCTGGAAAAAGGACTATTGTTCATGCTATCTAAAATAACATTATTGTCTCCATTTTCGTCAAAGAGTAAGTATTCCATTGCGGGAAGTCCTTTAGCTGAAGATCCTTTGGATTCAATAAACGATTCGTTTAATACATCATTTCCATGTATATAATCTTCAATAAATAAGTTATTGAAAGGTCTAAATTCTATTTTGTTATACACGTATGTGCTGGCAATTTGACCAAAATCCATGACTGTACAATATTCCCATGCTATGGAGGTTTTCAGCCAATATGCTTGTAATGATTCTAGATGGATAGTATTTGGGGTATTAGCAAATGAATCAATTTTTACTTTCAGAAATTCACAATGATTGTGAAAGTTCGCTAATGTTGGAGTAAATAAATCATTGGCAATATTTTGAAGCATTAACTTTCGATCAAAATTTTCTCTTTGTTCTAAATCCGTTTTTACGCAACGTACAAAAATAAGAGTGCTGGCAAGGGCTAAAACAGAGAAAAGTATTATAAAACGTTGTTTCATTAAAGCGAATTTAAGAATTTTATCACCAAATCTCTTTCTGATTTACTTAAGTTAATAAAGGCTAATTTTGATAGTTCTGCTTCTCCTCCATGCCAAAGAATGGCTTCAGTTAAGTTTCTAGCTCTGCCATCATGGAGATAATTTGTGTGTCCGTTTACTGTTGGGATTAATCCAATTCCCCAAAGGGGAGAAGTTCTCCATTCATTTCCATTAGCTTCAAAATCAGGGCGATTATCTGCTAGTCCACTACCCATATCATGAAGAAGAAGATCTGTATAAGGCCATATTTTTTGATTGGACAAATGTGGAAATTCGGGATGTATTCCCGTTACATAACTCGCCACATGACATTTGGCACAATTCATCTCATTGAATAATTTTTTACCTTTTAATACATCTGGATCGTTGTAATCTGGTCTGGTAGGAACAGCTAAGTTGGCAGAGTAAAGAACAACTTTATCAAGATTTTCATCATCAATTTCTGGAGTTCCACCATTAGGGGCTGAATAGCAATCTGATTGTGGACCAGGACAGTTTTCGTTAGGATTTAATGAATTTGTTATACCTAAGTCTCCAAGGAATGCTCCAGCTACTTGTTGTTTTATACTAGGCTGATTGGCTTTCCACCCAAATCTTCCCAAGGTAGTCTTGTTTTCAAGGATATTCCAAACCATATTAGGTCTACCCGAAATTCCATCACCATTAGCATCATTTTCATCACTATGAGATAGTAAATCAACTTCTGATATGGCTTCTAATAGTCCTAATCCTATCATTTGTTGACCAACTCTAGGAGAAATCATTATATCAGGAGCCATTGCTCCATAATTTAATTCTGGAAATGTATATGTAGGTTTTCTTAGGCTATATGTTGTACCGTCTGCATATTTTCCTTGAATTTCGGTGTAGGAAACTTCTACTTGACCTTCACGAGCCACACCAAGAATGGCCTGGTCATTTAGTTGTCCACCGTAATTGGGGTCGCCCAAAGGACCTCCATTTGCATCTGTACCAGGCACACTTAGTCTAATTAAAAATCCAGTAGAAAGTTGATCAAAAAAGTTGGGAGCGTGACCTCTTCCATCTTTAAAATGGCAAGCGGAACAAGATTTACCATTCAAGGTAGGCCCTAAGCCATCTCTTGCAGTGGTGGAGGCAGGTGCAGAAACCCAATTTTGATTGAATAGAGAATTTCCTGTATAGAAATAATTAGCATTTGATCCAGATAATCCGGGAGCAACTTGTCCAAAAGCATTCTCTGAATGATTGAACGTAGATTGTTCTCCACCTGGGTATTGTTCCCCTGTTAAAGGTGTTAACTCTGGGTCAATCGTTTTATCCTTTCTACAATTAACAAATATTAATTGACTTAAGATAATAACACCTAATATTAACTTATTTTCCATAAACTCAAAAATTGGTGAGCCCTAGAACCCACCAATATTTATTTTTAGATTTTTTAATTTTCTTATAGTGTAGTACTGATAGTTACACCTATTGCGGCACCAACTTCAACAATTTTATCTCCTTGTTTTTGTAAAACGGTAATAGTTTGCATAATAGGACCTGAACCTCCAGTAGTTTCAACCGTGAGTTGATAATCAAAAGGTGCAGGAATGGCATTAGCTTTTGTTATAGTTGAAGCAGATATTACATCCAGATCAGACTTTAGAGTAGGGTCTACTTTTTCCAATAGCTCTTCAAATGAGGGACCACTAATTACCGTACCATCGACTGCTGTGTAGGAACCAGTATATATATTTCTAATTCCTAAAGCATTTGTGTATATATCTCTATGTGTATTATCTGAAAAACATGAATGCTCATCTTCTTGATCTTGATTATCTAATGCAACAAACATTCTCTCTCCTGCTAATTCAGACTTGCTTAAAGTACCCATTCCAGTTAGGATATTTTGTAACGCCAAATCATTGTCCATCGCTTCAAAAGTAGCTCTATAGTTATTAGTTACTGAAGGGGACCATTCGTTTTTCATTTCTTCTAAATGTTCTACCAGCAAATCTGTAACTACGCTTAAGTATAATCTTCTTCTATCCTCATTAGAAGCAGTTCCTCCTCCGTCTACAAAATCTAAATAAGATCTTTGACCTGGAGTTTGAAGTGCCGTGTTTGGATCATCTTGCCCCCACAAAATGAATTCTATAGCGTGGTAACCAATAGAAATATTTGATTCTCCACCATTTTCGTTTTGTGCTTCTAAAGTTGAAGCGTCTATTGTAGGGAATGTTGTAGCATCATTAATTATTCCTGCAGTTGCGTTTCCAGAAATATAATCTACATGTCCTTCGTCCATAGGCCATGCATTCAACAATCCTTCAGGACCATCAGCATCATCTATAGGACCATTTGCAAATCTAAAAACTTCTGTTTGTCCGTAAGGTTCTCTTGCATCCAACCATGCTTGTTTACAATCAGCAAGACCTTGTGCAGTAGGGCTGGCTATAAAATTATTTACTTCTGTTTGTAATGTTAAAGCAGTAGTATAAGCATCATTGTACGAAGCATAAGCAATTGATGCGTATGTTGACTTGATATTAGCTTTGTCTGCTGCGTAAATATCTGAATAGTCACATGAACCATCATCTTTCTCAGCCGTTTCTGAATAGTTATTAGCAGCCGAATCGGTGCAACCTTTTTCTTTTTTACAACTAGCAGTTCCCAAAATGAGAACACTTGCGAATGCAATAGGTAATAAATTACTTTTAGTCATTATTATTTTTTTGTTTTAATAATTTAATAGTACAAAGGTCCGAAACAGGTTAGACTTACGAAATACCTCAAAAAAGGTATTTTATTTAGAATGGTTTTAGATAGTCTAAAAAGTATAAGTTACAGAAATGTTAATCTGTCTTCTTGCTCCCGGCATAATGCCTGAACTTAATGATGCATCTTTATTACCTGGTGAAGAGTGCAACCTTGAGCCAATGTATATGTGGTCAAAAATATTCTTTGCCGTGATGTCAAATGCCCAATTCATTTTTAATCTATATCTAATTGACGCGTCAAACAACCAATATTCAGGAATAGGACCTGTATCACCTCTATTGAAAGTGTATTCAATATTCTCTATGTCTGTGTAACTTTTACTGACATATTTATAACTTCCACCAATGATGAAGTTATTTCCAATGTTTTTATTTAGAGAAAGGACCAAAGTGTGTTCTGGAGCATATGGCATTTTATTTCCAGTTACATCATTACTTCCATTGTACAATGCAGATTCTTCTATCACACCGGACACAACGTTTGTATTTAGGTAGGTGTAGACAATAGATAAATCCGGTAAGACTTTAACTAATTCTGAAAATTTAAAAGTAAAATTATTCTCTATACCTCTAGAGTCAATTCTATCTACATTGGTAATATTTACACTTCTGCTTACGTTGAGCATGTCCCTAATCATTAAATAATACCCCGCAACTTCAAAAGAAACCCATTTATTGGAAAGTCTGTATCCTAATTCAGAATTCCAACTTGTTTCAGGTAAAAGTTTATCACTGCCTGTATTACTTCCTACCACAAGTAGAGAACTTCTAGATGCTGGTGTAAAGCCTTTATGAATTCCTGCAAATAATTCTGATTTTTCAAAAGCATAATTAAATCCTATTCCTGGAAGCAATAAAGTTTGGAAAGCATTTTCATTTAAACTGCTAAAGTTATCTTGATATTCTTGGAAATAATTTTCCATTCTCAAACCTGCATCTATTGTTAATTTTCCTATGTGAATATTCTCTTTAATAAAAACAGTTCCAGCATAAGTATTATAACTTTCGCTAGTTCCAACAAACAAAGTGTCTCCTGTGGCAGGGTCTAAGTATAGTGCCGTTCCTTCTCTAGAATCTGGGGCAGCGCCTCTTCTGATGTCGTTGCCAAAATATTCATAGTGAAGTCTGCCACCAACTTTAAAAGTAGCATTAGGGTCTACTTTAAAAAAACGGTGTTTAATCTCCATGGTTCTTTCGTATCCACCAACATAAAACTCTCTCATTATTCCCAAACTGCTTTCGCCTGCACCGGCTCTTATTAGGTCTCCATTGGTTAAAAAATCTACAGGTTCAGCATTACCTGAAATGTATTCTGATGCTTTATAGAAAAGGTCATTTTCTCTCCACCAATCTCTGTCAAAATAGTTGGCATAGATTTTATCTTGATAAAGATTTCCATTCTTTTTATAACGTGTATGTATCAAGTCAAAAGAAGTTCTAAAGACTTTAAAATTGTCATATTCTTTAGAATTAAAATTAGGATTAGTAGCAAAAGAATATTCTGTTAAACCTGTGTAGGTGGCATTGCTATTTTCGTAATTTGTATTCAGTTTTATGTAATAATTGTGCTCTGACGAATCCGGGTTGATTCTGAATTTTACAGTTGCATTATATTGTTCAAAACTGTTGTTGTCTCTGTATCCATCACCTCTTTTGTATAGTAATTGAATTTCTGGTTTGATACTTTTCTTTCCCCATCCACCAATTTCAAAAAAACTTGATAAATATCCGTTTTCTCCCACTGTGACAGTTGCTCTTCCTCCTAATTCACTTCTTGGTTCGGATGTTATATAGTTAATAACCCCACCCATTGTAAGAGGTCCGTATTCAATTGCTCCACTTCCTTTTAATACTTCTATTTCGCTGATCCGTTCTATAGGTGGATTGTAATACATACTCGAGTAAGTATATATAGCAGGTTGAATGGGAATACCATCTTCTAAAATCATTACTCTTGCACTTCTTCTTGGAGGAATTCCTCTTATCCCAATGCTGATTCTTGAATTACTCATGCCATCATCAGAAAAACCATTGATACCTGCTACTTTTTCTAAAATTTCTTGTGTGCCAATTGGTTTTGCAAGTCTTATGGCTTCTTTTCCAATTAAACTTCCTGTTCCAGACAGACCAAAAAGTGTATTCTTTTTAGAAAGAATTTTCAATTCCATCAACTGATTGTTGTGAGGGAGTAGATTGAAGTTTATATCTTGATTTTCATCAATATAAAGGGGTTTTAATTTTGAGATATATCCAATGTAGGATACTTTAATTTGATAGTCACCTTGTTCAATATTTTTTATTTGGAATTTGCCATTGTTAGAAGTGCTTACTCCTTTTAGAAAATTACCATTGGAATCGGCAAGGATAACATTTGCTCCTATTAAGTTTTCAGAAGATATGCTGTCTGTGATTACACCGGAAATTGAAAATGAATTCTGTGCAATTCCAGCGTAGGAGAGTAGCCAAAAGGAAATAAAAAGCCCGATGATTTTATTCAAATTCATCGGGCAAAATTATGCAATCAATGTAGATTATGTAATACCACAATTAAGGTATTCTTTTTTATCTGATCAAATTGACATGTCCTGTTAACTTTTCAAAAGTTGATTCTACAGTTTTATCAATTTTTATTTTCCATACATAGGTATCCATTGGTGCTTTAGCACCTTTGTAGGTTCCGTCCCACATATCATTAGGACTATTAGATTCAAATATTAATTGTCCCCATCTATCAAAAACTAAAAATTCATAGGTTGTAAAATCAACACCTAGTAGTGAAGGACCAAAATAATCATTTATTCCATCGTTATCAGGTGTGAAGGTATTGGGTACATAAAGCAAGAATTCATCTTTGATTTCTATTTGCTCACAAACTGTATCACTACATCCTTCATCGTTGAATGCAACCAAACAAGTAGTATATAAACCTCCAAAATTGTTAGGATATTGTATGATTGGATTTTCCTCTGTACTCATATTAGGTGATACAGAATCACCAAATAACCATATATAAGAATCTGCACCAAAACTTTCATTTTCAAAAGTTATTTCATTATTAATTAAGCTTCCTTCCTCTGGTGAGAAGTTGAAAGATGCTGTAGGTATGTCATAGGCTTCCACAGAATCGTTATATACAACTGTTGTACTACATCCGTTTATATCAGTAATGGTATAACTCACATCATATAAACCTGGATTATCATATGTGTGTGTAGTATTTCCACAATCTGTTGAAATGAATCCATCTCCAAAATTCCATAAGCAACTCACTCCTGGAATAGGGCTGTTGTCAATGAAGTTTACGGATATAGGATAGCACCCAAAGTTGTTTTGCAACGAATAATCTACAACTGGAGGAGTAGCAACTGTTATCGTGACATAAGCCGTGTCAGAAATAGAAGTACATCCGTCAGTAGCGTAAACAGCATAAGTTGTGGTAGCAGTAGGACTAACATTTTGATTCATTCCTGTGAAGCCGTTGTCCCAAATGAAAGTATAATTTAATGGGTTACCATTTCCATCACCGCCATTAGCAAATGCAGAGATTGATGCTGATTGACCAGGACAGATAGTTACATCTGAAAAGGCGGTAACATCAATTGATGGATACACTTCTATTTGAATAAGATCATT
This sequence comes from Parvicella sp., assembly GCA_041583015.1. GTDB lineage: Bacteria > Bacteroidota > Bacteroidia > Flavobacteriales_D > Parvicellaceae > Parvicella. The sequence continues at coordinate 16,916 of JBFHGR010000053.1, read as the reverse complement.
TGCAGAACAACCATTTTCATCTTCCACTACGACTTCGTATGTGCTAGAAACAGTGGCAGTAACATTTTGAATTTGTCCTGCTCCAAGAGTAGGTCCCCAGTCATAAACAAGAGTACCTGTACCTCCACCTCCCACGCCTGATAGTGTGAAAGTTTCGCCTACACACAAAGCCGTTGTTGTGGATTGTGCTTCTGCTGTAACAGGAGTAGGGGAGTTTATGATTGCTGTTGCTGTATTGATACAACCATTGTCATCTTGAATATGAACAGTATAAGTTCCGCTATTCAACAATGTGAATGAGTTTCCTGCTTGAAAATTAATCCCGTCTATGCTGTAAGTTAAATTGCCCACACCTGAAGCACCAACAATTTCAATACCTCCATTTTGTTCACCAAAACACAAGGGTGTTGTAGTGTTTATTGTCCCAGTATTAACAGGGATTGGTTCACCAACGGCATAATTCAATGTATCTATTGTACAACCATTATTATCAGTTATTACTAGGTCATAATTGCCTGCAGGTACATCTGTCGCTTGAAACTGATTGTTCAATGCTAATCCGTTCCAGTTATAACTGTATGTAGGTGTTCCACCGGTAACTGTTGCTGTGACAATTCCATCGTCTATTCCATTACAACTTGTACTGTCTATAGTAATCGATAAGGATAGTGCAGTAGGTTCAGATACCGCAATAACCATTGATGATTGACAGCCATTGCCATCTTCCACAATAGCATCGTAAGATCCAGTACAGATATTTGTGAAAGTTGATGTAGCTTGAAAAGTAGCCCCATTATCCATGGAATATGTGAATAATTCATTTCCTCCTGATATGTTGGAAAGATTAATCTCGCCATCACAACCGCCAAAGCATAAAGGTGAAACTGTAATGGTATCAAATGTTATTGAGTCTGGTTGAACAATGTTGATAATAAGTGTATCAGAACAAAGGTTTCCGTCTATAACAACAACTTCATATGTACCGTGACTTAAGTTAGTAAATACATTACTTGCTTGGGAGGTACCACCGTCAATATTGTAAGATAGTGGAGGATTAGTAGTTACAGCATCCACAGAAATTTCACCATCAGTAAATGAATAACATAAAGGGTTTGTTATAGTTGTATCATTTACTGTCAAGGTACCTGTATTGTTTACAGTTATACTTGTAGTATCTGTACATAAAAGTTCATCAATAATAACAACATCATAATCATCTCCAACTAGGTTATCAAAAACATTGGACCCTTGATAAGTTGTTCCATTGTCATTGCTATATTGAAGAGCACCAACAGAATTTGTCACAGCATCAATTGTTATACTACCTATAGCTGCAGAACATTCATCGTCTACTACAGTATAAGTAAATGAAGGATCAGAGAATGACAGGTTGATGGTGTCTCTTGCTTCGCAATTAAAAGCATTTGTACTAATAAGTTCAAAACTATATACTCCGGCAGCATCAACTGTTACATCAGAAGTTAGACTATTGATGTCAGAAATTATAGCATTTCCAGGGCCAGAAATGAAAGCCCATTCATTAGTCGGGAGTGCAGAAATAGCACTGAATGTATAATTATAACTATTACATACGGTATCGTCCACATTAGCATCGACACTTGGAGGTTGATAAAATACGATTTCTACTTCAGCAGTATCTGGACAACCAGCACCATTATCTTCAGTCCAATAGAATGTATATGCGCCATAGTCAGTACCAATGTTTACATTTGAATTAGGATCTGTCAATGAAGAAAAAGTTGCTGTGCCTGGACCAGTTGTTAGTAGGTTTAGCCAATTACCAGAAACATTACCTGTAGTAGGCACTGCTTGTAATAAATAGTCACTTCCACATAAAGTGTCTGCAATTCCAGCATCAGTACTTAAAGGATTCAGTGGGCCATCCACAGTGTATGTTTCTGTCACCACGCATCCGTTACCGTCCGTTACTTCAAGAGTATAGTCTCCAGGATTTAATCCTCCAACAGAGTCAATAGTAGCGCTTCCTGCATTTGCATCCCACAGGAATGAAAAAGGAGCCGTTCCTCCATCTGTTGCTACAACAATGCTTCCATCATTGGTAGCATAGCATGTCGCGTTGATAATGGTTGTATCCATTACATAAAGTAAATCTGGCTCTCCAATTCCTACAGAAGTCAAATGTTCACATCCATTGGCGTCAGTTATATTTACTGTATAATTTCCAATGCTTAAGTTGTTTACTGTGCTAGTTGTGACTCCATTCTCTACAAGTATTGTAGCATTGGTAGCATCTTCAACCCAAGTGAAATCAAAAGGAGCAGTTCCATTCGCAACATCTGCAGTAATAAAACCATCATTTCCACCAAAACAAGAAATTTGTTGAAAATCAGAAACATAAACAAATGGAGATGTTCCAGCAGAAATATTAGCATAAGCGGTATCTTTACAACCTGTTACTGCATCTGTTACTATTACTTGATAGTTTCCTGCAAATAAATTGATTGCAGGATTTACTGTTTGATTATTTGGATCATTCCATTGGTAATTTAATGGATTTGTAATGTTGGTCACTGTAGCAGTAGCAGTTCCATCATCACCACATGAAACATTCGTTGCGTTAGTCACAATGTCTGGTAATTCATTTACTGTAATAGTAAAATTATCTGTAGCACTACAAACCCCATACTCACTAAATGCAGTAACAATGTAATCAGTTGTAACTGGTGGGTTAAATAAAACTACAAGTCCGGTGTCTACATTGATTCCATAATTTGGAGACCAAACTAATGAATCAGCATTAGAAGTTGCCGTTATCGTAGTGCTTTCACCTTCACAGAATGCCATTACTCCAGCCACTGAGACTGTTGGTAAATCATCTACTATTAATACAATTTCTACAGGGTTAGACCATCCACAACAATCTGTTCTTCCTTCTAATGTGATGGTGTACGTACCAGGAGTTGTAAATGTTAAGTTTGGGAGATTCATTGCATCGTATGTATTAGGAGTAATTGCTCCTCCAAAATCCCAAGCAAATTCTACAAAATTTGCTGCTGTTGTATAAAAGTCGGCAGAACTACCAACGCAAACCACAAATGTATCAATTGCAATTTGTAGTGCTGTAGTATTAATATCTGGATCAGTCACACCATCCAAAGTGATATTGGCAAATCCCGCATAAGTATTGGTACCAAAATCAATGTCTTTTCTTCCAAGACCAGTATATTGTGTTGTAACATTTGCTCCAGAAGGTGCAGTTGGGGTAGAAGTTGCTCCTAATCCCCAAGTTGCGCTTGTTCCGGAAGAAAAATCCACGTCTACGTTTGTACAGGATTTGTTTTCAACGAAAATTTCTGGTTGAGCGGAAAGGTTGAAGTTAATGTCATTACTAGCGACTGCGGTACCACTAACATAAATTTGTAAAGACTCACCTGGGGAGCCATCACCACCATCACCACCATCACCACCATCACCACCATCACCACCGTCACCTCCACATCCAACTTCATTACCATTGTATGTAGAGCCATTTCCATGAACTCCACCATTTCCACCATTTCCACCATTTCCACCGCTTCCACCGCTCCCAGCATTTCCGGCCATAAGGTTAGATTGTGTAAAATTTCCATTGGTGCCATTTAGGTAAGAGTAAACGGCATAGCTAGAACCTCCAGAGGTTCCTCCAGTTCCAGGAAATCCACCTTGGCCACCGCCACCGCCACCGCCACCGCCAGATCCTTTACCATCTGAACAGAAAAAACCACCTTCACCAGCACCACCGCCACCGCCACCGCCACCAGCACCACCATATCCAGGACTACCATCAGAACCTACTCCTCCAGGAACCCAAAATCCCGCTAAGTGGAGTCCAGCTATTGCATTAGCACCATTAGCACCATTAGCACCATCAGCTCCTGCTTGGCCGTCATTTCCAGATTCACTTGACCCGCAAGAAAGGTTACTATTACATCCACTTTCTTGTCCCGCTGTACCTCCAGAACCTAGAGTTCCCCCTCCATTACCACCAGTTCCACCGTCTCTATCTTCACCACCACCAGAGGCACCGCCACCGCCTCCACTTCCTGATTGAGTGTTGGTTGAAACGCTACCCGCATTTCCATTATTAGCACCAGTAGTACAACAAGCACCACCATTTCCGCCAGCACCAGCGCCAACACCAGCGCCAGCACCACCATTTCCGCCACCACCATTTTTATTATCGTCATCATTATCACCTGCTTGTCCAGCAGTACCGTCACTACCATTGGCACCATCGGCACCATCTACACCATTTTCTCCATTCATTGCGTTGCCAGCAATAATTTGGCATCTAACAAAATCATAATTGGAACAACTGGTCATATGAATTCCATAGGTAGACATTGCCGAAGTTCCAGTAGTAGGAGCATCAGCCACTTCAATGGTTAAATCTTGAAATCTGAAATAGGAAGCACTGTTCATATAGATGGCAACTAAACGCTGAGCGTTAGCAGGGCCCTCAGGATTTAAATTAGATCTATAAATTGTTGTTGCTCCAGGTAAACTTGTTTTTGTCCAGTTATTTCCTGGGTCATATCCACCTTCTAGTGTTGTGTAGCCTAAAATATCTACAATAGGATTGTCAATAGTATAAGTACCTATTGCTAATTTGATAGTAGCATTATTACATTGAGACATTAATAAGGCACTTGCTAAATCTGTAGGGTCAGTTGGTTCATCACCAGAGCCACTCCCAGTAGGTGTTACATAAATATTATTACAAACTTCTGTAGGTGGTGGTGGGCTAACTGTGACAGTTGAAGTAGCAGTAGCAGTACATCCAAAAGAGTTTTCTGCGGTGACAGTATATACTTGCGAACCAGCAGGTGATACATTGATTGATGCAGTATTCATTCCACCTGGTGTCCATGTATAAGAAGTTGCAGTTGGAGAATTTGCTGTTATCGTAGCATTGCTTCCTGAGCAGATAGAAAGATTAGTAGGAAAAACTGATACAAACGGGGTTGGCGCAATATTCACAGCTACTTGATCCATTTGACTACAACCACTTGAGTAAACTGCCGTGGCTGTGTATATTTGATTACTACTAATGGATACAGTAGGATTTGGACAAGAAGTACAACTTAATCCTGTAGCAGGGGTCCATGTAATTACACCTCCTGGTCCTGCTGTAGCAGAAAGGGTAGTGGTTTCACCTTGACAAATATCTTGATCAGGACCAGCATCTACAGGAGGGTCAGGAGATGCGATAATATCAATTTGATAGATATATGTATTAATTCCTGGGATTGGACAAGCATCATCTTCGACTGTTACGGTAAAAAAATGAGAGCCTACATCATTGTCGGTTGGTGTCCAACAGAATGTTCCAGTTTGGAAAGGTGAACCTGTAGTAGTGAAAGTAGCTCCTGAAATTCCTTGGTTCCATGTCATAGTAGTATTGTTGACATCTATGTCATCAGATTCTATATCAAAGCAAAATGAGTTTCCTGCACAAATATCATAGTTAAAAACTGTGGCTGAGCCATTCACTCCAGTTCCTGTAGGAGGGGTGTTAGTACAGTTAATAACCACAACCTGAATATCTCTCATAGTAGTCCCTACAAGATTTCCAGACGCATCAAATTCTTCTACTAAAACAGTAATTACACCTTGTTGAATTTGGTTTGGAGTGAATGTCATTTGACCTGTTGTTGGGTCAAAATTAAATGCTCCTGTTACAGCTAATGGGTTTCCGGCACTATAACCTCCGTTATAAGGAATGTTAGAACCAGATGCCGATAAAGGATTGATTAATGTGTAAACTAAAGTGTTGCCATCAGGGTCAACAGCGCCATTGTTAAAAGAGAAGGGTTGATTTATACATAAATAAGGAGTAGGAAGCGAGTTAAAAGTGGGTGAACTGTTACATAGACCTCCAGTATTATCGATTGTGGCTTCAACATATAAGTTTTGACTTCCCGCATTCTGAAGATTGGTTATGCCGCTATTTCTACAACAAGTAGAATAGGAGATAACCCAATCTGAACATTGTGATGGTAGGGTAAACGTACCGGAGTAGGTATATTGTTGAATACCTGGTAAGCTACCTCCATTACAGGTTGTGTTTGGAATCTGTGTTCCACAGATTTGGGAAACTTCTTGTGAAGATACCTGAGTAAGAGTGGTACTAGTGTTAATCCCGCAAGATGCAGAAGATAAACTGATACTTACAGAAGCTGGAGCGGAAATACCATCACAATCTCTGTAAAATTCTACGAAAAATTTATATTGATTTCCTCCAAGACATTCGTAATGAATATCTATACCTACTGCATGACTGGCGCTGGCTTTTGTGGAAAATGTTAGGATGAAAATAAGTGCAATTACGATGCTAGATAGAATTGATTTCATATAACTTGATTAACTTTTATCAAAAATAAGACGATAAAAGTAACTATAAGTTGCCTATAGTTTATAAAATAGTCAAGAAATACATAAGCGGTATTTTAAGAAGAAGTTAGAATCCCCTTTCTTTTTTAATGGTCTCGTAAGCATCTTGAATTTTTTGAAATTTCTCTTTTGCAGCTTTTTGATGTTGCTCACCTAAACTAGCTACTTTGTCTGGGTGGTTTTCAACAGCCATTTTACGATAGGCTTTTTTCAATTCTTGATTAGTTGCATTTTTGTCTAGTCCTAGTACTTTATACGAATCTGCAGCATCTTTCCAGAACATCGATTTAAGTTGTGAAAATTCATGTTGAGGAATGCCAAGCAATTGAGCAATTCTTTCAATAGCCTCAATTTCCTTTTTAGAAACATTACCATCACTTTGAGCAATTCCAAACAGATATTGGCATAACATTGAACGTTGCTGAGGTTGCATCATTCTATTAATTCTACTGCAAGTTTCAACTAGATTTATTGGACCATTTAAAATTTCTTTAAATTCTAATAAATACTGTTGAGCCAACTGTCGTCCAAACTGTTGTAATAAAAATTGTTTTACAAATTCTAATTCAGATTTAAGAATTTTACCATCTGCTTTCATAACTTCAGCAGAAAGTATTAGTAAGGACTTTGAAAATTCAGATTGCACAGTTTGTTGAGAGTAAGGACTTCCCTGAAAACTCGAAAAGTTTCTTGTTCTTTGGTTACCGCTGTTTGCCCCTCCCTTTTGTTGAGCATCTGAATATAAGCCAAACAAAAGGCCTATGATTGCACCAACCCATCCTCCGAATATGTACCCTGCGAAAGCTCCTATTATACTGTTAAGACCAAAATTTATTTGCATTGACCTACTTTTTTAATTTGTTTTTACTCTATTCTTTTTACATTTGCCTTTGCATGGCAATTAAACCTTACGAAATTATTTATCCGTCAATACCATCTGGTAATGTCTTTTTGTTTACAACAGATAGCGGTTTGGAGTATGAAGTTCGCTTTGCTCGTAAAAAGGATAATTTACTTTATGTTTCAATTGCTTTTGGAGTTCTCAATGAAGAGTTCGAAGGTGAAGAGTATGCCATGACTAATAGAGGAGAGGTTTTCAGTGTAATGACCACTATAGTTGTGATTTTTAAATATTACAAGGAATTACATCCCAATATCAATACTTATGAATTTGTTGGAGAACCTCGTGCAGATGAGAATGCTGAATTTCCAACAAAAAGACTTAAACTTTACCAAAGATATTTACCACAAATATTTGATGATTCATGGAATATCGAAGTAAAAGGTAATAAAGTAATTATTTCAAAAAACGCTTACACTAATTAAAGTGATTTTAATATAAATTTAAAAAGCGGTTGCTATTGTAGCAACCGCTTTTTGTTTTGTTAATCTATTAACTCCAGACTCCTATTAATAAAGTCAGAAAGTTGTTTACCTTTTAATAAACCATTTGAGAGCATTGCTAAATCTATTGTTTGCTTTGTCAATTCATTCTTTTTGTCCTCATCCTTTTCTTGAAGTATCTTGCTTACTAATGGGTGATTGCTGTTGACCACTAAATTATACATTTCTGGCATATTACCCATCATGTGCATTCCACCTCCACCTAAGGCTTGTTGTTCCTTAAGTCTTCTCATGAACTCACTTTGCGTAATGATGACAGGTTTATCCTTTTCACTCATGCTTTCAAAAACAACGGTGAATTTTCCAGTTTCTACATTTGATTCAAAGATTGGTTTGATTTTCTCTTCTTCTTCTTTAGAAAGTTTTGAAGGTATCTCCTCATCTTTAGCAATCAATTTATCTAGTGTATCTCCATCCACTCTTGAAAAACTAACTCCTAATTTCATTTCTAATTTCTGAATTAAGTGGCTAGTAAGCGGACTGTCCATAATTAAAACATCATAACCTCTTTCATTTGCATCTTCAACAATTGAATGGTGTGCATCAGTATCATGAGTATATAGACAAACTAGTTTCCCATCTTTATCTGTTTGTGTATCCTTGATTTTTTCTTTGTATTCCTCAAAAGTGAAGTATTCACCTTTTGTGTTTTTCAAAAGAGAGAATTTTTCTGCTCTTTCAAAGAATTTGTCATCACTTAACATTCCATATTGAATGAAAACCTGAATATCATCCCATTTTGATTGGAAGTCCTCTCTATCGTCTTTGAACATAGAGTTCAATTTGTCAGCCACTTTTTTGTTGATGTGGTTAGAGATTTTCTTAACATTACTATCTGCTTGTAAATAAGATCTAGAAACATTCAATGGAATATCAGGAGAATCAATTACACCGTGTAAAAGTGTCAAGAAATCTGGAACAATGTTTTCTACAGAATCTGTAATGAATACTTGATTAGAGTACAACTGAATTTTGTTCTTTTGAACTTCCATGTTGTTTTTCAACTTAGGGAAATATAAAATCCCAGTTAGGTTGAAAGGGTAGTCTACGTTTAAGTGGATATGAAAAAGTGGGTCCTCTGTAAAGGGATATAATTCGTTGTAGAAATTCTTGTAATCTTCATCTGTTAAATCAGCAGGTTTTTTAATCCATGTTGGTTCAGTGTTATTGATGATGTTTTCAATTTCTTTTTCTTCTTTTTTTACATTGCCATTTTCATCCTTTTCTCCAGATTCAACCGGCACCATTGTTTTGCGTGTACCAAATTTGATTTCTACGGGTAAGAATTTACAATATTTAGAAAGTATTTCAGATAATCTAGCTTCTTCCAAGAATTCTAAAGAATCTTCACCTATATGAAGAATAATATCTGTACCTCTTTCTGCTTTTTCTATTTCACCTAAAGTAAAAGTTGGAGATCCGTCACTTTCCCATTGGACAGCTTTAGCACCTTCTTTGTAAGAAAGTGTTTGAATTTGCACTTTATCAGAAACCATAAATGCAGAGTAAAACCCAAGGCCAAAATGACCAATCATAGCGTTGGCATCTTTGTCTGCATATTTTTCTGCAAATTCTTTTGCTCCAGAAAAGGCAATTTGATTGATGTATTTTTCAACTTCCTCTGCTGTCATACCAATACCATTGTCTCTAATTGTAATAGTTTTAGCATCCTTATCAAGAATTACTTCAACTCTTAAGTTGTCTACTTCTTGATTAAATTCGCCAGTTCTAGAAAGTGTTTTTAATTTTTGTGATGCATCAACTGCATTTGATACCAACTCTCTCAAAAAGATTTCTGTATCAGAATACAAAAATTTCTTAATGATTGGAAAAATATTCTCTGTTTGAATATTAATAGTTCCCGTTTGCATAATTTATATATAATTTGATTAATAATATTTTGTATCGAAATATCATTTAGTCAAAGGATGTGCCATTCAACTTATGCTGACAATGTGTCAAAGATAAAAATGTGTGTATGAAAATTTGTCGGAAATTACCGTCAAAGTAGACAAATGAGACTATATCTTCTTTTTTAAAGTAGGTCTTTGTGTAATTTCATGAAAACATATTACATCTTGAGCATAATAATGAAAAACCATACTTTTTCTAGTTTTGGTTTTGTCAATAAGTGGCTCTCCACCGTGCAGTAAGTTAGCATGCCAAATAAGTAAGTCTCCTTTTTTTGCTAAGAATGTTTGTTTTTCAAGTTTGTGTTTTTCTATTTCTTCTTGAATTCTATCTTCATAATCTCCATAGGTTTTATCGCCTAATTTATATTTTGTGCCAACGTTATCGTAGTCGCTGTTTACAATGTAAGGAAGTTTATGAGAGCCTGGATAATAGTGTAACGGACCATTTTCTGGAGTGATATCTTCTAGCGCAATCCAAACTGCTAGGATATTACCGTATGGAAAAGTTGACATGTGTACAGAGTCAGAATGTGATCGTTGCTGACTTGCATTTATGAAGTTTATACTTTGAAAAAGGTCTACATTTCTTCCTAAAAGAAGGTTTAGTATATTAATCAATTTTGGATCACTTCCTATTTCTCTTAATTTCTTTGATTTATGAATGGCAAACATGATTCTGCTATCTTCTTTCCAATCCGCTTTTTTTGTTGTAATTAATTTATCTACTTCTTGATTAATATCGGTTACTTCCTCCTCTGAAAAGTAATTTCGTAAGATAACATATCCATCTTTAGACCACGATAACATGGCGGTTTTGGTGCTCTCGTCCAATGCATTAAAAGATTGTCTTTTGGGAAGTTCTATAGCGGAATCAAGTCTGTCGTGAATGTTTTTAGGACTTTCTAAATGTTTAAAATCCTCACTTGACACAGGTGAATAATATTTCTTATTGATATCGTACTTTCGATACAACTCCGTATTATATGCCAATTCAGACTTTTTAAAGAAATTATAGCATTGATATGCAAGTTTGCTTTTTCGTAAGAAGTTACTCATAGTAAGTGATTGAATAATTGTAAAGGTAGTTATTTGATTTATTTACCTGCAGCTTGATTTAAAAATTCCAAACATTTTATTTTATATGCCTCACCGCCAATATCCCATACATTCACATGATTGGCTCCTTCGACAAGGACTAGTTCTTTGTCTGTGGACACTATTTTATTATAGTTTCGCTTGCCATACGAAACATCTATACGATCATCTTCTGTTCCATGAACGTAAAGAATTGGTTGGTCTATTTGAAGACATGCATCTTCAGGATTTAGGTTTACTTTATCAAAATTTGCTATATCTTGAGCACGCCAAATCACGTAATCATTAAGGAAGCCGAGTGGGAAACCAACTATTCTGTTGGAGTAATCATGTATCACTTCATCAAAAGTGGAGTAGGTACTTTCTATAATCCCAAAATCAATACGTTTGTCTTTGGCAAGCATCTGAAGCGAAATAGCACCTCCCAAAGATTGCCCCCAAATACCTATGCTTTGAAGATTGTAGGTGGTATCCGCACATGTTATTAAATCTGAAATGTCTTTGGTTTCGTTGTATCCATACGTTATATAATCTCCATGACTTTGGCCGTGTGCACGAAGATCTATTAAAATTGATTGAAAACCATTATCAGCCAGTGCTTCTGCCATTGGAATAAACCTCTCTTTTCTGCTTCCTATTCCATGAATAAATAAAATAGTTCCTTTTATAGTATCTAGATTAGAAAAACAGAAAAAGTTAGCTAGTCGAAGTCCATCATGAGAAATTATAGGAAATGACTCAAAATGAATATTAAATTCTCTGATATCAGGATAAGGTTTGTCAGAAGATCTTTTGCTGACTATAAGTCTGGGCCCTATGAAGTGAAAGAAAATGAAAGTGATGCCTATAAAAGAAGCTAAAGACCAAAGGAATATTTTTGATTTGAAGAATTTTTTCATATTTCAATATTATAACATCATTCTTGTCATTTTTGTTTTAAATTTTATTTTGTAAATGGTACATTTGCAAACTTATAAATTAAACGTGTACAATGAGTCAATTTCATAATTTAAGAGTAGTTGAGGTAAATAAAGAAACAAACGATACAGTTTCTGTTGGTTTTGAAATTCCCAATGAATTAAAATCAGCATATAGTTTTATCGCTGGACAATACTTAACGTTAAGTATAAATATTGAAGGTAAAGAAGAAAGGAGAGCATATTCTCTATGTTCATCTCCTTCAGATGAAGTGCTCAGAGTGGCGGTTAAAAAAGTTGAAAACGGAAAAGTCTCTACTTATATCAATGAAAAATTAAATGTAGGTGATTCTTTGAGCGTAATGGAGCCTGAAGGTGGTTTTGTTTTAGAAACTAATAAATTGAGTGCACAGAAATATGTAGCTTTTGCAGCAGGAAGTGGAATAACACCAATTTTATCTATGGCACATGCTGTTGCAGAGAATGAGCCTAATAGTGAGTTTTATATTTTCTATGGAAATAAGGATGAAAACAATGTTATTTTTAAAGAGCAATTTGAAGCACTAGCACAAAAGAATGTAAAAACTACATTGATTTATTCTAGACAAGACACGGGTTCAGCATTGACTAATGGAAGGATAAATGAAGGAAAAGTTAGGTCTTTGGTTACTCACAATCTTTTGCAAAACGCAGCTGGTTTCTTCTTATGTGGACCAGAAGAGATGATTATTGAAGCAACGAAAGGTCTGGAGTCAATAGATATACCTAGAGAAAAAATTCACTTCGAATTATTTACCACTCCTGTGTTGATGGAAAGTAAGTCTACAGGAGAACATCAAGCAGAAGACTTTGTAGGTGAGGCGAAAATCACGGTTATTTATGATGATGAAGAGTTTTCATTTAATTTAAAAACAACCGGAGATTCTATTCTGGAAACAGCAATAGATGAAGGAGTAGATGTTCCTTTCTCATGTAAAGGAGCCGTTTGTTGTACATGTAAAGCAAAAGTTACTTCAGGTAGAGCAGTAATGGATGCTAACTATGCATTGACAGACGATGAGGTTGCTGATGGATATATTCTTACTTGTACTTCTCATCCCGTGACAGAACATGTTACTGTTAATTATGACGAAGTGTAGTTAATTGTACTTGAATTATACTATTCTTGTTTTTAATTAGTTTAAATATACCAAAATAAGCCTTGTAATTACTACAGAGGTATTTTGTTTGATTCATAAAAAGAATAAATGAGTTAGAAGTATTCTATTGTCATTGATGGATTGGACTTGAGTAAAGTTTTGTTTGGTATTACTGCTATTTAAAATGGATAAAATAAGGATGATTATATCGTCAAAAGTATTACCTTAATATTGATGAATATGCTACAATGACTATTAAATATATTTCATAAAATGAGTAGTTATAATTCAAAAGAGAATAAATCTAAAGTACTTTATCACATTGTGTTTTGGGCTTTTCTTATGAGTTTACCTTTGGTAATATTTCGAGAAGGAACAATTGATTATAAAGATGTATTAAGGCACAATTGGGCACCTATCTTGGTTTTTGCTTTTCTTTTTTACATCAATTATTTATGGCTAATTGATGCTTGTTTTTATAACAAAAGGAAAAAGTGGTTCATTATTCTTAATGTTGCTGTTATTGTAGTTTTTGGAGTGATAAATTTTCTTGTATTAGACTTCACTCCACCTAAACATCTTCCGGAACCTGGAGGTATGTTGCGTAGAAGGAATCCCATTTTATTTATCTTAAAAGACTTTCTGCTTACAGTCACACCGATTTTGATTGCAATGTTGTTGAAATCTTCGGAAAGAAATATTCAGTTAGAAAGAGAAAGAAAAGAAGTTGAAACAAGAAATTTAGAGACAGAATTACAAGGGTTGAAATACCAATTAAAACCCCACTTCTTTTTTAATTCACTAAATAATATCTATTCTTTGATAGAAACGTCTCCAGTAAAAGCTCAGGAAGTTGTGCATGCACTAAGTAAGTTGATGAGGTATTTATTGTATGACACTGGTAGAGACAAAGTGTTACTAAAAGATGATATAAACTTTCTTAAGCAATATATAGAATTGATGCAGATTAGGTTGTCGAAGAATACGTCTGTAAGTTATTCTTTTCAGGAAGTAAAAGAAGAAGAAGTACCTCCGCTTTTATTTTTGTCTATGGTGGAGAATTCTTTTAAACACGGGGCTTCTTCATCGTTGCCTTCGGAAATATTTTTTAAGTTGAGTATGTTAGAAGATAAGTTAATATTTGAAACTAAAAATACCAACTTCCCTAAAAATAAGGATGATCAAAGTGGTTCAGGGATTGGTAATGAAAACCTGTTGAAAAGATTGGAATTGCTCTATCCTTCAAAATTTTATTTACAATCGAAAGTAGTAGATGATATGTATATCGTAACATTAGAAATTTCGTTAATTGAATAGAGTATGAAAGAAATTACATGTGTTATAATTGATGACGAGCCGTTGGCAAGTGACTTACTAGAAAGATACGTACATAAAACTAGATTTTTAAAATGGGCTTATACTTCTAATGATGCGAAGCAAGGTTTGGAATGGATAAAGAATAACATTGTAGATTTAGTGTTTTTGGATATTCAAATGCCAGATTTAAATGGTATGGAATTGTCTAGGATGTTGCCAGAGCATGTTAAAGTTATTTTTACTTCTGCTTTTGATCATTATGCGATAGAAAGTTATAAAGTAGGAGCAATGGACTACCTTTTGAAACCATTTAATTATGAAGAATTTATTACCGCTGCATTAAAGGTAGTAGATTGGTTTTCCATGCAAGAGCAGGTAGAAACAATAGAAAAAGAAGATTATTTTTTTGTTAGATCTGAATACAAGCATGTGAAAATTCTGCACAATGATATAGTTTGTGTGGAAGGAATGAAGGATTATGTTAAGATATGGCTTAAAAGTCAAGACAAACCGATTGTGACGATTTTAAGTTTAAAATCCTTGGAAGAAAAATTACCGCATACGATGTTTATGAGAGTGCATAGATCCTATATAGTAGCTTTAGGGATGATTCATACTATCGAAAGAGGTCAAATAGTTATCAATGATAAAATTAGGATTACTATTGCAGATAAATATAAGGTAGACTTTCAAGAATTTCTAAATAATAAAATGATTTAGAGAGGAAGGTCGTTTTTAAATGGATTAACGTCTATAGAATCGGAGAGAATATCTATTTAAATGGTTCGAGGGTTTACAATTACATATTTTTGATTGAAAATCAGATGTATGAGATTGTTTTGTTACAAGGTGTTTTTAGAGTTCAAAAGTGTTTTGGTTGTTTTTATCGTCAGTTTTGTACTGTATTCAATCAATTATGCTCAATTTAATCAGTACAAATTAAATAGCCAAGGTAGCAATTGTTACATGTCATTTTTGACACATGCACCTAATGGCAATACAACTAATCGCAAACGGCCTGTTATTTTTGTTTTAGGGGATTCCGAAGAGAATTTGGAGGATATGTATCGCAATGATGAATTGCGATTAGTTCCAGATTTCTATGGATATTATTTTGTTTATTTATTGTCATCAGAAAAGTCAAGTAAGTATAGTTTACAATGTCTAAAGGCGTTGGCTTCAAGTGTTACATATGGCTTTAAAAATGGACACGGAAATCTATTTCTTTATATAAAGGATGAAGGTATTGAGGAACTAGATATAGAATCTAATAAGTTGGAAGATACTTTTTCTTCTATTGTCATAGTTCCAGGTAGTAGTGATGTGGTTTCTCAAAATCTAACCACCCAATTTAAAGAAGACGAAGACTTATACGGTCCCAAGCCTAAAGAGGAAGAGGATCTAGCAACTTATTATGTTGAAGATAATTTTGTTAGAAAAAAAGACCGAAAACCTATTGAAGAAACTCAATCGAGTCCGGAAGTAACTAAAGTTTACTTTGGTGAACCATCTAAATTTAATTTTAATATATCAGGCGTGATAAAAGATAGGACTACGGGAGAGTCTCTTCCGTTTTCTAATATTCTAGTAGAAAATACAACTATTGGCGCAACATCAAATGCTGATGGTTTTTATTCTCTGCTTAAAGTTCCTACAGATACAAATACATTGGTTATTAGGTATATAGGATATACTGAGAAGAAGATATATCTAACACCTGATGTGCCTACTAAAAACATGGTTATAGAATTGTCTCCATCTGCTACTAGTTTGAAGGCACATGATGTCGTAGTACTTAAAGAAGACGTAGTTTTATCAAAAAAAGAAGATGTTGGGGTTGTAAAAATGACACCTAAATCGCTTGAGAAATTACCCAATATGGGTGAAAGAGATGTGATGCGTTCGTTTCAATTAATGCCCGGTGTAAGTTCTGCAAATGAGTCTTCTTCTGGACTGTATGTAAGAGGAGGAACACCAGATCAAAATTTGGTTCTTTATGATGGTTTTACTGTTTATCATGTAGATCATTTGTATGGTTTTTTTAGTGCTTTTAATTCTAATGCATTAAAAGATGTTCAATTATATAAAGGTGGTTTTGAATCTAAATTTGGAGGAAGGCTTTCTAGTGTAACAGAGATTACGGGCAAGGAAGGAAACCAGAAGAAATTTAATATTGGAGGTGATATTAGTCTTTTAAGTGTGAATGCTTTTGTAGAGATTCCAATAGGAGAGAAGTTTTCATCTATTATTACTTATAGAAGGTCTTATAAAGGGTTCCTGTACAATACAATATTTGATAAATTCAATGATGACTCTGACGAAGAAGTAGTTGTGCAGCAAGGGGGAAGAAACCAACAAAATACAGAAGCTACCTCTTACTTTTATGATCTTAATGGAAAATTCACTTATAAACCTTCAGATAAAGATGTAATTTCTCTGAGTATTTTTAATGGTTCAGATAAATTGGATAATAGTAATACTTTTAGTGGAGGAGGACCTAGAGGAGGTGGTTTTGGCGAGGGGTTAAGCATTAGTACTTCAGATCTTACCAAATATGGTAATATAGGAAGTAGTCTTAGGTGGTCAAGAAAATGGGGAGACCAACTGTACGGAAATACAGTACTTAGTTATTCAAATTATTTTAGTGATAGAGACCTTTCTACAGAGCGAACGACTATTGATGATAATGATGAAAGTTTTACAATCAACACTGGAAT
>JBFHGR010000052.1:0-24179 GCA_041583015.1 Parvicella sp. | reverse complement strand
CAATTTAAAGAGCGAATGCTTTTGTCCAAAATGACTTGAAGTTTATTTCTGTTCTCCACTCGAGACTTATTGTGTTTAAACAAATCATTAGTGTGAATATTAATGTTTAACAATTGACAAAGTTTTTCAAATTGTCTGTCAGAACCAATTGCTAAAACAATGAAATGGTCATCCTTTGTGGTGAATACTTCGCCATAAGGAGCAATGTTAGGATGTAGTGAACCAATTCTTTGAGGGATATGCCCCGCCATTAGATAATTGGACGCTTGATTTGCCAAAGAGGCAATGGCACTTTTTTCTAATGAACAAGATACATAACTTCCTTTTTTTGTTTGATACCTTTTTATAAGTGCAGTAAGTACTCCTTCTTTCATTTGGTGTGCTGCTAAAATATCCATAAGGGCTAAAGGCATTTTCGTGGGAAGACTATTAGGGTCACCATTCATATACATATAGCCACATTCTGCTTGAAGTACAACATCAAAAGCAACTCTAAAATGATCTTCATGAAAGCCATCAAGTTGAGCATAAATAATAGTTGGATTAATGGTACTTATGGTATTGTAATCTAGTTGGAATTTTTCTGCTAATCCGTACTTGAAATTACAAATCACTATGTCTGCATCTTGCAGTGATTGCATTACTTTTTGCAAATCCTCTTTTTTATTATAATCCACAAGAATATGCTTTTTCTTGTAATTAATACTTGAGAAATAAGCGGATACATCTTCCTTGTTTTCATTAGGCAACTTCCAAGTTCTGGTCACGTCACCATTGGTTAGAGCATTTTCATATTTTGTAACTGTTGCTCCAAGTTCAGCAAAAAACATTCCTACTGATGGTCCTGCAAGGACACTAGCTAATTCTACGATTTTTAAATCCTTGAAAATTTCTGAAGTCATTTTGGATATTGTTTTTAAATCAACAAAGGTCAAAGATAAAGATATTAACAGATTAAGGAGGTTTCAATATTTTTTACCATTTTTACTGAAAATAGGTTTACAGTGGGCGGAATTAAGAAGTACGGAACATTTGCGGGGGTTTTTACACCTTCAATTTTGACAATCTTAGGGGTTATCATGTATATGAGGATGGGTACAATTGTAGGTAATTCTACAAGTATCTGGATGACAATTGCAATCATAATTTTTGCTCATGTAGTTTCTGTTACTACTGGATTGAGCGTTTCCTCCATTGCTACTGATAAGAAAATTAAGGCCGGAGGTATTTACTACATGCTTTCACGAAGTCTCGGATTGCCATTTGGAGGGGCTATTGGGGTTACTATTTTTGTTGCTACAGCTTTGTCTATTGCTTTGTATTTAATCGGTTTTGCAGAAAGTGCTTTAGTTGTATTTGACATTGATACGAGCAATATTAATTACTTGCGGGTTGGAGGAAGTATTGCGCTAGCCATTGTTGTAACATTGGCATTGATTAGTACAAGTCTAGCAATGAAAGCTCAGTATTTTATTTTGGCTTTTATTGCATTGTCGTTAATCTCTATTGGATTTGGAAGTGCAGAAGGCTTAACAGTAGGAACAGATACTTTAAGTGGTACACCTAGTTTTGCTTTATTATTTGGTATATTTTTTCCTGCTGTAACGGGTTTTACTGCTGGTGTAGCAATGTCTGGTGATTTAAAAAATCCAGTTAAATCTATTCCATGGGGAACAATGTTGGCAATTGTAGTTGGATTAATCATTTATATTGGTTTGGCACTATTTTTAAATGGAGCAATACCCGCAGATATTTTAAAATCAAATAACAATGCCATTGTGGAGTTTGCTTGGTATGGTGGGTTTTTCGTTGTGGCGGGAATTTGGGGAGCTACATTGTCAAGTGCCTTGGGAGGTATTTTAGGTGCACCAAGAATTTTGCAAGCCATGTCTATGGATGCCATAGTTCCAAAAGTTTTTGGAAAAGGTGTTGGCGTAAATAATGAGCCTAGAAATGCTTTAATACTTACTGCTATTATCGCTTTTGCAGGTATTATGATAGGAGAATTAAACGCTATCGCTGAGATTGTTGCAATGTTTTACATGACTGCTTATTTGTTTATTAATGTGTCATGTGTATTCGAGCAATGGGCAAGCCCAGATTTTAAGCCTTCATTTAGGATACCTATTATTATGCCTATCATTGGGGCTATTGCTACAAGTGTGTTGATGATTCAATTGAACCTTGTGGCAGCTATTATTGCTACTGTATCAGTTGTGCTTATTTATGGATATCTAAATAAAAAGCAACATGATACAGGTACTGGTGATGTCTGGAATAGTGTGTGGTTTTCTCTTGTGAAAACAGGGTTAAAAAATCTTCAGAAGAAAACAACTCATAAACGTAATTGGGAACCAAATGTCTTATTGTTTTCTGGTGATTCTAATCGCAGAAAAGAGTTAATTGATTTTTCAAAAAGTATTGCAGGTAAGAATGGAATGATTTCCAATTTTGATTTGATTGAAAATAAATCCGCTAAAGTTTTATTTCCTAAACATCAACAAACTAAGGTAGAAACAGATGAAAATGATGGCTCTATATTTTATAGACAACAGGAATGTCAGAATATTTATAGAGGAATTGAGAATATTGCAAATTCATATGGATTTTCTGGTATAGATCCTAATACGGTCATGATGGGCTGGGCAAGAAATACCAATCAGCCTAGGGAATTTGCAAGGATGACAGACTATCTTACTCAAATGGATATGAATGTTTTGTTTTTAGATTACGATGAAAACAAAGGGTTCGGAGATAAGAAAACACTCGATATTTGGTGGTCTAATTTTGATGAGTATTGTGATTTGTCTTTGTATCTAGGTAAATTCATGTCGGATTCTACTGATTGGTCTCAATTGAGTGTGAGAGTACTCTATGACAATAGAGATAATAGTACGGCAGATTACATTGAAAAGATAATCCATTCTAAATGTGATGTAAATAGAATAGAAGCACAGGTGGTTGTTGTAAATAATGAATTGGAGCAAAAATCTTTGTATGAATTGGTTAGAAAATTCTCTATTGATACAGATTTGATTTTCTTGGAATTACCATTTTTGGAAGAGTCTAATGAAACTGCTTTTGTAGATAGAACCAATGCTTTGTTGAACGATATAGGCACTACTTTGATTTTTAGGGCATCCACACACTTCTATGAAGATATCAATTTGGATCCTGCATTGCAAAAAGAATATGAAGAGGTTAAACAAGTATTGGATTTTGAGAAAAATGAAGTAGCCTTCAATACGCAAAGCTCAATTTTTGAAGAGGTTGACGCGATTGCTTTGGAGGTTGGTAAGGATTTGTATGATCTTCATTTTAAGTATAGTCAAGAGGTATATCAGTCTTATCAGGAGGTGTATCAGTCTTTTGTAAGGATAATTAATGGCATTCAATCATCTGAAAATGTAAGTAAAACTCAGTTAAAAGCAGCCTTTGAGGATTTTAAAGAGGAAAGAATTACTTTGGTGAAAAGAAGCATGCAGAGGGGAATGAAGAATTTGTTATTGGATTGTCAAGATGTAATAGGTAAGGTTCCCGGTGCTTTACGATTGAATTTTGAGCAATCTTTAATCAAGGAATTAACTTCTGATAGTAAAGAGGTTGCAAGGGCAAAGAGGCAATTGGCTAAAACAAATGGAGCTTTTAATTTTCCTATTGCTAAATCCATAAATCATCATTTGGAAAGTTACTATTTGAAGGAGTTTAAAAAAGTACTGCATGTGAACGGGCTTTCTGGCTTTATGATAAATAATTTTTTGTTGAAGAGCTTCAATAGCGAAAGTCCTTTGGAGGTGATTTTAGAAAAATTAGAAGTTGTAATTAAACGTGAGCAGAACATTTTTCAGCAATTTTCTAAAAGCTATATTCAGAATTTTATGCAAAAAGTAATCAATGATGCTGAGGACTTTAATATTGCTGAAGAAATTATCAATCGTGAAGAAAATAAGAATCCCTCAGATATCAAGAGAATTTTATTGGCATTGGGTAAATATCCCGATTCATTCTTGAATAATCAGAGATTGCTGACTAACCAAGTAGAATGTTTATTTCAATTAGTGGAAGTGAAGCACGATTTGAAATTGGAAATGGAGATGACGCAGAATGAATTCGTCAACGTGTTAAAAGAGGATAGAGAAGTGAATGTTCAGAGTGTTTCTGACTGGATGCAATTATCTCGAGAGGAGTACATGAAAGAGGAAAGGATTGTAGGTAACTCTGTGAATGTTCCTGGTTTGATGGGGAAAGTGAATGGAGTTTTATCTGAAACTTTAAGTGGAGTGGCAGAAGAAGTTAGCGTGATTGCACCGGAGGCGTTGAATGGATTTGAAAAGAACCAAGAGAACGTGGATGTGGCAGTCGTAGCATTTAAGAAAACGACAAGTTTTGCACTAGAACGAGAATTTTTTGTGCCAATAGGTCAGATGTATAATTCTGCAGATCTTGAATTGAAAAATCAAATTTCAGAACTCAATAAGGCTCTTAAGTTATTGCAATATCATTTTGCAGATACAAATGCAAGGCCTCAGGAGGAGGTGTCCATTAGAGAATTGGTGCAAAGTAAAGTGGAAGGGTATATAGAGTGTGTAAATAGCCTAAAAGTAAAGGTAAAGGCAGAAAATGAAGTGTTTAGTACTAAATTGAGCAAAATTTTAGACGTAGATGTACTGTTGAATCAAGCGAATTTTTCACAAGCGGCTTATATTAAGAAAAAAGCCATGAATAGCGGAGCAGAATACGTAGGTAGAACGAAACACACGCTTAGAAAAATTGACCAAAAACTAGATGATGTCCTGATTAGATTGAGAGATACAGTAAGTAAATCTACGTTTGAAAACAGAACTAAAGGGTTACTAAATCTTCAAAGCAGATTAGGTGATTTTGTTTCTACTGTTGAACTCAATAAGTCTGTTTCGGCTAGTATTCCATATTACTATCAACAATTATTTACAGGTAAACAAATAGCACCTAAAGAAGTGTTGGAACATAGGTCTATTGAACTGAATACGGCATTGTCTGCAATGCAAAAATGGGAAGCAGGAAGTTCCGGATTTTTGCTGTTTACTGGTGAGTTGCAAAGTGGAAAAACTTTTGTAAAGCAAAATTTTATCAATGCTTTTGTGAAAAAAGAGGTGATTAAATTGGAATTTGGACAAGGTAGTAATGCTAGTAGTTTTGGTTCTTTACTCCAAAAAGCAACAGGTGTTTATAAGGATGTTGATACCGTTTTGAATAGTTTAGAAACTGGTACTGTGGTCAATATAGCTGACCTTGAGTTTTATTGGCGTGTGCAGGAAGATTCAGATGGTCTGAACGAGATACTGCTTACCTTGAAAAAACATTACCATAGAATATTGTTTTTGATAGATTGCAATATTCATTTTTACAATCATGCAAAGGATATTTATGGAATAGATGATTACATTTTGAGTACTATCATGGTGCGACCTTTACCTACAAAATCTATAAAGTCAATAATTTTGGATAGGCATCATGCAGGTGGAATGAAATATTTTTGGAATGAAACCCATGAGAATGATACGAAACTCAGAAACGCCAATAGAATCTTTACCAAAATCAATGCGAATTGTCATGGAAATGTTGGAAGTGCAATGCATTATTGGCTAGGGGCGGTTGATCAAGTGGAGAACAATGTTCTTATATTGTCTAAATTGGAAAATCAAGAATTGGAATTTTCCTTGAAGCCAGAATGGGAGTTGATATTATATCAAGTTATCATGAGAAAATCGATGCCTGTGCATGAGTTATTACAACTATTTGATGATGGTATCTTTCAGACAAGTATCGAGATTGAGAATTTACTAAGAAGTAGAGTGTTGGTGAAATCTATGTCAAATGAATTGAGGGTGAATCCTTATGTAATGATTTTTATAGTGTCTTATTTAAGAAAACATCAAATAATATTGTAGTTATGGGATTGTTATTTTTGCAAACATATTTTATAGGTTTTATAGTGAAGTTGTTCATTGTATTTGCAGCGTATTGGCTTTTATTGAAAGTGCTAGTGCCATTTGTAAAAAATGACCTTTGGCACGAACGATTGAAGTTTTATTTACCTGCTTGTAGGAATGTTATACTTTTTCTTTTGATTTTAGAGGTTGTAATTAATTTAGGAATAGAAAGCCCATTCTTAACGTTAGGGATTGCTACGGGTCTTTTGATTGTGTCTTGGGGATACAGTAAAGAGTTGTTTCAAGGTACTGTGTTTAAATTTCAACGAGGTAATATTGCTGGGCAAAGATTGAAAGTGAAAGATTTTTCTGGTAAAATTGTAGCATTAAACAATACAAAACTGGAATTGGAGACTGAAAAAGGTGAGATTTTACAAATTCCTTATAGTCAGATAGTTGGCGATGTAGAAATAAAACCAAGTAGCGCTAAGTATTTGAGAGCTTGTGTTTTAATGTTGAAAACAACACAGGAGGATTATGCTGGGTTTGAACAAGGTTTACGAAAAACGATTTCTAGAATCCCTTTTGTAGTAGATAGTGTAAAGCCTAAGTTCGAAATCATTAATCAAAGTAGTGAGGAAGTGGAATGTAAACTTGTGGTGTATACCAATGATGAGAAGTTTATTCCTCAAATTAAGTCTAAGTTATTAGCATTTCAAAGGTAAAAGAAGATGAATGCTTTTTGGAGATGGTTGTTGTTATTGGTATTTGGTTTGGTTATAGTTCTTATAATTGGTTATGTTCTTGTTTCTAACGGTGTATTTTCTCTTAATAATCCTCGTGAAAATGTATATAAAATTAGAGGTGTTGATGTCTCACATCATCAAGGAGAAATAGATTGGAAACAGGTGAAATCCCAAGGCATTTCTTTTGCTTTTATAAAAGCAACTGAAGGAGGAAACCATAGAGATAGTAACTTTACTCACAATTGGAAAGAAGCGCATGAAGCGGGTTTAGTCGTTGGGGGATATCATTACTATAGTTTTTGTAAATCACCTGAGGAGCAATTTATTAATTTATCCAATTTCATACCTAAATTAGAAGGTGGTTTGCCACCTGCTATCGATTTAGAGTATGATAATAACTGTAATGGTTCAGTTGATGTAAAGGTTTTTCGAAAGGATGTTTACAATTTAGTTTTGAAGATCAAAGCATTTTATGGAAGGTTACCAATAATCTACTGTAATGAAGATTTTTATCATAAATATTTTGCTATTCCAGAATTTCAGGATTGTGTTTTTTGGATAAGAGGTACTTATAAACAACCTAGATTAGGCAAAGGTGTTATTCATGATTTCTGGCAATACAATGCCAAGGGAAAAGTGAATGGTATAGAAGGTTTTGTAGATTTAAATGTATACAATAAAAATGAAACTGAATTTCAAAAATTACTCAATTGCGATTAATAATTTGTGATTCAGTTGATATCCAATAGTAAAGAAAGTAGAAAACTGTTATTTCTTTTTAAATCCCAATGAGATAGAGTTGATGCAGTACCTTTCGCCAGTTTCAGTTGGCCCGTCATTAAAGAGGTGTCCAAGATGGGAACCGCAATTCCCGCAAACTACTTCTGTACGAATCATCCCATGACTGTGATCAACAATTTTGTCAATCTTTGCATCTGCCAATTCTTTGTCAAAACTTGGCCAACCACAATGTGAGTTGAATTTCATGTCATTGGTGAATAATTCGGTATTACAACCTTTGCAAATGTATGTACCTGCTGCATCATGCTCATTGAATTCTCCACTAAAAGGTCTTTCTGTTCCTTTGTTTCTAAGAACTTCAAATTCAAAATCAGTCAATTGTTTTTTCCATTCTTCTTCAGATTTTTCAATTGGATATTTCTTTTTATGACTCATCTTAATGCTTAATAGTTTGATACACAAAACCTGTTAATTCTTCTCCAAAAAAAGGAGAATTCTTACTTTTTGAAGCCCATTCAGTAGGTGATGGTGTCCATTTTTTTGATGGATTGTATAGGGTGAAATTGGCCTCAAATCCTTCTTTAAGAATTGGTATTTCAAGTTGAAGAATACTTCTTGGATTGATGGATAATTTCGTGATGATAGATTCAATCCCAATAATATCCAATAAATTACTTATGGCAGTAGAAAATGTTGTTTCAAGTGTGCTAATGCCAAATTTAGCATGGTCAAATTCCTTGTGTTTTTCCTCTACATCCCAAGGAGAGTGATCTGAACTTATAACATCTATGATATTACTTTTAAGAGCTTCAATGAGGTCGTTTCTATGTGATGCTGTTCTGAAGGGAGGGTTTACTTTTAGGTTAGTATCAAAGTCTGAAAGATCTGAGTCTAGAAAATGAAGTTGATGTGCTGCTATATCGCAAGTAACTTTAATCCCATTCTCCTTAGCTTCTTTTATCATTGAAATACTGTTGCTGCAAGATATAGGACCAATATGAATTTTAGTATCATTGTAGTTAGCAAGGAATAAATCTCTCGATACCATTAATTCCTCTGCGAGGGCTGGTATTCCTTCTAGTCCTAGTTTGGTACCTTCTTTTCCTTCATGCATTTGTCCATTACCAGAAATTGTACGTTCATTTGGACTGTTCATGATTAATCCATTGAAATTTTTGCTGTAAAGAAGTGCTCTAGACATTAGGTTAGCACTTCTTATCGATTTTTTATCATCCGAGAAAGCAACTGCTCCTCCAGATTTCATATCGTACATTTCTGCAAGTTCTTTACCTTCAAGGTTTTGACTGATAGCACCAATCGGGTGAACATCTATAGTACTAGTGCTACCTTTTTGAATAATATTTTCTATAACTCCCTTATTATCCGCAATTGGCGTGGTGCTAGGCATAACTGCTAATCCGGTAAAGCCTCCTTTTGCAGCCGCTCTCAATCCTGATTCAATGGTTTCATGTTGCTCATGACCAGGTTCTCTTAAATTGCTTCTCATGTCAAAAAGACCTGGGGAGATATGAAGATTCTCGTAAGTTATAACTTCGATTCCCCCCATCTGAATGTCGTTTTCTATCTTAGAAACGATGCCATTCTGAATTAAAATGTCTTTAACTGAGTTGTTGTAAGGCGAATTGGGATCAATTATTTTAGCCGATTTGATAAGGATGTTCATCTGTTTTTGGAGTTTAATACGTTCCAAAAGACAAAGGTAAACAATAGATTTTTAATACTTGAATATTTCCTTGAAATAAGCAAAACTCTTTAGCAACCTTGAGCCATACCAACTGAACATTTCTCCATCTACTAATTGAACTTTTGTATTGGGTAATTTTGCTTGAATTGAAGCCTGGTGGTTGTAGTCAAATGGAAAAGGTTCTGTAGAGAGGAGAAGTAGACTTGGTTTGAGTTTCTGAATATCTTCAATACTTATTTCGGGGTAGCGTGCAGATGTAATGCTGTTTTTTAAACCAGCACTGCTCATCATACTGTCTATAAATGTTTCCTTTCCTGCGCACATATATGGATTATTCCAAATAAGATAAATAGCACTAGTTGGAACTTTTAATTTACACTTTTCTTTTTCTGTTAGTATATCTTTATTGAGCTTTTTAGCTTGAGTTTCAGTATTCGTGATTTTGCCAATTTCCATATTCATAGCTAGTGCTTCTTGAAAAGTATTGACATCGCTCATCCATACTGGTGCAATTTTTTCCAACGCTGTAATATCTTCAATGGTGTTTTCTTCCTTGTTGCCAATGATTAAGTCTGGCTTTAATGCTTTGACTTTTTCTATATCTATATTTTTTGTTCCTCCAATTCTCGTTTTATTTTGAAACCATTCGTTTGGATGTATGCAAAATTTTGTAATACCTACAACCTCTTCTTCTAGTCCATAGTAGTGCAAAAGTTCAGTTTGCGAAGGAACCAAAGATACGATTCTTTTGGGTGTTTTGGAGATGTGAACATCTCTACCCATTTGATCAGTGTACGTTGTATTTTCGATGATTAAGTGACTAAAAATATGGAGAACTAACAGATTTAGAATTGATAATCAATGCAGGCTTGTTTAAGTCATTCGTTAAGATGTTTTGCGCAAATCTGTTGAATGCTTGTATTACGTCTTCATTGTAATACGCTACCGCTATCATATCAGCATTTATCTCTTCTGTGTATTTGAGTATTTGGCTCAGGTAACTTCCACTTCCGTCCAATAATTTCATCTCATATTTCACATCATTAGCAGCCATTTGTTTTCCAACTACCTGGAAGTTTACTTTTGTCTTATGCATGTATTTTACGTCACTTTGCTTTTCAGCTACTAGGTGAACCTCTGCGTGAAATGCTTTAGCAAGAGTAGAGGCAAATCCCATGATTTGAAGCGTTTCAGCATCAATTCCTAAAGGGAAAACAATCTTCTCTAATTTCTTGACTACGGCATCATTCTGTACAACCATAAAAGGTACACTTGTAGAGGTAATGACTTTCATTGCGAAACTTCCAAAAACCTTTTGCATACCCTTAGCGCCATGCGTTCCCATTATGATAAGGCTAGATTTTAACTGTTCGGCAGTTTTACCAATATGTTCAAAAATATCACCTTTTATTACGTATAACTTAATATCTACTTCAGGGAAATCTTCTTGAGCTTTTGCTTTTATTGCTTTTAGTTTACTTTCTGCTTCTGCTTTATATTTATCAGACTTTACTATGTGAAGTAATGATAAAGAAGATTGCGTTGCTTTTGCAAGGTAAATACCTTGTTTTACTGCTGAGTCTCCTACTGCAGTAAAGTCGTGGGGTACGAGAAAATTCCTAGCCATAATTGATGTTTTTATAAAAGTCAGGTTAAATATAAGGTGTTTTATTCTTTTCCTAACTATAATTTTATGAACATTTCAACGTGAAATTTCAAGATTAAGTGCATCAAATAGCCATATAATTGTAAATTTGATAGTTAAAATTAACAAGAATAGAGATTTGAAAAAAATTAGAGTAGGAGGAGTTCCTGAGCATTTCAATTTACCTTGGCACTTAGCCTTGGAAAACAAACACTTTGAAAAAGAAGGGATTGAAATTGAGTGGATATCTTTTCCAGGAGGAACTGGAGCAATGACTAGAGCATTGAGAAACAATGAGGTAGATGTTTGTATGTTACTAACAGAAGGCGTTACAGCAGATATTATTAAGGGTAATCCTTCCAAAATTATTGGAATGTATGTCAATACACCATTAATTTGGGGAGTTCATACTTATCAGAGCAATCCATTGAAATTGTATGGAGAGACTTATGACAAACAGTATGCTATCAGTAGATTTGGTAGTGGCAGTCACTTAATTCCTATTGTTGATGCTACGCTAAATGAAAAAGAAATTCTTCCAGAGCAATTGGTGGAAATTAAAAATTTGGATGGCGCACTAGAATCTTTAAAAAACGGAGAAACCGATGTGTTTTATTGGGAGAAGTATACTACTAAGCCATGGGTAGATAAAGGGATTTTGAAAAGAGTGGGAGAGTTTGTTACACCTTGGTCTTGCTTTGCCATTGCTGCAACAGATGAAATAATTCTTGATGCACCTGATGAGTTAAAGAGGATGATGAGTGTAATTCATTTTAACTGTGATCAATTCATGAATAGTACTAACGCTGTAGAGTTGGTGAGTAAAAGGTATGATCAAAAGTTAGAAGATGTTGAGCAATGGTTTTATTCTACGGAGTGGGCTATCAATGATCACGTAAGTACCAAGATGCTTAGAAATGTTATGTTTATGCTCAAGCAAGCAGGAATAATAGAAAAGGAAGTTCCTTTGAGTAGAGTTTTAAGAAGGTTATAAAAAATAGTATGTCAAAAAAAGAGGATTTTAGAAATCACATAAAGGAAGGTTATACTTTTAAAAAAGATTATATCATTGTAGGCGGTGCAATGCTTAACGAGGAGCCTGTGGAGGACTCATTGGTGAAAATTCCTTTGAAAACATTAAACAGACATGGTCTTATTGCTGGTGCAACAGGAACAGGAAAGACAAAATCTTTGCAGGTGTTAGCAGAGCAAATGTCACTACAAGGTATTCCTTCTATTTTGATGGATATCAAAGGGGATTTAAGTGGATTGGCACAACCAGGGACTTCCAATGACCATATCGTTTGGCGTCATGGTGCAATTGGTGTTGATTACAAAGCGCAGTCACTTCCTGTGGAATTGATGAGTCTTTCTGAAGAAAAAGGAGTAAGATTACGTGCTACTATTTCTGAATTTGGACCTATTTTATTGTCCAAAATATTAGGGCTCAATGATACGCAGTCTGGTGTGATTACTATCTTATTTAAGTATTGTGACGACAGTAACCTTCCATTATTAGATTTAAAAGATTTAAGAAAATCTTTGCAATACATTACTACCGATGGTAAAAGTGATATTGAAGGAGAATATGGAAGAATTTCTAGTTCATCTGTCAACACTATCATGCGAAAAATCATTGAGTTGGAGCAACAAGGGGCAGATAAGTTCTTTGGAGAAAAATCCTTTGATGTCAATGATTTTTTAGGTTGCAATGACAAAGGAGAAGCAAAGGTCAATATCATTAGATTAACTGATATTCAAAATAAGCCAAAGTTGTTTTCTACATTCATGCTGAGTTTGTTGGCGGAGATTTACGAAACTTTCCCAGAAACAGGTGATGATGACAAGCCAAAGTTGTGCATTTTTATTGATGAAGCACATTTGGTTTTTAAGGAGGCGTCTTCAGAATTACTGGATCAAATTGAGGTGATTATCAAGTTAATTAGATCTAAAGGAGTAGGAATTTACTTCTGTACCCAATCGCCAACGGATATACCAGACGAGGTATTGAGTCAGTTAGGTTTAAAAATACAACATGCACTAAGAGCATTTACAGCCAAGGATAGAAGAGCAATTAATAAAGCCGCAGAAAATTATCCCATTACAGCGTATTATGATACTAATGAGTTGATTACAAGTTTAGGTATTGGAGAAGCATTGGTAACGTGTTTGAATGAGAAGGGGATTCCAACTCCACTTGCAGCAACATTAATGAGAGCACCGATAACTAGAATGGATATTCTTACTAGTGCAGAAATTGATGCTGTAGTTGAGTCTTCCCAATTAGCAGATAAGTATGCTGAAGAGATTGATAGAGAGAGTGCTTATGAAATACTTACAGGAAAAATTAAAAAAGTAAGGGCGCAAGAAGAGATGGTGGAAAAGCAAGAGGAAAGAGCGCAAGAGCAAAAGGAGATAGAAAAGCAAAGGGCGAAAAGAGAAAAGTCTGCTGTGAAAAAAAGAACAAGGGTGGTAAGAAGAAAAGTAACACGAAGAGAGGATAACTTATTGGAGGATATTGGAACAGGCTTGATAAAAGATTTAGCAAGAGGATTACTTGGTGTTTTAGGGAGACGTTAATAAATAGTATATTTATCAAAATAAAATTAGAAAGAATGTATAATTCAGATGCAGAAGGAATAGATGCTTTAGTAAAAAAGTATAACGAACTTAACAAGGAAATTGGTAAAGTTATAGTTGGTCAAGAAGATGTTGTTAAAAAGGTGTTGATTACCATTTTCAGTAAGGGGCATTGTTTATTAGTAGGTGTGCCAGGATTAGCCAAGACACTTCTTGTAAGTACTATTTCAGAAGTTTTAGGATTGAATTTTAATAGAATTCAATTTACACCAGATTTAATGCCTTCAGATATAATAGGTTCTGAAATATTGGACGATCAAAGAAATTTTAAATTTATAAAAGGACCATTGTTTTCTAATATTATTTTAGCAGATGAAATCAATAGAACTCCTCCAAAAACACAGGCAGCATTACTTGAAGCAATGCAGGAGAGATCGGTGACTGCTGCGGGGCAGAAATTCACATTAGATGCACCATTTTTTGTTTTAGCTACTCAGAATCCTATTGAGCAAGAAGGAACTTATCCTTTGCCGGAAGCGCAGTTGGATAGATTTATGTTTAATGTTTGGGTGGATTATCCAACCTATGAGGAGGAATTAGCCATTGTAAAAGCAACAACTTCTGACAGTAAGGTTAAATTAAATCACATTCTAAACGGTGAAGAAATTGTGTATTTCCAAAACTTGATTAGAAAAATGCCTGTGGCAGATAATGTAATAGAGTATGCGGTAAAGTTAAATGGTAAAACAAGACCGAACACACCTATGGCTTCAGATATTGTCAATAAGTTTGTCTCTTGGGGAGCAGGACCAAGGTCAAGTCAATACTTAATAATAGGAGCGAAATGTCATGCCGCAATAAATGGAAAGTACTCTCCAGATATAGAAGATGTGCAAGCAGTTGCTGAGCCTATTTTAAGACACAGATTGGTGCGTAACTATATGGCAGAAGCCGAAGGGTATACTATCGAAAAGATCATAGAATCACTTCTCTAATCTTATCGCCAAAAAATGGAATTATATTTGATTCAATAAACAAAAAAATACAAAATGAAATTTCTCATATCCTCAATTTTTATCTGCTCAGTTTTTATGGTTACTGCACAGTTGGAAATAGCTAATTCTGCGTTGTTGCAATTGGAGCAAAATATTTATCATAAGTCATTTTCAAAAAAATGGAAAAAAACGAAACAACCGGAGTGGGAAAAAAAGTGTGCGAATGCTCAAAATATGCAAACAGTCAATGTGCTGTTTAATGAATACAGTGATTTATTAGCACAAAGTGCAGGATTTTCTATGGGAAATTCAGATGTGGAGTCTGAGTTGGAATTTGCTAAATACTTGATTCAAGTAGAAGGAACTTTGTTGGAAGAAATAACTTCTAAATGGGATTCGGGTGATAGAGAACAGTGGAAGTTAAGTTTAAACGAGTACATTAAATTAGAGGAGCAAAAATTTAGAGAGGAAGAATTAATGCGTAAGTTTCATGTTGTAACGGGGATTGTTAAAGGTTTTGAAACTAATTTCCCAATCGTATGGGCAGACGCTAAAAAGAATGCATTCAAAACTATTTTAACTGGTGCTACAAAGGAGGGTAAGGATAATACTTCGATAGATTTTAAAGGCGGGACAAATGAGAGAATTGTAGAAGATTCTTATGGAGTTAGAAGTTTTATCGTGTTTTTTGATGCTGAGGGAGATATGCAAATGGCTGAAAAGATTTTAGCAGAGTTTGATATTTTGATTGTTTCTGAATTAGAACCAGGATACAAGAAAACGAACGAGCATGATGGAACTTACGTTAATAACAATAAATTTATTTATCAATACGAAGGTGAAAAGTTTGCAGAAACAGCTAAAAGACCAACAGTAATTTTAGGAGTTCAAAAAGATACTCATGGTGTGTATGTAGAAATCATCGAACCCGTATTTGGGCATTAATTATTGTATCTCACCATTAATTAATACTTTATCAATACAGTTTTCTCCAAAGGAGTATGGCAGGTAGTATATAGATTTTATTTTGTTGGTAATAATAATGTTAGCCTGTTTACCAATTGTTATGCTGCCTACTTGATTTGCCACTTCCATTGCAAATGCACCATTGATTGTTGCTGCATTAATGGCTTGCTCAGGTGTTAGCTTTTGTTGAATACAAGCTAGAGATACTACAAAATTCATGTTTCCAGATGGTGTTGACCCAGGATTGTAATCCGTAGCTAAAGCAATGGCTACATTTTTTTCTATCATATTTTTTACTGGAGCATAGGGTAGACCAAGGAAAAACGAGCATGAAGGAAGCGCGGTCGCAATTGTATTTGACTTAGCAAGAAGATCAATGTCTTCATCATTCATTACCTCTAGGTGGTCTACACTTACAGCTTTATTATTTATCGCTGTTTTTATGCCGCCAAGTGCATTAAATTGATTGACGTGAACTTTAGGTTTCAAGCCGTACTTTGTACCTGCTTGAAGTATTTTGTTTGTTTGCTCTACAGTGAAATAGTTTACCTCACAAAATACATCTATGTAATCGGCTAAATTTTCTGCGGCAATCTTAGGAAGCATTTCATTGATGATTAAATCAATGTAGCCATCTTTGTTTTCTTTAAATAGTTTTGGGAAAGCATGAGCACCTAAAAATGTTGCTTTTATTGGGATGTTAAAATTTGATTTAAGCCTTTTTATTACCCTGAGCATTTTTAACTCAGCTTCAACACTGAGCCCGTAGCCACTTTTGATTTCAATAGCACCAGTTCCAAGTTTGATAAGTTTCGTGAGTCTTTCACTTGCATCATGATAGAGTTGGTCTTCTGAAGCATTATTCAATTTAGCTGCAGAATTTAATATACCACCACCTTTTAGGGCAATTTCTTCATATGTTAATCCATTTATTCTGTCCACAAATTCTTCTTCTCTAGTGGTGGCAAAAACTAAATGGGTGTGTGAGTCACAATAACAAGGCAGTACGTATTGACCTTCACAATCTATAGTTTCAGTAATTTGATAATTTGTTTTGTCAAAATTTTTCATTTCTCCCAAAGTGAATATCTTTCCATTTTTTATCACCATAAAAGCATTTTCAATTTCATTCAAGACGCTTATATCGCTATTTCTGAGAGGAACTGTAGTTGTTTCCTGAATGCCATAAATTGACTTAATATTCTGTAAAAGTTTCATCTGGATATTTGTTTTTACTAAAAAATGTGAAAAATTCAATTGATTAATTCAAAATTAAGTTATTTTTGGAACTATGAACAATATTTATCTAGAGAAAGCAATAAAAACTCCTTTGATTTCCTTTGATTATGATAAAGGTGTTTTGTTGATGGAGGGAGTAAGCGTGCCGGAAAATACTGTGGATTTTTATAATCCTATTGTTTTTTGGCTAAGAGAGTATGTTCAAAATCCAAAAGAACATACTACGTTTGATTTAAAATTGGAGTATTTTAATACAAGTACTTCTGTGGTATTGTTAAATATGTTTAGGGCATTGTCTGAATTGGGGGAAGATAAACTTACGATCAATTGGCACTACGAAGAGGATGATGTAGAAATGGAAGAAGCTGGACAGGATTATAGTAATATGGTCAATGCTAAATTCAATATTATAGCTGTAGAGTCATTTTAATTAGTCTCTGTCTCCGTTAAATACGTATTGTAATATGTTGGCACCCATTTGAAGCGCCTTTGTTCTTGCTTCATTACTGTCGTTGTGGACATCTGTGTCTTCCCAACCATCACCTAAGTCACATTCAAAATCATAGAAACATACCAATCTACCTTCGTAAATTAATCCAAAACCTTGCGGAGCTTTGTTATCATGTTCGTGAATTTTGGGTAATCCTTTCTTGAATTCAAATTGTTGGTGATAAATCGGATGGTTAAATGGAAGTTCAATAAATTCTAATTCTGGAAATACTTTGGTCATTTCAGACCTGATGAATTTATCCATGCCGTAATTGTCTGAAATATGCAAAAATCCACCAGCGATTAAGTAATTTCTTATATTTTCTGCTTCTTGATTATTGAAAACTACATTTCCGTGCCCAGTCATGTGTACAAGAGGGAAGTTAAATATTTCAATACTGCCTGCATCTACAAATGGAACATCTTCATCAATAGACATATTCAGTGTTTTGTTACAGTATTTTACCAGATTAGGCACCGAAGTTGGGTTTGAATACCAATCGCCTCCACCATTATATTTCATTACTGCAATTTTGTACGAAGCAAGTGGAGGTGTGCTAGGTTTTGTTACAAGTGAAACACAACAACACCATATGATAGTAAAAATTGTCACTAAAAGAATCTTATTTCGCATGGGCAAATGAATTTATTTGTAAAATTGTAATCAAATTTATTAAATAAAATTAGAATGAGTTTCAATCCTAATGATATTGGTGTGGCAAATGGTAATTTTTGTGGATTGCCTGTTAATGAAAGTGACGCAGAAATTGTTATAATTCCAATTCCTTGGGATGCCACAGCGTCATACTCAAGAGGAACAGCAGAAGGTCCAGAAGCAATTTTGGAAGCCTCATTGCAATTAGATTTATATCATCATAAATATCAAAAAGTTTATGAAAGGAAAATCTTTATGCAACCAATTTCTCAAAGAATTCAAGAACACAATGAACGTCTAGGTGGTTTAACTAGTGCGTATATTGAATATTTAGAGGAAGGAAAATTATTGGAAGATTCGCCTAAATTTATAAATGTATTGGAGGATGTTGCTCAAGTGCAAAATGATATAAAAGCAAAATTACGAGCGGATGCTAATGATTTAATAAAAGAAGGAAAGAAGGTTTGTGTTTTGGGAGGAGAGCATTCTACACCATTAGGCTTGCTTGAGGCCATGGGAGATAATTATGATTCTTTCGGTATCCTCCAGATTGATGCTCACGCAGATCTTAGAGACGCGTATGAAGGGTTTGAACAATCGCATGCTTCTATTATGTTTAATGCTTTGAAAATCCCTAATCTGACACATCTTGTTCAAGTAGGAATTAGAGATTTGTGTGAAGATGAAGTTGAAATCATAAATCAAGATGATAGAATCACTACTTTCTTTGATTGGGATATCAAGTCAGAGCAATTTCAGGGAGTGACGTGGCATAAGATATGTGAAGAGATAATCAGTAGATTACCTAATAATGTTTTTATCAGTTTTGATATAGATGGTTTACAACCTTCTTTGTGTCCTAACACGGGAACACCTGTGCCGGGAGGATTGAGTTTTGAGCAAGCAACATACTTGCTTCAAATGTTGGCAGATAGTGAAAAGAATATAATTGGTTTTGACTTAAACGAAGTTGCACCAGGAGTGGATGAAATCAATGTGATAGTTGGTGCTAGAATGCTAATGGAATTGTTGCTATGTGCATTGCATGTGTAACCGATACCTCAATTGAGGTTAAGTATGAAAGATACTTTCATTATCTTTGAATCAAAGTAATATAGTATGTCGATAAAAATAGAAGGATTAACCAAAGTTTACGGAGAACAAAAAGCAGTTGATAATATTTCTTTTGAAATAAAGAAAGGTGAGATTGTAGGTTTTTTAGGTCCAAATGGGGCAGGGAAGTCTACTACAATGAAAATTCTTACTTGTTACATTCCTCAGACTTCTGGAACTGCCGAAGTTTGTGGTATAAGTACTACGGATAATCCTATCGAAGTGAAAAAGAAAATAGGTTATTTACCTGAATCTAATCCTTTGTATTTCGATATGCATGTTAAGGAATATCTACATTTTATGGCTGATATTCATAAGTTGAAAAACAAGAAGGAAAAGGTCGATCAAATGATTGAGGCGGTGGGATTGACGAAAGAGCAAAAAAAGAAAATCGGTTCACTTTCCAAAGGTTATAAACAAAGAGTTGGCTTAGCACAAGCCATGATTCACGATCCTGAAGTCTTAATTTTAGATGAGCCTACTTCTGGTTTAGACCCCAATCAATTGGTGGAAATCAGAAACTTGATTAAGAATTTTGGCAAGGAAAAAACGGTATTACTTTCTACGCATATCATGCAAGAAGTTGAGGCTATATGTGATAGAATTATTATTATTAAAAATGGGGCTATTGTTGCAGATAATAAAACTAGTGAAATTGCCAAAAATGTAAAGAAACAAGAGTTTATTTCTGTGGAATTTAATGTTGAAGTTCCATTAGAGAAATTAAACAAAATTTCTGGTGTTGTAGATGTAAAAGTGATTGCTACATCCAACTATTTAATAGAATATGCTAGTTCATCTGACATAAGAGTTGCCATTTCCAAATTTGCACAGCAAGAAGACTTGTTAATCTTAGAGATGCAAAGGGAGAAAGAGAAGTTGGAAGAAATCTTTAAGCAATTGACTAAATAAAATAGGGTTTAGAATTTAAACCCTATCGTAGCCATAATGTTGGTGGATGATTTTGAAATGACAGTGTTACTTGTCAATATTGGATCATACATATAATAATCTTCTACACTTTTGCTTAGTGTATAAGCCACGTCAAAGTAGAATGTTTTAGCGTGATACCCAAAACCACCTGCATAAGTCATGAGTGGATCAGTTTGACTAACATATTCGGCATTATAGCCATTTTGGTAATATGCTACACCTGCTCTTATCATCCATAAATTTGTGATTCTATATTCTCCACCGATTTTGATATTGTTAACAGCTACAAGGTTTTGAGTAACACTAGCGTTTTCAGATTCAAAAGAATAACTATCGCCAGACTCTCTATGAGCAAGAAGTTTACCAGTTGTGTAATTAGCTAATTCATAGTCAACTGAAATCATTCCTTTTTTCTTAATGACAAAAGCCAAACTACCAATTATTCTAGAAGGCGTTCTCATTTTGTAAAGGAAACTTCCGTTTGGAGATTCCGCATAGTTATTTACAGGTCTTATTCCAGAGGTGTCTTTAAAGTTGGTTTCTACAGAAGTACTCCAATTGTCTCTTACATTATAATATGCTGTTGGCGTATGGTATGCAACCCCAATTCTAAGCCACTTTGTGGGTAAGAATATCGCACCTAATTTCAAGTTTATTCCTCTTCCTTGAGTATTGAGGTATTCTGAGTATGTAAAATCATTAATTTCAGTTGAGTCAACCAATGAAGTTTCTTTATGAGTTTTTTCTTCTGTAAAATTGAACCTTTGTAAATTAACAGAACCTCCAATGTATAATTTGTCGTTATAGTTACCAGACATAGCAAATGACCATTCGCCTAAACTACCTTTTTGCACTACGCTGTGCTCTTGTTCTATACTATCTACATACATTTGGGTAGAATAAATTTCTTTTCCTCCTGAGCCATCCATTGGGTCGATAAGCCATGCGTTGTATGCTGGAGAAGCCATGAATGGCGAACTTGTTTGATTATATAAAGCTTCTTCAGTTTCTCCATATCCTTGAAAAGCAAGGACTTGAGAGAAGGACGTTGTGTCAACACCTGTGATGGTATATCTGTTATGAAAGTTTTTTAATTTATTATATCCAAAACCAAATTGAACGGCTCTCCATAGCGTAGCAGATTCTGGATTGGCTTTACTAACGCCAACAATTCCAATGTTGTTAATGTTGAAATTCTCTTTGCTATCAACTGTTTCGTATCCATTATGAGAAGTGGTTGTGTTGGAAAGGTTTAGAGCAGGGGTAAAAGAGAAATCTGATTCTCTATATCTACCCATTCCTGCAGGATTAGTTCCTAAAACAGAGAAGTCTGCTCCTACAGCTCCAAATGCACCAGCCATACCGTTATATCTTGCTGTTCCTCCAAAGTGAGTACTGCTGTATCTGTATACATCTGTTTCTGTTTGCCCAATATAACTAGATGTCAATAAGGCGAATATTGATATAGAAAGTAACTTTTTCATAAGTTTCAAAATTATGCGTTGTTGAATAGACTCAATTCGAAGAATGAGCATTTCTTATCTTAATTAATAGGTTGGATTATCTACCTCCTCTTGGGCTACTTGTGGTCTTTGGGCTGCTACTTCCACTTTTAGATCCTCCAAAACTACTTCCTGATGATCTTGAACCTCCAAATGAATTACCTGAAGGTTTTGAGGGAGTAGCGCTTGGTTTGTATCCATTATTGCTTCCGCCTTTGAAAGTCCCTCCTCTAGGACTTTTTGCGTTGGAAGGAACTGAATTATAGGTAGGCTTAGTGCTGCCTCCATTGTAAGTAGGTTTACTACTGTTGTTGTAATTTGGTTTGTAATAATTGTTAGAGTTATTAATTGGTTTGCTATTACTAGGTACAGCATTGTAAGTTGGTTTTGCAGTACCCCAAGCGGATGGCTTCACATTATTGTTTCCTCTATATGTATTGTTGTTTTTTATAATCTCTTTAGATGGTACATTAGTGTTGACAATTACAGGTTTAGCAATTGGCTTGCTAACAGTATTTGTATGTCCAATAGGTTTTTGTGATGATATGCCAGATAGGGAATTGTTGAAATTTTGAACTTTAGAAGGTTTGAAAGTTGCAATCTCCTTCTGAGGTTTGTTTTCTGAATTGGTAATATTACCACTATTGGTACTTGGTGTACCCGATAATTTTTTCATTTTAACATTTGGCGTAGTCAAATTATAAAGGTCAGTAGATGATCCTTGATTATTTGAAGCATTTGTCGAACTAGAAGACATTCCTCCGCCATGGTGAGTTGTTACGGTGGTATTACTGCTGTTGTCAGATACGTAGCCGTTATTATAATACCCATTATTATAATATCCATTGTTGTAATAACTATTGTTGTAACCATAGCCATTACCGTAGTAACCATTATTGTAATAACTATTTCCATAACCAATACCTACGCCATAACCTATTCCTGGATAATAGTTGTAGCCATAATAATTATTGTAAGGATTGTAATAGTTGCTGTAATAATTGTTGTAGCCATAGAAATTATTTCCACATCCAAAACCATTGTTGTAATATGAGTTTCCGTAATAAGAATTATTCCAATTGCTGTTACAGTTGCAACCGCAATTATTGTAATTGTTTGAATTATATCCGCTACCACCATAGTAGTAGTTGTTTTGATTCCCGTAATTTACATTAGAGTTACTATAGTTGGCGTCATTTGAATTTTCTTTTGCGTATTCTTCGTTGTAATAATCTTCATTCTCAAAATATTCATCAGAAGTTTCTGTACCAGCATATACTTTTGGTTGAAAATCACCATAAACATCATCATCATAAGTAAGATCTTTAGAAGATGCGCAAGAAGCAAAGAGGAAGATTGCTAGGCCGATTATTGTTAGATTTTTAGTTTTCATAGCTAGTATTTTTTTAGAAAAACTCAATATTTAGTAAATGTACAAAGATTCTGTGACATTAGTCTGAAGGATGAGAATTTAATTTATAACTTTGTTTTTTTAGTATTAACAAGAAATTAACAAATATCATACCATAAATGGCAAAGGGATTACCGAAGAGAAGTGAAGATTTTTCAAAATGGTACAATGAATTGGTTGGAATGGCCGATTTAGCGGAAAATTCAGGAGTAAGAGGTTGTATGGTTATTAAACCATATGGCTATGCAATTTGGGAAAAAATGCAAGCTCAATTGGATAAAAGATTTAAAGAAACTGGGCATCAAAATGCTTATTTTCCGCTTTTTGTACCTAAAAGTTTATTCGAAGCAGAAGAGAAAAATGCAGAGGGTTTTGCAAAAGAATGTGCTGTAGTAACGCATTATAGATTAAAAACAGACCCAAATGACTCAACTAAATTAGTTGTTGATCCCAACGCTAAGTTGGAAGAAGAGCTAATTGTAAGACCTACAAGTGAAGCAATTATTTGGAATACTTATAAAGGTTGGATTCAGTCTTATAGAGATTTGCCTATTTTGATAAATCAATGGGCTAATGTGGTAAGATGGGAGATGAGAACTAGACTATTTTTAAGGACAGCAGAGTTTTTATGGCAAGAAGGACATACAGCACATGCCACTAAACAGGAAGCTCTCGATGAGACAGCAAAAATGCTAGAGGTGTATGCCGAGTTTGCAGAGGATTTTATGGCTATGCCAGTAGTTAAAGGCTACAAGACAGAGAACGAGAGGTTTGCAGGTGCTGATGAAACTTATTGTATTGAAGCTTTGATGCAAGATGGAAAAGCTTTGCAAGCTGGAACATCTCATTTCTTAGGACAGAATTTTGCCAAAGCATTTGACGTGAAATTTGCAGATAAAGAAGGTAAACAAT
The DNA here is from genome assembly GCA_041583015.1 of Parvicella sp. Taxonomy (GTDB): domain Bacteria; phylum Bacteroidota; class Bacteroidia; order Flavobacteriales_D; family Parvicellaceae; genus Parvicella. The sequence goes on along the minus strand of JBFHGR010000052.1, from coordinate 635 downwards.
CTTTGGTTTGGGCAACTTCTTGGGGGGTGAGTACTAGATTGATGGGGGCTTTAATTATGTCGCATTCTGACGACCATGGATTAGTATTACCTCCTAAATTGGCTCCGATTCAAGTTGCTATAGTCCCGATTTATAAAGGAGAAGAACAGTTAGCAGTTGTTTCGGAAGTGGCGTTAAAATTCAAAACAGAATTAGAAGCAAAGGGTATCTCAGTGAAATACGATGATGATGACAATAGAAAGCCAGGTTGGAAGTTTGCAGAATACGAAATGAAGGGAGTGCCTGTGAGAATAGCTTTAGGACAAAGAGATATTGAAAATGGGACTGTAGAGGTTGCTAGAAGAGATACTTTATCCAAAGAGGTTATTCAGCAAAGTGATCTTATAGATTATGTCTCAAATCTAATGGATGAAATTCAAGATAGTTTATTGAATAAAAATAAGGCCTTTGTTCAAGAGAAAACAACAATTGTGAATACTTGGGAAGAGTTTCAAGATACCATTGAAAATAAAGGAGGTTTTGTTTCCGCACATTGGGATGGTACTAGCGAGACTGAATTAAAAATTAAAGAAGCAACAAAAGCAACAATTAGATGTATTCCATTTGATGCGATAGAAGAAGAAGGTAAGTGTGTT
>JBFHGR010000051.1:0-24345 GCA_041583015.1 Parvicella sp. | reverse complement strand
TTTTGTCAAATTAATAAAAGAATCATGAGAATATTATTTGTACTTACATTGATTATAGGTTTAATATCTATGGAAAGCTGCGCTAAAAAGAAAGCGCGTGAAAAAGCGGAGGAAAATGACAAAGAAATAGTTCAATACTTATCAGATAATAACATTTCTGCAACAAAGACTGAATCAGGTCTTTACTATGTGATAGATAGTGTTACCGTTGGTGCAAAACCAATTTCTACTGATAATGTTACTGTTCAATACAAGGGCTATTTTACAGACGGAGTTGTTTTTGATGAAAGCAGTGCTGCTGGAACTTCATTTAACTTACAAAGTGTAATTCAAGGTTGGACAGAGGGAATTACTTATTTTCCTGAAGGATCAAAAGGAAGACTTTTTATTCCTGCTCACCTTGGGTATGGGCTTAAAGATTATAATGATATACCAGGAGGTAGTGTGCTAATTTTTGATATTTTTCTTATTGAGGTCTAGATTCGTGGGTTTCTTTTTCTAACTTCACGGTTCTATGAAATCTTCAAAGACGATATATAGCTACGCGGTTAGGGAGACAGAGGAATCCTGTGAGCACAATGGTGTAAGTTATGATAGGACCGCGCGTATATCCTTTAGAGATGCAACAAAGAACCTTATAGAAAAGGTTAAAAAGCCAATCATTTCGGCTGACTATCTTTATACACTCATCAATGCAGGTGATTCAATAAATATTGAAGGTTGTTTTGTGCAGAATTTTTCGGTCCATGATTACCGAAAAAAATATAACTTATCGGAAACTGAGACTATTATTCTAAAGAATTTTAAAGCATCTAATGCTCTTTTTGAGGCAGACAAAGTGGTAGATTTTAAGTCTGTAATTTTTGAAGGTGATACTTGTGATTTTAGTAATGCACACTTTGGTCATGGTGGTTTGAGTTTTTATGGAACTGCATTTAAAACAAAAAAGACAGATTTCTCATTCACTTCTTATGGAGAAGGACATAATGTTTTTCAGTTTGCAGATTTTGGTTCTGGAAACTTGACTTTTGAAGGAGCGTCTTTCATCAATGGTAATATATCTTTTATTAATGCTCAATTTAATGATGGTAGCGTAAGTTTCAAAAATGTTGATTTTGGAAATGGAAATGTATCTTTTCAATTTTCTGAATTTGGAAAGGGCAATGTCATTTTTGATAAGGCATCATTTAGAGGGAAATCTGTAGATTTTTCTAAGGTAAATTTTGGTGAAGGAAAATTAGATTTTCGAAGATGTGACTTTGGGAATGCAGAGGTTTCCTTTGAAGAGATGGAGCATAGAAATGAGAAAATACTATTTAGAAGAGCTAAGTTTGGTGATAAACCAGTCTATTTTAGAAAAATAATAGCAGGAAATTCCGACTTGATATTTGATGAAGCAGAATTTGGGTCGGGTAGGGTGTCTTTTTTTGATGCTACTGCGAAGTCCATTAGCGTGAAAAGTTGCATCCTTTCAAGTTATGTTGATTTTAGAGTGAATAAATGTTCAACTATAGATTTATCCAATTCCATTATACAAGATATTGTTGATTTCAAAAAAGGTGTAGCCAAAGTTGATGTGGAGCATGTATATTTATATGGAGTAAGAAATCTTGGACAGGTTTTCATCTCTTGGGATGCTAACAAAGTAAAAAAAATAATAAGCACCCAAAAGAAGACCACATTCAATCAAAAAGCTGAGCAATATAGGTTGTTAAAAGAGGACTTTCATAACACTGGCCAATATGAAGATGAAGATAAGTCTTATATTGAATTTAAAAGGAATGAATTATTAGGGAACTTCCACGAAAGTAAAAAGAAAGGAGGGCTTTTTAAGATTCAAGGTTTTTTGAATTTTGGATTTCAAAAATTAGTGTTCGATTGGATGGGGCTATATGCTACTAGTCCAGTTAGGGTGCTGTTCAGTATTTTTATGGTATATGGGTTTTATAGTGTATTGTATGTTTTATTCGAATTAACAAATCATGGTCAGATAAGTTGTATCGTAGAAGACGTTAATGCATGGGAAAAATTATTAGATAGTTTCTATTTCAGTGCTGTTACTTTTTTGACAATTGGCTACGGTGAATGCACTCCTACAGGATTTTTTAAAATTATAGCACCTATGGAGGGGTGGACTGGAGTGTTTATGATGAGTTATTTTACTGTAGCATTTGTAAGAAAAATATTACGTTAACAGTTTTCGTGATGTTTTGAAGTGTCTTGAGTTTTTCAGTGGATTATTTGTAATGTAACTTTGATTACGTTGTTTAAATATTCTTTCGGTAACTTTGAATCATGAAACAAATACTCCTAGTCATATTTAGTTTAGTAGCCATTTTTATCTATGGTCAAAATCCTAAGGGATTTGACAAAATGGTGGACGGCTATGTTTCTGGAAGTGTCACTTTAGTACAGCCTTCAGATTGTGATAATGAAAATATAATTTTTTTAGATGCTAGGGAAATAGAGGAGTATGAAGTATCACACATTAAGGATGCAATTTATATAGGATATGATGATTTTGATATTACCAAGTTAGATACATTCGGTAAAAATACAAAATTGGTAGTTTATTGTAGTATTGGTTATCGAAGTGAAAAAATAGGTGAGCAACTGCTTAATAACGGATTCAAAGATGTAAGTAATCTTTATGGTGGAATATTCAATTGGGCCAATTCTGGACGTGAAGTGTTTTCTACCGATCAAAAGACTTCCAAAGTTCATGGTTACTCAAGGAGTTGGTCAAAGTGGTTAAATGAAGATGTAGTAACGGTAGTTACTGGTAAAAAAAAATGATTGACATGTGGGATAATGTTACAAATGCGTTCAGTGGTTTTGCTAATTGGGTGATTAGTGAAGTTACTTTTAGTACACCAGTATGGTATATTAATTATTTTCTATGGTTATTGGTTGTTTCTGCAGTTGTGTTTGGTTTGGAGATACTCGTTCCTTGGAGAAAGAATCAGAAAATAATTAGAAAAGACTTTTGGAAGGATTTTACTTATATGTTCTTAAATTTCTACGTGTTTGCGTTTTTTCTTACTGGATTCTTTACATTATCTGAAGAGTTATTTTCTTTAGCTGGTATTGATGTACGTAGTTTGGTTGTTTTTGATTTGATGAAACTACCATTATGGTTAGGACTATTAATTTTCTTTGTCGTAAATGATTTTGTGCAGTGGTTTACTCATTATTTATTGCACAGAGTACATCTCTTTTGGTTGTTTCATAAAGTACATCATTCAGTTAAAGAAATGGGGTTTGCAGCGCACCTCAGATATCATTGGATGGAAAATGTTCTCTATAAGCCTCTGAAAACTGTAGTGGTATTATTGTTTTTTGGATTTGAACCTCAAGAGGCATTCATAGTTCATTTTTTTAGTATTGCAATTGGCCACCTTAATCATGCCAACTTAGGCATTGATTATGGTCCGTTAAAATATATTTTAAATAATCCTCGAATGCATATTTGGCACCATGCCAAGGAATTGCCTCAATCTCATCCTTATGGAATGAATTTTGGAATTTCTTTGAGTCTATGGGATTATATCTTTAATACCGCATATATTCCCCACGATGGAAGAGATATTGAACTAGGATTTGATGGTGATGAAAAATTTCCTAAATCTATTATAGGGCAGTCTATATATCCTTTGAATAAAAAGGATTAGAAAAACAATTGAATGATGCCTTTCCCTGTCCAAAGGTAGATTGACACTAAGGCTAATTCTCCAATGAACATTGCAATGATGAATTTGAAAAAATTCATTCTTGTTGCTCCAGAAATAAAGCAAATTAAGTCGGTTGGGACTAATGGAAAAAAGGACCATCCTAGCACAATACCAAAACCATATGTGTTTATTTTGTGCTTAATCTTGGGGAGAGATTTCATTTTTTTTTCACTAAAAAATTGCTCTGGTGTGAAATACTTACCGACTAAATAGAGTAATGTTGCTCCTATTAGGATGCCCAACATATTTGTACAAAGTAGAAAAGAAAAAGAATCTGGATATAGCGCAATTCCAAGTATGAGTATAGCGGTGGAAGGAATAAAAAACAATGACCTAATACAAGTAAGTAAAATATAACTCCAAAGAATCAAGGTAGCATTGTTTTGTAAACTTTCTTTGAAGTATTTTTCACTAAATATTTCTGGATAGCAAAAATAAATGGTAAGTGTTGTAACCAAAAGGATTATCCACACGTATTTAATTACTATTTTATATTTATCCAAAATGTTAGAATATTATATTGCCACTGCAAAAGTAAACAGAATTAAGTTTGGGTTTCTTTTCATTTTTTCATTTTTTACGCTATGTTTATTTTCGCAGAAAATTACGACTATTCCAACTACGGATATTTTTTCTCCCAACTTTGAAGATGTAGAAAGTATTGATTACGGAATAACACTTTATGATCAATACGCTAACTTCCAATCAGAACCAAGTGTTCGTAAAGGGTCTAATGGAGAACCTGTCAATGGGAAAGTTGAAGATTTTAGTTCCAATAATTTGTTACTCCATAAAGGGTATTATCAAGATGGAAAATTAAGAGGCTATACTAACTATTATCAAAATGAGTCCATTGAGAGAGAGTATAAATACAAGTCTGATGGGACTGGCGATTTATTTGTTTATTACTTGAATGGGTATACTAGATCGGTTCAAAAGTATTATAACTTTGAAGTTTATCATTGGGAAGATTATTATGAGAATGGCCAGTTGGCATATATTGAGATAAAAGGAAAAAAGAATGGAATCCCAGAACTGATACAAGAAAACAATTATCAAGGACAAACAATTACAAAAATTGAGATTTCGGATAATAAAAATAGCAAATACATTCAAAGCATGTTTTGGGGTAATGGACTTCTGTCTGATCAAGGTGAGTTATTTTACAATAAAGAATTAGAAGATTTTAGAAAAGATGGAAGATGGGTAACTTATGACCAAAAAGAGCAGGTTACATCTGAAATTGTATATCAAAAAGGAGAATTAAAGGAAGTAATAACAGATGTAAGACCAGATTCAGAAAAAACTTATCTGACAGTAGCAAGCGGTGATATTGTCGCTGATGATTCTTTAGAGGAACCTATCGAAAATAAAAGCAGTATACCCGAAAGTATCGCTAGGTTTGATCGAAATCATGACAATGAAATTTCTAACAAGGAAATAGACATGGCGGTAAATGACTTTTTTGAAGATGACTCAATAACAAGAGATCAAATAAATCAATTGGTGAATTACTTTTTTGAACAGGATTAACTTTCAATTAAAACAGATAGTTCATCAACAGATTTTTGCCATGAAAATTGATTCATTACGAATAGTCGCCCTTCACTAGCAAGATTGTTATGAAGATCACTCGTTTGAGTTAATTGGCTGTATGCATCAATATAGTCTTGGACAGATTCACATATAATAGCTTGTTTGCCACTTTCTGCTTTTAATGATTTATTTGCTAGTTTTGATGTAATACATGGTAATTCCATACTCATAGCTTCAAGGAGTTTATTTTGTAGTCCACTTCCAAGTTGCATTGGAGCAATAAATATTTTGGATTGATTATAAGCAGTTCTTATGTCGTCAATCCATCCTGATATCTCAATGTGTTTAGAGGCTAACTTTTGTACCTCTGGAGACGGATTAGACCCTGCAATTAGGATTTTTATGTCAGGATAGTTTTGTAATAAATGAGGTAATAATTCTTTTGCAATGAACATTGCCGCATCCACATTAGGGGCGTAACTCATGTTTCCTACAAATAGTAAATCATACTTTTTTTCAACGGCTTTATCTTTTTGAAAGAAAACTGTGTCAATACCATTTGGGATAATTGAAATTTTGTTTCTTTTTTCATGAAAAATCGCATTTCTATCTTCTTGAGAAATAATAGTATGGTGCTCAAAATAGTCGAAAATTAAATTTTCATATTTCAACAGTCGTTTATGTTCAGACTCAAAAATGGGTTTCTTCCATCCTTCTTTATTGATTCTTCTTTCAATTCCTTTGCTAAAAGCATCCTGATAATCTATTGTTTTTGGAATATGGTGATAGTCTTTTACATATTCAGCGCTGCGAAGTAGTTGGGCATATATATAGTCTGGTTTGAAACTTGAAATAAGCGACTTCACCTTTTTATGCGCAGATTTTTGATGAAAGTAATATACTTGAAATGGCTTACGTCCAAAGAATCCCAAAAAAACATTTAAATAGATTTGAAACTTATTTAATTTAATGATGTGAAAATGATCTGTGAAATCTTTTAGTTTGTCTGGAGCCATGGCTACATCATTTGTTTCGTCCAATGAGACAAGCATTATTTCAAAGTGTTGAGAAAGGTATCTTAATTGGTGAAACAATCTCAGTTTATCTCCTTTATCCAAAGGAAAAGGAACTCGTGACGATATGATGAATAATTTTTTTTTCACTGAATTAAACCAGCATAAAAGCCGTATAAATCTCTAATAATAATTTCGTTATCATATTCTTTCTCGATAAGTCTCCTTGCGTTTTCCCCAATTTCAATTATTCTGTTTTTATCCTCAAGTAACCATGCTATTTGATTGATGTATTGCTCTTTTGTATCAGCAATTAGAATATTTTCTCGGTTAGAATAATTAATGCCTTCAGCACCAATTGCCGTAGAGATAATAACTTTTCCTAATGCCATTCCTTCTATTATTTTGACACGCATTCCTCCTGCGGATAATAAAGGAACTACCATTACTGTATTTTCATTCATGAATTTGGTTGCGCTTTCAACTTCACTATGATTAATTACATTCTTATAATCTGATTCCAATAACCAATCAGGCATATTTCTACCTGCCAATTCAAAAGTAACTTCTGGAAATTGGGCGTTGAGATCTTGCCAAATTTCTTCTAAAAACCATGACACCCCTTCAATATTGGGTTTCCAGTCCATAGCGCCTAAGTGAAATAAACTTATTTTGTCTCTAAGGGTAGGTTTTGTAAAATGATATTCACTTAATTGAATCCCAAATGGAATAGTGATAATTGGTTTTTTACATCCAAGATTTCTAAATTTATTTCCATCTTCATCTGTGATTGCAGCAATACCGTCTATAGATTGAAAAGTGTTGAGTTCATACGTTTTTAATTGCTTAGCTAGCAGATTTAGGTAAATTCTTTTAGCAGGGTTTGAAGATTGCCTAGCCAATCTCTCCCATATCATATACTCTAAATTATGAGATCTTAATACAATTTTAGCTTTACTAAACCTTCTAATTGTATGGCAGTAAGTAGTCATAAATAAACTCTCCAGGTGGACAATGTCATAGTCTTCCTTTTCTAAAGTTTTTCTTAATAGAATATCAAAGTCTGTAGAAAAAAAACGGCTTACATTATATGAATCTGAGGTTACCAAATTTGAAAATGCATCTACAATGTTTACTTTGGTATCTATAAAAACACCTTCAATTTGTGATTGTTCAAGAAAGTTTGTATCAAAATTTTCTTTCTCAAAAGGATGTTTGTGTGTACTTAATGTTAATATTTTAATTTGAACACCTAGTTCCATCAAGCCTTTGGAAATATTGTTAATTGCAATACATCCCCCATCTTTTGCAGGTTGAGGTGGTTTTAAACACAATTGTAATACTTTCATTGGTAATTAGGCTTTTGTTCTTTCACAAAGATGATTATTTTTTTCTTTTGAATAGTTTGATATAAAAATCAAAGTCAAAAATTTTGGAATCATTATTGGCTTTATAAAATATAAAAATTGAAATCGGTGTTAGAATCATGGCGCTAAGCCACATGCCAACCATAGGAGATAATGTTCCCGAACTTGACATTTCTTGGCCTCCTCTTGTGAGCATAAAGTAAACCAAGAATAATAAAATGGCAATTATTACAGGTACGCCAAATCCTCCTTTCTTTACAATTGCACCTAAGGATGCACCCATAAAAAACAGCATCAGACAGGCGTAAGATAGGGTGAATTTTTCATGCCTTTTTATAATAAGGTCATTTCTGTAATCTTCTATTTTTGTCTTATTAGCTTTGAATTTGATCATAATCTGTTTCTTACTTTCCAACTTGGCAATAGCGTCAGTAAGATTTAGCTTTTTATCTACATCATCTAGATTATCAAAATAATTTTGGGAAGATATAATGCTGTCTGTATCGATAAGTATAGAATCGTTGGAGTTTTTTGTAAGCGCGTAATTGTTCTTGGCGGTATTAAACCAACTCAATTGTATTCTGCGCAAGTCAATAGTGTTGCTATCTAATTTATTGTTTATTTGACTTAATGAAAGTAAGTATTCTTCTTTTTCATATTGATTTTCTTCACTCCTCTCAAACTCAAAAGATTTGAGTCTGAATTTTAAGTCGGCCTTATCAAAATAGTATCTTGAAAATGGAAGTTTACTATTATTAACATCATTGGGATTCATTTCTTGAAAAACAAATCCATTATTTAAAGACAGTGCTAAATATTGACCTCCGGTTGATTGTTCAATCGTACCGCTTTTGGCACTTATAATTCTTTTATAATCTCTTGGGTCGTTGAGGTGACCAACTTTGGCGTTAATGTTTGAGTAGTCATAGATTAATATGTTCTCAAAAGTTTTGCCATCATCTAGTTTTTTCCCAATTCTAATGTTGTATCCTTCAAGTTCATCATAAAAGATACCTTCTTTAAAAACAATTGAGGCTTTGGTGTTTTGAATATCTTCTATAAGTACACGTAATTTGAAATTGGCCATGGGCCACAATGAATTGGAAAAATAAAAGGCTAACCCAGATACGCCAATCATAATCACGAGCATAGGTCTCATTATTCTGAATAAGGACATCCCAGCGGCTTTCATGGCTGTTAATTCATTACTTTCTCCCATTTTGCCAAGAGTCATTATAGAGGCCAATAAAATAGATAAAGGAAGCGCCATGGGAACCCAATTTGCAGAGAAATAAAACATCAATTCAAGGATGATGTTCCATTCCAAACCTTTGCCCATTAAATCATCGATATACAACCACAATGATTGCATATCTAGCAGTAACATCCAAATGATAAAGTTTAAGACAAAAGGTCCGATAAAAGACTTAATAACGACCCAACTTAACTTTGACATAAATACGGAGAATTGGTGTTAGCAACCAATAGATTGTCTTAAGTTGCTAATGGCATTTTCCCAAAGTAACTTAGCGTCATCCATTTCATCTTCTTCCGCAAAGTCTGTTATAATCAATGCTACTTGATTGGTCATTGGGTCTACACGTATTAACATTTCAAAATAGTAATCTTCACCTTCATCGTCTTCCCACTGAAATTTCACAGATTCCATTTTCCTTTTTTTCAATAGTTTTGCGTTTTCCTCGCTGCCATCCCAGAAAAAAGTATAGACATCATTATTTACGTTTACGTTATCTGCAAACCATTCTGATAGTCCACTTGGTGTATGAAGACATTTGTATAGTATTGTTGTACTTGTATTGAGTATAAATTCTAATTCGTATTTAATTTTTTCCATTCTAAAGAAATATTATAGTTAATAATATTTACCTGTAAGGGTAGTTTTTGCATATTACAATGTGCAAAATACATATTTTCACTGAGTTTATCAGCTGAAAATCAATAAAAAAATGTCTTTTAATAGAAAATTAATAAGACTTTATTTTTTCTTTTGTTTGGCCTGTTGCTTCTGTACCTCTTCAAGTCTTTGCATGAATTTAGATTTTTTGACCGGTTTTTTCTTGTTGGCCTCTATTTTCATTTGGATTTTCTCCTCGTCTATAAAGAACTTTTTAATAGCAAACATAATTCCGATGTTGAAAAGGTTACCACATAAATAATAGTAACTTAATCCGGCCGAGAAACTATTGAAGAAGAAGATCATCATTATAGGGAAAAAGTACATGATAACTTTCATGTTAGGCATACCCGGTGTAGAAGGTTGTGCCATATTTCCACTGTTCATTACGGTATAAATTAGCGTAGAAACAGCCATCAATAATGTAAATAAACTTACGTGATTTCCATAGATACTGGTTAAAATTGGAATGTCTCCAGTCCATGAGACAATAGCGTCATATGAGGAAAGGTCTTCAGCCCATAAAAAACTAGCATGTCGTAAATGAATGGATGATGGAAAAAATCTAAACACTGCCAATAAGATAGGCATTTGAATCAACATTGGAATACAGCCTGCCATAGGGTTAACTCCGCTAGATTTGTACAGTGCTTGTGTTTCTTGCTGTCTTTTCATCATGTTTTCCTGACCAGGAAATTTTTCGTTTATTCTTGTAATCTCAGGTTTTAACACCTTCATCTTAGCAGAAGAAATATAATTCTTGTATGTAAGCGGTGTAATCACAATTTTGACAATCAAGGTGACTAAAAAGATAATTAAGCCCATTGCTAAGCCCCAACCTCTCAATAACTCAAATATTGGTTGAATGAAATAAACGTTTACCCATCCAAATATTCCCCATCCATGATTGATAATGTCATCCATGCCATTGTCATAAGCGGCAAGCGTTTCAAATTCATTAGGACCAAAAAACAATTTCGTTTGAACAATTTGAGATGCTGGTAACTGAAGTGTTGCCTTATATTCTAGGGTGTAGTCTTCACCTTCAAGTTGTTTTTGAGATACTTTTCCTTTCGTAAAACCTGTTTCAGATATAATTGCTGAGGTAAAGAATTTATGCTTAAATGCTACCCAGTTAGTATTGGCAGTCAATTCTTCTTCATCGTCACTTCTTTCAGACAGATAATCTCTTTTTTGATCGAAGAACCTATACATTGTCGTAGCAATTGTTCTTTCATCTGAAGCTAATTTTTCAGTTGCCAAACCAGTTAACTTCCAATTAATCTGCGTGTTGGAATAATCGATGTCGTCTATGTTTTTCATGTTGACATACTCGACATCAAATCCTACATCATAACTTCCATTTTTTAATGAGTATTTAAATTCAATGTATTTTGATGGATCATTTGTTTCTAACTTGTATGTTAAAACACTTGTGTTTGTGTCGGAAACTAAAATTAACTTCTCAGATTCCATCGAATTGAAGTAGAGATTAGATGTGTTAATTGGAATACCATTGTTTACCATTGATACACCAAATGAACTTTTACTACCTTCAAATAAATGTAATCCACTTATGGAGTCGGGTGAATCAATATAGTCTGCATAAGATTGGTATTCTTTCAATTTGACATCTATTATTTGACCACCTTTATTGGAAATTGTCAAAGCTATTTTGTCATTTTCAAGAGTTGTTGTTTCTATTTCTTGTATAACTGCTGCTTTTGCAAAAATTCCAAATTCACTTTCTAAATGAGAATACTGATTTTGTAAAAGTGCTTTTTCTGTTTCCTTTTTTACAGAGTCTAGATATTGCGCAACATATACGGAATCAGCCTTTAGTGAGTCGGCAATGTTTGCTATAATCAATGAGTCTGAAAGTTCAGGTGCTTGAATTGTGTTGTTTGTTGCTAAAGCAATTGTATCTGGTTGAGCTGTTACAACTTGCTCTTGTTTATTGCTGTCATTCGCTTCTTTTTGTTCTTCCTCATCGTTGTTCATTACAGTGAACGTCAACAATATGGCTCCAATCAAAAATAAACCTATCAATGTATTTTTATCCATCTTATTCTATAACTTTCCAAATTTGAGGGGGCGAAATTAATCAATATTAATGAGAGGAACCGAAAATTAATGAACAAATAAAGCAGAATTAAATATATCTTTGCAACCTTATTGCATTTATGGATAATTACACAATATTTTTTAGCCTGTTGGCGAGCGTCCTATTGACAGGCTTGATAACCTTTCTTTTTACTGATAAAATTCAGTCTAGAAGCAAGTATATTAATACTTTTTCTGCTGCTGTTGTGGCTGCATTAATTTTCGTGCATATTTTGCCTGAGATATATGAAGTTCGTTCTTTTTGGATAGGTTTTGCTTTGATGATTGGGATGATTTTTCAATTGGTATTAGAGAAAATTACAAAAGGCATTGAACATGGGCATGTGCATTCTCATTCGCATAGCGTAAATCATAAATCTATTTTATGGGGATTAATGATTGGATTAGGTATACATTCGTTAGTGGAAGGAGCACCAATTTTTATGTCAAATGAGGAATTAGCTACTTCAGAAGTACATCATCACATGGGGGGGGATGATCATGGACACAGTCACGAAGGAGAGGCTAATCATCAAGATAGCGTTCAAGACGGTACTTTTGTTACTGCTATTTTATTTCATAAGGTACCTGTGTCGATCGTTTTTTCTTTGTTTTTGCTTTCTGTTGGTGTAAAAAAATGGAAGTTTTTTGGTTTTATTTTAATATTTGCTTTTATGACTCCTTTAGGTGGTTTGTTGGGAAAGTTACTTTCAAATGTTGAAGGTATGAATTTATATACGTCATATTTTATGGCTTTTTCAACAGGAATGTTACTTCATATTATAACAGCAATTTTATTTGAACATTCCCATTCAAAGAAGGAAAGTAATGCGCATCTTTTAATTACAACTTTGGGTGTAACTTTGGGAACTTTAATTTTTTATTTTCAATAGTGTGGAGAATTTACAAAATACATATTTAACTAAATCGAAATTTGCGAAGGCGCAAATGAAGCGTATTGCAGCAAAGGCTAATTCACTTGTTGCATTAAGGGTTTTGGTCTTTGGTTTGATTATTCTTGGTGTCTATTTGTCTTGGGGGCATGTCACCCTTGTTTTTTCTGTAATATTCGGGTTGGGTTTAGTTTTTGGTTATTTGATAAAAGTGCACAGCAATTTTAATGATAGGAAAAAATACTGGTCTTCTATTCATGAGTTTTATGATAATGAAATTAAAGCTTTGTCAGATGATTACTCTTGGGCAAACAATGGAGAAGAATATAAGCAGCCTTATCATGAATATGCTAATGATGTTGATTTGTTTGGTCATCATTCTTTTTTTCATAAAATAAATAGAACTAGTACCTTGGGAGGGGAAGCGTTTTTGGCGAGAAAACTATCTGCCAATGATGTAAATAATATACTAATAAAGCAACAAGCAATCCAGGAGTTGTCTGAAAAAAATGATTTCCAAGAAAGGTTTATTGGGATTGCAAGGACTAATAAGTCTAATTTAAAACCAGAGGTAATTCAGAATTGGTTTAAGAATTATAAACCTGTTTTAAGTACAAAGTTGAAAGGGCTTCTTTGGGTTTTTCCTATCTTGTCGGTTGTTTGTCTTTCTTTATACCTTACTGGTGTGATAAGCGGAATTATTTTTGGCGGTTGGTTTACTTTAGGACTGGTTCTCACAGGTGTACTAATTAAGAACACTATAAAATTTAATACCGAAATAAATCGAATAGCAGACAACATTAGAATTTTTGGAAAACTGTTGCTTGAGATTGAAAAAGAACCATTTAAAAGTGAATTACTTGTTGATTTACAACAGCAAATAAATGCTCAAAACAATCAAGCTTCTCAGATGTTGAAAGAGTTTATTAAGAAGGTTGATTTATTTAATAATCGCAATAATTTTTTGGTTGGAATATTTGGTAATGCGTTATTGCTTTGGGATTCTCAAACAATATTTTCAACGGAAAGATGGATAGTGGCACATAGAGATACGGTGCAGAATTGGATTTCTGGTATTTTTGAAATGGATGCATTTTTGTCTTTGGCGCTTTATAAAAACAATCATCCTCATTTTATTTTTCCTGAACTGAAAGAAAAAGATGCTTTGAGTATTATTAGTGCTAAAGGATTGGGGCATCCGTTACTGAAAAAAGATGTGTGTGTTGTAAATGATGTAACTATCAATACCGAAAACTTTCTAATTATTACAGGTGCGAATATGGCGGGTAAAAGTACTTTCCTTAGAACAGTCGGGTTATCGTTAGTAATGACCAATGCCGGATTGCCACTTTTTGCTAGTGAAATTGCTATTAAGCCTCAAAAACTAATCTCTAGTATGAGAACGGAGGATTCATTAAAAGATGATGAGTCGTATTTCTTTGCTGAATTAAAGAGATTAAAATTTATTATAGATACCATTAGCAAAGAACCGCACTTTATTATCCTAGATGAAATTTTAAAAGGAACAAATAGTAAAGATAAAGAAGAAGGATCTAAACAATTTGTAAAGAAATTAGTGGGATTAAAAGCGTCAGGAATTATTGCAACTCATGACTTAGGATTGTGTACAATATCAGAGACTATTCCTCAGGTTAAAAATTTCTACTACGATGCTGAAATTATAAACGATGAGTTAGTTTTTGATTATACAATGAAAGATGGTGTGTGTAAAAATATGAATGCATCATTCTTATTAAGAAAAATGGAAATTGTGTAATGGAATTTTGGAAATCCAAGAATTTATTTAGAATAATGCTCATAGTTGTATTTCATTTGCAACTAAAAATATAAATTTGTTAATACATTAAAAATAATAATTATGTCAGCAGAAATAGAAAAAGTAAAATGCCTTATTATAGGATCAGGACCGGCAGGATATACTGCAGCAATTTATGCCGCTAGAGCTAATATGAATCCTGTGCTATATCAAGGGATGCAACCAGGAGGCCAATTAACCACTACTAATGAGGTAGAAAACTTTCCTGGATATCCAGATGGTGTTACAGGGCCAGAAATGATGGTTCAACTACAAGCACAAGCAGAAAGATTTGATACAGATGTAAGAAGTGGTTGGGTTACTAAAGTAGATTTTAGTGGTGATGTACATAAAGTATGGATTGAAGATAAAAAGGAAATTCATGCGGACACTGTAATTATTTCTACAGGAGCTTCGGCTAAATATCTAGGTTTAGAATCAGAACAACATTACCTTAAAATTGGTGGTGGTGTTTCAGCGTGTGCCGTTTGTGATGGGTTTTTCTATAAAGGACAAGAAACCATTATTGTAGGAGCTGGTGATTCTGCCTGTGAAGAAGCACATTATCTATCAAAATTATGTTCTAAAGTTACAATGCTTGTTAGACGTGATACTTTTAGGGCTTCAAAAATTATGGCGGAAAGAGTGCAAAACACCGAAAATATTGAAATTTTATACAATACCAATACTGTTGAAGTTTTAGGTGATGAACATGGTGTCACAGGGGCAAGAGTTAAGAATAGTGTTACAGGAGAAGTGAAAGACATTCCAGCAACAGGATTCTTTGTTGCAATTGGCCACAAGCCTAATACTGATATTTTTAAACCTTATATTAATCTAGATGAAACTGGTTATGTCAAATATGAAAAACCTGGAACTTCTTTAACAAACGTACCAGGAGTATTTGTTTGTGGTGATGCTGCTGATAAAACATATAGACAAGCAATTACCGCTGCAGGAACAGGATGTATGGCCGCGCTAGATGCTGAAAGATATTTAGCATCAAAAGGTCACTAACTCTATTAATACATTTTTTTGAATTCCCTTTTTGCTTAATTAGCATCAAGGGAATTTTTTTTAACTGTAGGAATGCAATATAAGTTGATAAAGTTTCAGGCAACCTTTCGAAAAAAAATGTATTTTTATATTCTACTTATAATACTTAAATCAAAACCAATGATAAAAAGAATTACTTCAATTGTTGCGTTAGCAACTTTATTCTTGACCTTTCAGGCGCAAACCACAGATGTTGGTGGTCCTGTGTCGTTTAACAAGGGAGTTCAACTGAATTCTGATAAGTCTCTTGTGGAGATGCCGGCTTTCGATTTGCAAGCAGTGATGGAAGCAAACGCAGCTAATGAATTAAATAAAATAGGCCCATATATGTTTGGGTATGAGCATCAAGTGAATTATGATATGAATAATTCAGGTACTTGGACAGTTTTGTCTAATGGTGATAGAATTTGGAAACTTTCATTGAAATCTGCTGGAGCGTTATCATTGAATCTTGTTTTTAGTGATTTCTTTATCCCAGAAGGAGGAAGTTTACACTTTTACAACGCTGACAAAACTCATGTAGTAGGAGCTTATACTTCTAGTAATAATAATGTAAATAATGAATTAGGAACTGAACTACTAAAAGGTGAAGAAGGGACAATTGAATATTACGAGCCTGCTAATGCTGTTGGTAAGGGAAGACTTTTAATTACTATGGTTGTTCATGGTTACAGAGATATTAATAATTTTTATTCAGAAAAAGGATTAAATGACGCTGGCGCTTGTAATATGGATGTGATTTGTCCTGATGCTGATGATTGGAGAGATGAAATTAGATCGGTAGCAAGAATTGTAAATGGAGGTGGTGTTTGTACAGGTACATTGCTTAATAATACTGCTCAAGATGGTACACCTTATTTTTTGACTGCTAATCACTGTGATCCTCAATATATGGGGAGTTATGTTTTTCAATTTAAATATGAAAGTCCAACCTGTGGAAGTCAAACTTCAACCAATTCAACTTCGCCTTCTGGAGGGTTGAATGTGGTTAACGGATCTGTGTTAAGGGCTAGAAATGGTGATTCTGACTTTGGATTATTAGAATTAAATGCTATTCCTGATTATCCATATTATGCTGGATGGGACAACTCAGGGGATATTCCACAAAGCGCAGTAGGTATTCACCACCCTTCAGGAGATGTGAAGAAAATATCTTTTGACGATGATGTTTTGCAATCTTCGATATATGGAAGTGCCCAAACATGGAGAATTGAAGAGTGGGAAAGATTGACGACTACTGAGCCTGGTTCGTCTGGTTCTGGATTGTGGGACCAAAATCATAGAGTTATTGGTCAGTTATATGGAGGTGCTGCATACTGTGGTAATGGTAATAGTGTTAATGATTATTACGGAAAATTCTCAACTTCTTGGGATGGGAATGGCTCTTCAAGTTCGTCTGAAAGATTGAGTGATTGGTTAGATCCTCAAAATACAGGTGTTTCAACTCTAGATGGATGGGACCCGTATGCTGTAACTTCTGTAGATGCGAAAGATGATGTATCAACAGATGCAATAGATATTTTCCCTAACCCGACTAATGACGTGCTGAATGTGACAAACAGTGACGCTAATTTGATAATTAATTCTATTGAGGTGCTAGATGCTTTAGGTGCGGTTGTAATTGTAGAAACATCTGTTAATAAAGGGAATAACACAATGGATTTAACTAATATTTCAGAAGGTGTTTATCTTGTAAAATTGAACACTACTCAAGGTGCTATTATTAAAAAAGTAATTAAAAAATAATTTTTTTAAATTTTATGTTGGAATCCGCTTAGACAATTTTAAGTTTAAGCGGATTTTTTTTGTCTAAAAACTACAATTAGCATGCGTCTTAAACTCATAACTATACTTGTGATTTTTCAAGTCATTTATTCTAATACGTTGATAGGGCGGAATGCTGATACGTTAATATTTCCAACTAAATATGCAAATGACAGCACCTTTGATTGTTCTGGTTATTTGAATGAGATGATATCAAAATCAAAAAAATATACTTTGATTTCTTTTGTACAAGGAGATTATTATTTCAAAAATACAGTTACTTTAAAAAGTAATATATCCATTGCGGGAAAGAAGGAAGATACCGTCAAATTCATTTTTAATCTAGCAGGTAAAGGTGATTTGATTCATGTTAAAGGTAGCATAAGGAAAACTAGTTATAATATTATCGATAATGTTGAGGCTGGTGCATTTGAAGTGAAATCTGATGCTAAAGAACTCAAAGCAGGAATGTTGTTGAGAGTATACAAAAGTAACCCCGGTAGAGTTTTGTCCACTTGGGCGAAAGGTTGTATTGGGCAATTGTTGGAAGTGAGTGAGGTGAAGGATTCAACTATTCAATTTAAAACTAAAATAAAATTACCATATAGTTCAAATGAAAAAAGCAAGTTGGAAATTATTCAGCCAATTGAAAATGTGAAATTAGCTAATTTAATTATCGAAAGAAAGGATGAGACTACTCATCAAACAAGTAATATAGTGTTTTCATATGCTAGAAATTGTAACCTTGAAAATGTTTTTTCTGTTATGGCCAACTTTGCGCATGTGTCTATTGATTACGCTATGAATATTAGTCTTGAAAAGGTGGATATGTTTAACTCATTTTCTCATGGAAATGGAGGAAGGGGCTATGGAGTTGCGTTACAATACTCTTCAACGGATTGTCTCGTTCAGAATTGTGTGTTTAGGAAATTGAGACATGGAGTTGTTTTGCAAAGTGGTGCTAATGGCAATTTAGTTAGCGGAAATTATGCTCTAGAAGGTTTTTGGGAAGGCGTGAGGTTGCCTAAGTTTTCAGCAGGTGATTTTGTTTTGCATGGTAATTATCCATATCAAAATTTTATAGTCGGTAATGTCTGCAACCAAATTGTGGTAGATAAGTCTCATGGACTTAATGGATATAATGTGCTTAAAAACAATAGGACACTCAAATATGGAATTTTTGTACAACGAAAAAGTACAGAGGGAGTTTTGATTCAACAGAATGATATTGTTAAAGTGAAATTTTTGGAAGGTAAAATTAGAGGACGTAAAAAGGAGTTGGAACTTGTGTCAAATAGAAGGAATGACAAGTCTTATAAAGGTAAAAGTGATGCTAGGTTGAGGTGCGTGACAATAAAGAAAGACTTAAATCAAATCTATAAAATAGGACACCCTTGTGATTTTAAGAATTTTTATAATGCAGCTTTCTTTCGGTACAGTACAAGTTTAATTTCATTTAGTAATTAGTATTTTTGCATTAAATATAATATCTAATAAATATGTCAAAATTTAATGACTTGATTCAAGGGGAAACACCAGTAGTGGTAAGTTTCTATGCAGAGTGGGCTCCAACCTGTGACGAGGTAGGAGAGCAGTTGAAGGATTTCAAAAAGGATAAAGGAGATGCTATCAAAATGATAAAAATTGATTTTGATAAAAACGAGACTGTGGCAAGGAAGTTAAATGTGGTTGGTGTGCCAACAGTAATTTTATTCAAAAAAGGAACAGTGTTGTATAAATCATCTGGAGAAATAAATTTAGAAGAGATGTCAGTAAAAATTTCTTAGGTTTTCAACCGATATTTTCCATAAAGTTCATAAAATATTTAGGCTAAATAGAGCAAAATCATTTTGCGAAGTATCTTTGCAGCCAATATACAATTACACACAAAATATCAAATACTATGTTACATTCAGCATTTACAAATAGGCATATTGGACCATCCGAAGATGAAGTTCAATCAATGCTAAAAACAATTGGAGTTTCTTCTATTGATGAATTAATAGATAAAACAGTTCCTGCTCATATTAGATTGAAGGAAGATCTAAATTTGCCAGTGGCACAAACAGAGAATGAGTATTTGAAAGAATTGGCAGGAAAAGCGGCTTTAAACAAACAATTCAAAAACTATATCGGATTAGGATATTACGGTACTTTAGTACCATCAGTTATCCTTAGAAATGTATTGGAAAATCCAGGCTGGTATACAGCTTATACCCCATATCAAGCAGAGATTTCTCAAGGAAGATTGGAAGCGTTGTTGAATTTCCAAACAATGGTTTTGGACTTAACAGGAATGGAGATTGCTAATGCTTCTCTATTGGATGAAGGGACAGCTGCAGCGGAAGCAATGATTATGTTCTACAACGCTAGAACTAGAGCGCAAGCAAAAGCAAATGTGGTTAAATTCTTTGTTGACGAAAATTGTTTTGAACAGACGATAGAAATATTAAGAACTAGATCTACTCCACTTAATATTGAATTGGTAATTGGAAGTTACAAAGACTTTACTCCTACGGAGGAGTATTTTGGAGCGCTGGTGCAATATCCAGATTGTACGGGAGAAATTAATGATTACGATGAGTTTACAAGCGCTTGCCATGAAGTTGGGATTAGTGTTTGTGCGGCTGCAGATATAATGAGTTTAGTCTTATTAAAATCACCAGGTTCTTGGGGCGCTGATTGTGTAGTTGGATCAACTCAGAGATTTGGTGTTCCTATGGGGTATGGAGGTCCACACGCTGCCTTCTTTGCTACTAAAGAAAGTTTTAAAAGACAAATACCAGGTAGAATTATTGGAGTTTCGATTGATAGCAATGGAAACCCTGCATTGAGAATGGCGCTTCAAACAAGAGAACAACATATAAAAAGAGCGAATGCTACATCTAATATATGTACAGCTCAAGCACTATTGGCTGTAATGGCTTCAATGTATGCTGTTTATCATGGGCCAGTAGGTTTAAGAGAAATTGCAAGTGATATTCACAGTAAAACAGCAACTTTAGCCAATGCTTTGGAAGAATTAGGATATGAAATTGTAAATGATTCTTACTTTGATACTTTAACGGTTTCAATAAGTGATGTGTCAAAATTAAAAACCATTGCTACAGCAGCAGAAATGAATTTTGCGTACTATGACGAAGGCGTTTCGCTTAGTTTAGATGAAACTGTGACCGAAGAAGATTTGATGGATATTATCAATGTCTTTGCTAAGAATAATGGTGATGAATATGATTCTATTAAAGTAATCGAAACCAATTTATCTGAAACACAATTGAGAAAAGACGCAGTTCTTACTCACGAAGTGTTTAATTCTTATCATTCGGAAACTGAAATGATGAGATATTTAAAGAAATTGGAAAATAAAGATATTTCATTAGTTCACTCTATGATTGCTTTAGGTTCTTGCACAATGAAATTGAATGCAGCAAGTGAATTGATGCCAATAACTTGGCCTGGGTTTGCTAATATGCATCCTTATGCACCAGTAGATCAAGTAACAGGATATACGCAAATTATAGATGAATTAGATCAATACTTAAGTGAGATTACTGGTTTTTCCAAAATATCATTCCAACCTAACAGTGGTGCTCAAGGAGAATATACAGGGTTGATGGTGATTAGAGCGTATCACCAAAGTAGAGGAGATCACCATAGAGATATTTGTTTAATTCCTTCGTCTGCACATGGTACCAATCCAGCAAGTGCAGTAATGGCTGGAATGAAAATTATCGTAGTAGGTTGTGACGAACAAGGGAATATTGATATTGCTGACTTAAAAGCAAAAGCAGAAGAGCATAAAGATAATTTAAGTTGTCTGATGGTTACTTATCCTTCTACACATGGTGTATATGAAGATGGAATCATTGATATTACTAACATAGTTCACGAAAATGGTGGGCAAGTTTATATGGACGGTGCCAATATGAATGCACAAGTTGGATTGACAAGTCCAGGAAATATTGGAGCGGATGTATGTCACCTAAACCTTCATAAAACATTTGCCATTCCTCATGGAGGAGGTGGACCAGGAGTAGGACCAATTGGAGTTGCAAAACACTTAGCACCATTCCTGCCTGGTAGTCCATATATGGCTGCAGGAGGTGATAAAGCAATCACTGCTGTAAGTTCAGCTCCATTTGGAAGTGCTTTAATTTTGTTGATTTCATACGGATACATCAAGATGTTAGGGAAAGATGGAGTAAGACAATCTACAGAAATGGCTATCTTAAATGCAAATTATATTAAAGCAAGATTAACACCAAGGTATGATGTACTTTATACAGGTAAAAATGATACAGTTGCCCATGAAATGATTTTGGATTGTAGAGGATTTAAAAAAGATTCAGGGATAGAAGCAGGAGATATCGCTAAGAGATTAATGGATTATGGATTCCATGCGCCAACTGTTAGTTTTCCAGTTGCAGGGACATTGATGATTGAGCCTACAGAAAGTGAGTCTCAAAAAGAATTGGATACTTTCTGCGATGCAATGCTTGAAATTAGAAATGAAATAGATAGAGTAGCAGAAGGTATTTTTGACAAGGAAGATAACCCACTTAAAAATGCTCCACATATTGCTGAAGTAGTTGTAAGTGATACTTGGGATAGAAAATATTCAAGAGAAGCAGCCGCTTACCCATTGCCTTACATTAGAACCAATAAATTCTGGGTAAGTGTTGGAAGAGTAAATGATGCGTACGGAGATAGAAACCTTATTTGTAGCTGTCCTTCGGTTGAAAGTTATGTAAATGCATAATTAGATTAATTCCTTTTTATTAAAGCACCTTACCACTTGTGGATAGGGTGCTTTTTTTTGTTAATTAATTCTTAAGGATTAGTTGGTATTTAACATATTTTTAACGAAATTTGTGATACTTAAACCAAAAAATATTTTCATATGAAAAAAATTTACTTGAGTGTATTTACACTTACTATGGCTGTGGCTACTACAGCTCAGGGTAACTTAAGGGTTAACGATAGCAAACAGATAATGAGTTTTGCTAAACACGATAATTCTATTACAAAAGTTAAAAGAACAAATGATGTACAAACTAAAGGTGCAGTTTTATGGTCAGATGATTGTTCTGATGCATCAAATTGGACTTTTACGAACACCGGTACTTTAGCGGTTGATTGGGCAGTAGAAACTGATGTTAATGCAATTCCAGTTTCTGCTTTATCACCTATGGCTTCTGCAACAGCGGCTAATGGGTATATGTTCATTAGTTCTGATGCTAATAATACTTCAGATAATGATGGAACGCAAATGGTTTCACAATTTACTAATGCTACGGCAATTGATTTATCAAGTTCAAATTACGTTTCTCTAATCTTTTCTCACAACTACAGATGGTGGCAAGATGCTAGAGGTGTTAGAGTTTCTGGAGATAACGGAAATACTTGGACTGATTTTGAAATTACAAATACAGCAGGTTCGCCAGATAGTCAAAATTCAGGAAATCCTGAAATTACAAGAATAGATATTTCGGCAGTCGCTGGAGGTCAATCGCAAGTTTTTGTACAGTTTTATTATGATGACAATGATTTCTGGGCATGGTACTGGGCAGTTGATGATATCTCAATTGTAGAAAATGACCCTAATGATGTTAGAGTTGATAGTTATTTTACAACTGATATTAACAATGATTTTCAATATTCTCAAATTCCTTTAGCTCAAGTAAGAGCATTAAGCATGGGATTGGACGTAACTAATATTGGTATTAATGATCAAGATGTTGCTATAGATTATGATATCAAAATGGGAGGAACTTCTGTTGATGCTGGAACTTCAGCTGCTGTTACGATTACTTCTAACTTGAATGACTCTATTTTTCATACAACTACTTATACACCTTCGGCAGTTGGTTTATACACTTTAGATTTAACTGCAAACATTGGTGTAACTGACGATGATGCATCAAATAACTCTTATTCTGCTATTGATATGCTTGAGGTTACTAACGATGTTTGGGCTCATGATAATGGTGTGATTGAAAGAAGTTACAGCCAACTGTTTAATGATGATTCAACGGCTCAATTTTCTATTGGAAATCAATTTTTAGTTGGTGCTGATGCTACAATCTGGACTGCGGAAGTTGGATTAGCTACATCAACAAATAATTATGGTGTTGGAAATTTAATGTATGCTCAAGTTTGGTCATTTGACGGTGCGGCATGGGTTTTACAAGCAACTTCTGAAGAGCATTTAGTAGAAGCATCTGATTTAGGAACTATGGTAGTACTTGGTTTCTCTAGTGGAGTTGATGTATTTGCTGGTGACCAAATTGCTGTTGTAGCAGGACACTATGGTGGAGACATTACTCAAAGAGTTAGATTTGCTGCAGGAGGTATTCCTTCTGAACAACAAATTGGATTTGACGCTTCTGGTGGAGCATGGGGATTCATTGGATTGAACGAACCTCCACATGTTAGAGTTAACTTTAACGAAGATTCATATAATTCATTAAGTATTGAAGAAAATGATCTAAACTTAACTGTTTCTCAAAACTTCCCAAATCCATTTAATGGAAACACAACTGTTAACTATACACTTTCTTCTAATGATGAAGTAATGGTAGAAATTACAGATGTAACTGGAAAAGTAATTGAGGTAATCAATGAAGGTGTTAGAACTGCAGGTTCTCATACTGTAACTATCAATAGCAACAAATTAGCTGCTGGTACTTATTATTACTCAGTTTCTACTTCAAATGGAAAAGTAACTAAAGCAATGAATGTTACAAAGTAACATTTAGCGTTTAGTAAAACTATATTGAAAAGACCGTTCCTTAATTGGGACGGTCTTTTTTGTTATACGATGTGATGTAAGTAATCTATATTTCTCTATAAAAACCGCCTCATATTTTGGTGGATATTGTCACATATGAAAGTCTATTTCTACTTAATGTGTTTCAATTGCCAAAAGGTCTTCGTAAATCATTTTATTTGGCAAAAAAAAAGCCACTCTAAATAGAATGGCTTTTCAATGCTTTGTGTAGAATTGTTATTACAATTCAATTTCTTCGTTTTCTGCATCTACAAATTTGTAGTCTAAGAATGGTAAGGTAGTTAAACCTTTTACTGTAATCCATTTCTTAAATTTCAAGAACCAAGTTCTCTGAATGCTTTTCATTCCTTTTTTCAAATAT
>JBFHGR010000050.1:0-24370 GCA_041583015.1 Parvicella sp. | reverse complement strand
GTTGGCATCCAGCAGTTTCAGTTTATCCTTTTTACTACTAATACCAAACTCCATATTTTTCTGTACGATAAGATCATTAGACAAGTTATAAACCTGTTGAAACATTTCAATATCTTCACAAATAACCAAGTAACTATGTGCCCCTATGTGCGTTCCTCCGGGTAATGTGTATTTCTCCTTTGCATCGGAAGTTCCAATTTTCCATCCTGATAAATCTAAATTATCAGTAGTAGTATTAAAAATCTCTATCCAATCTTCTGATGGTGTGAGGGAATCTTGCTTCAGAGAAATTTCATTGAACATCACTTTGCCCATAAGATTACTCTTGTCTACTTCTTTAAAAATTGGCTTAACTGATATTTCTTGGGTTAAAGAAATATAAACCTCATTTTCTGTAGATTCAATACCTTCCCACCCCACAAACTCATAACCTAGTTTGGGTTTTGCTTTTAGTCTAATTGGGCAATCGGTAAAATACCAACCATGAAATTCATCTTTGATTTTCAGAGAGTTTAACTTAATGCTTCCCATGCTTGTTTCATAAGGGAGAATGTTAACCATTATAGTATCGCTCAGTTCAAATTTTTCCATCAAGAAAGTTCGCATATAGTGTGGTCTATTTCGGGCAAAGACTCTTAGGTACTCAACATGCTCTTCCCATTTTTCCATGTTTGAACCCCATCTTTTGAAATGGAACGGCATCTCATCTTTGATTAAGTTCTGAATAGAATCAATTTTAAAAAGTACATTCTCCTCACTAAAGATAGTATTCAAATGATCTGCAAAGCGATTGATATAAACGTCCTGTATGCTATCATTTTCTAATAATTTTCTAATTATAAATGTTGCCCAAGCAGGATTAGGCCATTTTTCATTACTTAACCTTGTCATTTGCTCTAGCGTATTTTCTTTATAAGCCACTCTACTACCAATGCCAAAACTCAAATCTAAATCAAACAAAATCCATCGCCATCTTGCCCCTTCTTTTTGCTCTCTCCAATATCGGATATTTCCTCCTGCATCTCCATTGTCCACAAAAATCTCTGTTTGATTATAATTGATATAATTATCAATGTCCATCATTTTATCCAGTTCCTCAATTTTCTCATTGCTTTCAAATGAAGTTTTGCCTAAATAGGAGAGTAGTTTATTGTACTCTTTTTTATTCCCCTCTTGTGGGTCGCCTCGATGCTTTAATAAATCTACGCTATCTTTATTTACTCCGTGATTTTCCGCTAGGTAATGTTCATTTAGTTTTTCTCTAATATTATGTACCCCCCAATATTCACCATTGATGAACACTACACTGGGTCTGTAGGCTTGTATATCCATGTCAATAGGTTCGGTCAAGTCTGTCAATAGCGCATCTCTAAAATGCGTATTATTAAAATCACCTCCAGAACTTCTCAAAACGAATGAATTGTATTTTTTGATGTCTTTGTTCGGAAAAATTGGATATTTAAATTTTTTAGGTCCGTATTTCGATTTGGCCAAAATTGCCAATGATTTCATTGGTAAACCCTTACTAAATCCTCCAAATATTCTTGCTCCTGCACCTTGGTTGAATGCTAAGGTATTATCTGGCTCATACATTTCTATATTAACCGCTCTTTCCCAACCCTTCCAGAAATTTGCTCCTTGATATGGTGGTATAGAATCTGCACAACAACCTTTGACATAAATACCTCTGCTAAAACCAAAGAAATCATCGTATTCTACCGCAATGGAAATCACAGGCATATTAAATTTTCTGCCAACAATGTAAGATTGTGTGGAAGTTCCAATCGGAATACCTCCTTTATAAAATAGCGCTCGAATGACAATTGGTTTATCTACGGTGATAGTTTCTCCTTTATAGGATTGACTATAAGTAGAAGGTTTACTTCCATCCTTCGTTAAAAATACTTTTACACCATTAGCAGTATCTATGGTAAATGATTGAGTATTCGTATAAATTCCTCCTCTCAAACTGAAAAGTGAATCCACGCCAGACTGACCAAAGTTCACATTGACCATCAATGTAAACAACAGGATTAGAAAAGAGAGCAGCAACTTCATGATACAAATGTGATTTATTATTTCTTTGCTAAACTAATTGACATCAAAGAATAATCAATATTAAAATGTTAATTCGCGGAGATTAAGTTATTATTTGAGGTAGTTCTGTTAGCACAATTAAAAATACCATTCTTGGTTTACCACAATAAACTCAACACTAAACCCTAATATCATACCTGCAAGTACTTGCAGGATATTATGTGCTTTTTGATGTAACCTTGCAAAACCTACTACCCCAACAATAAGTAATAAAACTGAGTTATACATTATCATTTCTTCTCGATTGAGAATCGGGCTTAATGTTGCTGTCATCCCTATCATTGCACCAGCGAGTGCTGCAATCATCATTGCATGCAAACTAATCTTCCAAAAATAACTAATTGTTGCTGCCAAAATCATTAAAACTATACCTCCAAGAATTACAGAAAAGAAATTTTCAAAAATACTTCCGCTATTAGATTCCAAATAATTGAACATGTAATAGAGACAACTCAAGAAAATTGCAGTACTAATAAGAAGTGGCACTCTTTCTTTGTGATTACTAACTTCCCAATCAGATACAATGTATGCATTTTTCATCATATTTAAACTGAGAATAGGCATTACAAAGGTAAACATACAAATGGCTCCTAAAACAACCCAAAAACCTGTTTCTGAAAGGTTATGTAGTGTTGCTACCGCATAGTGGTCTATCTGTAAGTATATCAAAAACGCCATCATAGGGATGAATACTGGATGGAAGATGATTGATATGGCTTTGGTTATGTAGTTCAAGTTGGTTTGAGGTTTATTGTTTGAGGTTTGATGGTCATTTCCGCTTTGCTCAATAACCAAAGTGGAACTTTAAACCTCTAACTTTATTAATTATTACATTACGAAAACTATATTTCCTTTCTTAATCTTGCAACAGGAATATCCAATTGCTCACGATATTTAGCCACCGTTCTTCTGGCAATATTATAACCTTTTTCTTTCAAAAGTTCCATCAACTTTTCATCTGTCAATGGTTTTTTCTTGTCTTCATTATCTACAGCATCAGACAGAATTTTCTTCACTTCACGGGTAGAAACCTCTTCACCGCTATCCGTAGAAAGCGACTCTGAGAAAAAGTATTTCAGCAAGTAAATTCCGTATGGAGTTTCCACATATTTACTATTAGCCACCCTCGAAACCGTACTAATGTCCATCTCTACGATATCAGCAATATCTTTAAGAATCATTGGTTTCATGTTGGTATCATCACCTGTTAAGAAAAACTCTTTTTGGTATTCCATAATAGCATTCATGGTAATTAACAATGTATGCTGTCTCTGTTTAATGGCATCAATAAACCATTTGGCAGAGTCTATTTTTTGTTTCACAAAAAGTACCGCATCTTTGTCTGCTTGTGTTTTCTTACTGGCTCCATAAGTTCTCAGCATTTCAGAGTACTCGCGACTTACTTTCAACTGTGGCGCATTTCTAGCGTTTAATGTTAACTCTAATTCTCCGTTTTCTTCCTTTATAATAAAGTCCGGAATAATTTGCTGCATCACTTTATTGGTTTCCAAAGCTGCGCCTCCAGGTTTAGGATTCAATTTAACAATTTCCGCAATAGCTTTTCTCAGATGATCCTCTTCAAGGTCTAATTTCTTTAAAATTTTCTTATAATGTTTTTTTGTAAACTCTTCAAAACACGTTTCTAAAATAGCCTGAGCAGTAAGTATTTCTACTGTCACCTCTTTTCTTTCTAATTGCAACAACAGACATTCCTCTAAACTTCTTGCCCCCACACCTGCAGGTTCCAACTCTTGGACAATCAATAGTCCTTCCTCCATCTCTTCTTCTGTAGCTATAATGTTTTGAGAAAAAGCCAAGTCATCAATAATGTTTTCTAGTTCTCTACGCAAGTACCCAGCTTCATCTAAATTTCCAATAATAGTATGCACAATTTCACGCATTTTATCATTTCGGACCCTAAATCCTACTTGACTTTCTAACAATTCTTGGAATGAACTTCCACCAGATAAAGGAATTGCTTTTTCATCATCGTCTACACCGTGATTTCTTGCCGAAAGTCTATAATCAGGCGTCTCATCGTCTAAATAATCATTGATATCAAAATCATCGCGACTATCATCAGTTTCTGTCTCCCACTCGTCTTCCTCTTCTCGACTATCTAGTTCTGTCTCTTCTAGACCTTCATCAAGTGCTGGGTTTTCCTCAATCTCTTGCTTTATTCTTTGCTCCAATTCTACCGTAGGAACTTGCAACAACTTCATCAATTGAATCTGTTGTGGAGATAGTTTCTGAAGTAACTTATGTGATAAAAATTGTTTTAATGCCATTTTGCGTTTCTAGTTTGAGGTTTAAGGTTCATTGTTAAGGGTTTAACATATTGATCCATTACCTAAATTCATGGTTGAAAGATACTAATTTTTCAGCAATTAAAACTCTGCATTATTAGGTGTTCTTGGGAATGGGATTACATCTCTAATATTAGTCATACCTGTCACAAACATGATTAATCTTTCAAAACCTAAACCAAATCCAGCATGCGGAACTGTACCAAATTTTCTTGTCTCCAAATACCACCAAACGTGCTCTTCTGGAATATTGAAATCTTTACATTTCTGTACCAACTCATCATAACGTTCCTCTCTTTGCGAACCACCAATGATTTCACCAATACCAGGAAACAATACATCCATTGCTGCCACAGTTTTTCCATCGTCATTGTTACGCATATAAAACGCTTTGATTTCTTTTGGGTAGTTATACAAGATTACTGGTTTTTTGAAGTGTTTTTCTACTAAGAATCTTTCGTGCTCGGATGCCAAATCTACTCCCCATTCAACTGGAAACTTGAATTTCTTCTTTTTGAAAGGTTTAGAACGAAGTAAAATATCTATTGCTTCTGTGTAAGTGATTCTTTCAAACTCATTGTCAATTACAAATTGTAGACGCTCCAATAATGGTAATTCATTTCTCTCTGCAGTTGGTTTTTTACTGTCCAGATCCACCTCTCTTTTATGCAAGAATTCTAAATCTTCTTTACAGTTATCCAACGCATATTTAATAACATACTGCATGAACTCTTCGCTCAATTGCATGTCATCCGTCAAGTCTGCAAACGCAATCTCCGGTTCAATCATCCAGAATTCTGCCAGGTGACGAGAAGTATTTGAGTTTTCCGCTCTAAATGTTGGCCCAAATGTATACACCTGACCTAAAGCTGTAGCGCCTAACTCTGCTTCTAACTGACCGGAAACCGTAAGATTAGTTTCCTTGCCAAAAAAGTCAGCTTTTACATCTACATTTCCATTTTCATCTTTTGGAACATTATCTTGCGGCAAAGTAGTTACTCTAAACATTTCACCCGCACCTTCGGCATCGCTACCTGTAATGATTGGTGTATGCAAATAATAAAAACCATTGTCATTGAAATATTTATGAATGGCAAAAGCCATGGCATGTCTTATTCTAAAAACCGCACTAAAAGTTTGCGTTCTAAATCTTAGGTGAGCTTGTTCTCTCAACAACTCAAGACTATGTCTTTTAGGTTGAAGAATAGTTTTTGCCACCTCATCCGGGTTGGCAGTTCCTAAAATCTCTATAGTTTTTGCTGCTACTTCAACAGCTTGACCCGCACCTTGTGACTCTACCAAATCTCCTGTAACAGCAATGGCAGATCCTACTGTGATTTGAGAAACTATGGCTTCATCAAAATTCTCAAAATCAACAACAACTTGTAAATTGGCCAAACTTGACCCATCATTCAAAGCAACAAATCTATTGCTTCTAAATGCTCTAACCCATCCTTTTACTACTATCTCCTTACCTGGAGCAGTTTGTAATGCTTCCTTAATTTTTGTACGTGTCATTGTTGTATTTTAAATTCTAATACAAAAAAACGAAGTTTTAGGGATAATCGGAAGATTTATCTTGTAAAAAGTTGAATGTTGGCGGTTTGGGGTTCGAAGTTTAAGGTTCTTTGTTTAGAGTAGGGCTTTAAGTCAAGAGCTGACTCATTAAAATAATACTTAGAACCTTTCATTCCAAAACAACATAAAGTGCGAGTCAGAACACCAAACTATTAACTTCGAACTATCCTTCTTACTTAAACCAAATACTTTGTGGAATTACACCCACAGTAAATGTGTCTAATGGTTGAAAAATAGAGTCATATCGGTACACTTTTCCTTGCTGCACGTAATCTACCGCATCGGTGATATAAATCTCTTTATTATTTGGATCAATGTTCATTCCGTAAAAAATAGAACCATTCGTAGCAATAGATTTTGAAGAAGGAATAGCACTTGCTTGAATGGACATTGTTTGCAATCCATCATTTAAGAAGAAAAGGTTCTCTCCCTCTGCATCAATTCTCAAACTGTTGGGAGACTCTGTTAGTGATGCAAATGTAAAGGACTGATCTATTGAATTAGATGCTGGATTATACCTTACTAATTTTGCCAGCTCACCATTCGTACCTCCCGAAGTTAGCACCCATATTTTTTCATTCTTATCAATAACAATTCCCGATGGTGATTTTCCTACAACAATGGTATCTTCAATAGCATCGGTCAAAGTGTTAATTTTAAATGCCCAATTGGTATCTGGTGCGGTAGCATATAAATAATCCGCATGAATTAATAAATGCTCTGTCCATCGTTGTGTCGTGATGCTACTCGTGATTGCTTTAGATGTAAGATCTACTACCTGAATAGAGTTTGCGTATAAATCAGAAACATAAGCTTTTCCAGAAACAGCAGTGATATACCTTGGGCTGTTAAATCCCGTTATCTCACCTTGAAAGGTGTAGTCTGCTGTGTCTAACATTACAATTTTACCAGAGTTATTCATGGTAATATAAAGTGTACCTTCAATCTCTTGCATGTCTTGTAAAACATCACCCAAACCAAATCCATTAACATTTTGAAAAACTTGGTTACTTACATTTTTTGTAATTGGACTATAACTACTCAGAGAAGCATTTCCCCAACCAAAATTACCTTCACAACCAATTAATACATCTGTTGTAGTTGGCAGCACATCCTCTTGGCAAGTTGGACATTGCGGACCTACCTCTTGTTTTTTGCAAGATGAGAACATCATTAAAACTAGCAATATAAAAATAAGATGATGGCTTCGTGACACACCCCTCAATCCCCTCTCGAGAGGGGAGGTTTTCTTGCTTTTATGTTGTCCTATTACTATCATTTAATATCTTTCTTTTTCGGTGATGCAATAATCATCTATTTACGCTACTTTAAATCTAGCATTTTATTTAGTTTCTTAATACTGTTATTTCGGAGGTCTCTAGCAAGTTCCTTCAATTTAGGATTATATCGCAGTATTTTCCTCCTCATTGTTTAAACTTAACGACAAATCCAAACATAAAATACCTTCCAGGCAATGGTTGATTTCCCACTGTTTGGTATTCCTCACCGTAGAGATTATTTACGCTAAATTTGAATTCTAAATCACCTTCTCGATTATCACCTTCTAGTAAATACTTTGCTTCAACACTAGCAGGAAAACTATAAGGTAAATAGGTTGTATTGGTAGCATCCAAGAACAGTTTACCAGTATAATTCTGCGTGTATCTCAATGTCCATTTTTGACTATAGAAAATCACATCAAAATTAGCCATATGCTTAGGCGAATAAATTAAATCTTTACCAACAGATTCATCATTAGCAATGTGACTAGCTACAGATTTCACATCTAAATATTGATAATTCCCTGAAGCAATCAATGAAAAGTTTCTTTGCCTTTTGATGTAATATTTCAAATTAACCTCAATACCTTTTTTGTCAACATTTTTAACATTCTGAGGTCGCCAAACACCATCGCTGGATGGGATCCATTGAATCCAATTATCTACTTGGCTCTGAAAATATGAAAGGACATAGTCAAATCTATTATCGTAATTTGATTCTTTCAAACCTACTTCTATTTGTTTAGCAATTTCTGCTTGTAATTCAGTATTACCACTTCCTCTCCAATAAAGATCATTCAATGTAGGTTGGTGTGCGTTGATTCCTCCATTTAAGAACAGCGTGTTACTTTTAAAATATCTCCAAACAAATCCCAGAGTAGGAATTGTATTTACTTTATCAAAGTCGTAAATTTCTTCTCTAATTGAACCAAAGAACTTCATCTCTCTCCAGATTTTTTCTATATCCACATATGCAGACGTTCTATTTTGATTTCTTACACCTTCAAAACCATCCGATTTTGCTATGAACTCATAAGCAATTAATTGCGTGCGCAATGTCCATTCATTCTTCAACTTCCACCTGATGTGATACTGTGCTGATAATATATCTGTCTTAAAAATAGAATTAATAGCGGTCGTCTGATTCTCAAAATTTAAAAAGTCATGCACAAAACCGAATCTTACCTGATGATCTAAAGTTAACTTTCTTTTAGAAGTACGATTCCACTCCAAAACAGATTTCAGGCTTTTATCAATTTGCACTTGATCTTGAGCACTTACTCCAATTGCTACTGGGATATTTCTTTTAGCCTCTACGTAATTCAGTTTCAAATTAATGTCACCGTTTTTAGTTTTGAAACCCATTAAATGTTGCGCACCATGCAATTGAGTAGCGGCATGAGTTCGCTTTACCTCAGGACTTCCTTGCTGGGAATAATCTCGATATTCAAAGTCATTATTAGCCAACTGTCGCAACAATGTGGTTTTTGAATAAAACTTTTTACTTCCAAAACCTACTTTGAATACTGTGTTATCAATACCAAAATTTCCCCATTCCTTCTTGAACGAAAAAGATCTCTCTGGAGTAAAAGAACTATAATTTTTCATTGCCAAACTTCCTCCAATTCCACCATTACCATTAAAAGAAGCACTAGAGCCTGCATTTATTGTGATAGTCTCTAAAAAATCTGCAGGCATCAAGGATAAATCAGTCTGCCCTAAAGTGGGAGAATTTACCGAAATTCCATTCCAAAAAACTTGTGTATGATTGGCTCCTCCTCCCCTAATAGATAAACTTGAAATCCCACCCATACCATAAGTTTTGATAAAAGTGGGAGTCAATTCTTGTAACAACTGCCCTAAATCCTTTCCTTTTAAAGTTTGAACAGGTAATTTTTCAATTGCTAGATTGCTAAATGCTGGAGATGCTGTTTGCACATCCACGCTTTTAGTAAACTCTTTTAAAGTATCTTCTTGCGCATAAGTTATGACACTCACAAGCGCAATAAGCAATATGAAAAATAGTTTTATCAATGTACTATCAACTTCTGGATATCACCATCAATATTCACTGAATAAATTCCTGCTGGAAAATCGCTCAAATCTAAATTCAATTGATTAGAAAATTGAGTGTTTAATAATTCTTGGCCGCTCAAATTAAACAGTTTTACAGTACCATCTCCATTTTTCCTAATGGTTACAACATCTGACGCTGGATTTGGAAACATTGCAAAATTATTATCCAAATTATTTACTGATAATGGCATTTCATTAATGACTCCTACGGCATCCAAATCAAAACCTCCACTAGGAAAATCCGTTGGGTATGGATCGTTAATTTTGTTTCCGTCAGCATCATAAGTCGCATAATTTTCAGCAATTGAGCCTATTACATCAATGATTTTAACATGTGTAATAGCAGTTATATCTAGACCTGCAATCCCACTTAACTCATTCAAATCAAAAGGAGTTCCAAATTGCGCTCTGTATTTTCCTGCCAAGTTATTAATCTCTGTAGCATCAGTTGTACCAAACGATCCAATTTGCGTTACTGTTTGCACCTCGCTTCTGGCGTCAAACCTTGTATAATTAATTCCATCTGAACTTACCTCTACAAAAGCCAATTCTAAGAAGTCATTAGAAAAACTATTTTCAAAAACAGCAAAATCCCATCCTGGACCATCATAAATTGGAACTGCAAAAGTTAAAACTGCTTGTCCTCCATCTCCTAAACTGACCACACCATTTACACCACTTTTATCAGTAGCCATATAATCCGAACCTGTAGTTACTAATGGAGATCCACTCACAGCAATATCTTGAGGTCCTCTCTGAACAACACATCCTGTAGCCCAATTAACAAAAACACTACTATCTTTATGAATTGCGGTTGTTCCAAAAGAATCAGCATCAGGAGCATAAGAACCCTGCCCCATTCCGAAGAATGAGGTCAAGGTTATTATTAAAAACAAACATTTTGACATAGTTATAGTTTTTGGAATTTTTGAGTACTCAATCCATTATTAGTAATCAATGTGAAATTATAAAACCCTGCACTAAGTTTCTCTGCAGAGATTGACGTTGTATTATTTAAACTTCCATTCATTACAACTTTTCCGCTTAAATCAGAAATTACATACGCACCACCTTGTAAACCTTCTATATTTATAGAAATAGAACCAACAGTTGGATTAGGATAAATACTATAAGTCACTTCTGTAAACTCTGTTACACTAACCGTAGATTGAACAGGACTACTAACGCTAGGTGGCAACGCTGGTGAAAAGTCGGTAAATGCACATCCAAACCAATCTCCATTACTTAATTGTTCTGATAATCCTGCATTCATTTCAAAATTACCTCCATTAGTTCCACTCCAAGTTCCCCAGTAAAAACCATTGGTTCCTCCAATTCCTGCATGCGTATCGAAACTAATATCATTTAGAAAACCAGAGCCAATAGTGACATCCATTGCACCATAATGTGCATCTAAATCATTCAATGCGTCTTCGGCTGTAGTGATACCTGAAAATAAATAACCAAAAGCCATACTTTCATCAGCAGTTCCGTCATTGAAATCTATAACTATTACAGCAGAATCTGTTCCTGTACCAATCCATTCATTAATATCACTAAATCTTACCGCATCCGGATTAACAGCATTAACAGGCGTTACGGGTCTTCTTGGAGGCCAAGCAGCATAAGACACACCAAACATTCCCCCATCAGCAACTATCGCTGAGATTCCGGCATTCATTGTCCAATCAGAAAGATTTGATGCACTGAAAGTTCCCCAATAACTTGGTGAACCACCGATTCCAGCATAACTACCGTAGGTAATATCACTCAAAAACCCTCCTGATATAAGTACCCCAAAATTTGCATCTGCTGCTGCCACAGCATTCAACATATCTTCTCCAGTGGTATTTCCAGTGAATTTAACTCCCCATACAAATGTCACTGCTTCTCCGTATACATCATCTACAAAATCTACTATTAAATAGGACGAATCTGGACCACTGCCTACCCAGTAATCTACTTTTGACTTATCAAACCACTTAGAAGCATATGCTTTTTGAGCCACACCAGGCTCAATTGCAGGGCTAAAATCAGTAAAAGAACAGCCAAACCAGTCTCCATTTGCCAACACTTCGCTTATACCAGAATTGGATGCCCAAGCATTAACACCTGACTTAGACCAAGTTCCCCAATAAAAACCATTTGTTCCTCCAATCCCTACATGCGAATTGAATGTAATATCATTTAGAAATGAACCTGCAGAAACTGTCAAATTCTCTTCATCTGCCGCTATGTCAAGTAACATATCACCCCCTGTAACCGACATTGACGCATCAAAAAGGTAGCCCCAAACAGAACTAGAATCTGAAGTTCCATCTTGAAAATCAATAACCAAATACGCAGTATCTGATCCTGAACCTACATAATACGCTGCATCTTGTGAACGGCCTACCAACACACATAGTACCGCTAAAAAACTAAAGTAAAGTTTTTTCATTCTTTTAAAAATTTTTTAAGACACGCTATAAGTTTTGTGTGCCTTTGGTTAATTAAAAGAATAAAATCAATGTGAGATTAATACCACCGCCCGATGGTAAGAAGTCAACACTGCTTTTATCCCGAAAGCTTGTTATTACAGAGACAAGACATTAAGATTTAAAGACAAAAAACAGGGAATTCCTAATCTTAAAATCTTTTGTCTTACAGTCTTGTAACTGTATTTCGCAATTTTGGCAGGTCTTCTGACTTACTTCCTACGCTTTGCACCTTCCCATTCTTTGCATTTTTAGAACAGTGGTATTATTGCAATGCGCTTTTAAAGCTTACAGCTACGGGTATAGTTCTTGAATTTCACAAGATTCCCTTTTAATGTCAACTTTCGTTGACAACCTAAATGCGGTACAAATGTAATTACATAAAACAAAAAGTCCCGCACTAGGCAGGACTTTTTTTGTATTAAATTTTAAACTTATGATTTTTTAAATCAACTTATTTTGTCAATTTCAAATCAATATCAATAACCACTTTAGGGTCTGGAGACTGTCCTTTTTTGTCTTCTGGCGCTTGCTCAGACATTAACAAAAATGGCATTTCAAATCCAAGCATATCTACGGAAGTAGATCCTACCAAAGCAACTTCAGTATCTGTGATAGATAATTCACCTTCAATAGTAACTGATTGCGAAACCCCGATAACGGTTAAATCCCCCATGATTTTTCCTGCTTCAGCTCCAGTAATTTTGAATGTAGCAGTTGGGAAAACCATTGTATTAAAGAAAGTGGAATCCTGTAAATGACCTTCTAACATCTTAGTGTAATCTGTATCACCTTCTTCATCTAAACTTACAAGGTCAAATGTAAATTCACCACCAATAATAGCATTGTTATCAACTACAACGTTACCTGAAGTAGGAACCGTTCCAATATGCACAAAATCTTCATCAGCATAATGTTTTGCCTTCCAAGTAATAGCCGCACCTTCTGCAGTATTATACGTTCCAGAAATTGTAACTTCTTCTACTTTCGTAGAGTCTTTACCTTCACCTTCTGTAGTTTCAGTTTCTTCTGCTCCTCCACAACTTGTTACTGATAACGCTGTGATTGCAAAAATAGAGTAAATTAATTTTTTCATTTTTTATATTATTTTGCTACAAAACTATAAAACAATTTAGAACCAGCAAACATTTTAATAGGTTTTTATTGTTTTGACATTATTTTACATGTAAAACTTATTTACTAAAAACTCAAAACCTTGTCTACCATATCGCTACTGCCAGTAATAAACGGAACGCGCTGATGCAGTTCGGTAGGTTCAATATCCATAATTCTTTGCTGACCATCACTTGCTTTTCCACCAGCCTGCTCCGCAATAAAAGCAAAAGGATTACATTCGTACAGCAACCTTAATTTACCATTAGGTGCTGTATCGGTTTGTGAGTAAATATAAACACCTCCTTTAATAAGATTACGGTGAAAGTCTGCAACAAGAGAGCCAATATACCTACCTGAATATGGCCGATTAGTTGCTTCATCTGTTTCTTGACAATAAGATACATAGTCTTGAATTCTTTTCGGTGAAATTTTAATATTTCCTTCATTAACGCTATATATTCTTCCGGTCTTGGGAATCTGCATCGAAGGGTGCGATAGAAAAAACACTCCTATTCCTGGATCATAAGTAAACCCATTAACACCATTACCTGTGGTATAAACCAACATGGTGGAAGATCCATAAACTACATATCCTGCAGCAACTTGTTCATTTCCTTTTTGTAAGAAATCTTCTAATTGAACAGGCGTTCCTACTGGTGTTTTCCTTCTGTAAACACTGAATATTGTTCCAATGGAGACATTTACATCTATATTAGAAGAACCGTCCAAGGGATCTATCATCACTACATATTTTGCAGTAGAATCAACACTATCAAACGCAACAAAATCATCATTTTCTTCAGATGCAATTCCGCAAACCACACCTCTTGCTTCAAGTGCTTTTATAAATTGATCATCTGCAAACACATCCAACTTTTGTTGCTGCTCTCCTTGAATATTCTCACTTCCTGCGGAACCTAAAATATGCTTTGCAAGACCAGCTTTATTAATTTGTTGATTAACAATTTTTGCTGCTAATCTGATTGCACTCAGTATTCTTGATAATTCACCAGAAGAACCTGGAAAATCTGCTTGTTTTTCTAAAATAAACTCTCCTAAAGTTGTAATATTCATGTTTTAAAAGCCTTATGGTTAATAAATAGGCTGTAAATATCGTAGTTTTAAGGAGAATAATAATGATTTTTGGCAAGTAAAATTCTTAAGATAAAATTATGACAGTTTCAATTAGACCAGCAACAGCAGAGGACATGGATGCTGTACATTTATTAATTAAGGAATTAGCTGAATATGAAAACGCTCCCAATGAAGTAATTACTACCGTAAGTCAACTTAAAAAAGATGGTTTTGGCAAGAACAAAGTCTTTGATTGTTTGGTTGCTATTGATTCAAACAAACACGTAATTGGCATGGCACTATTCTATACAGGATATTCTACATGGAAGGGTAGAACACTTTATTTAGAGGATTTTTTAGTAAATGAAAAATACAGACAACTAGGAATTGGGCAGCAATTGTTTGACGCAGTAGTAAACGAGGCTAAAGTAAGGGGTGTTAAAAGAATGGATTGGCAAGTATTAAACTGGAACAAACCTGCTATAAATTTTTATAAGAAAAACAAAGCACTACTTGATGAAGAATGGACAAATGGAAGATTGTTCTTTAATATATAAACAATGAAAGTATTTAAATTTGGAGGTGCATCCGTAAAAGATGCTGAAGCAGTTAGGAATGTAGCTAGAATTATTCAATTGTATCCTGATGACTTAATGGTTATCATTTCTGCAATGGGTAAAATGACCAATAGTTTTGAAAATCTTGTCAAAGCTTATTTCAACGATGAAGATTGGCAAATCATCCTTTCAGAAATTAGAGCATTCCATGACGAAATTATATTAGACCTTGGACTTCTAACAGACGCCAGTTTTTCGAAAATTTATGAAAAAGTTTTTTCACAACTAGAAAATAAACTCGAGCAAGAAAGCACTGATAATTTTGATTACGAATACGATCAAACTGTATCTTTTGGAGAAATCATCTCCACAACAGTTGTTTCCGGGTACCTTAATTCTCAATTTATAGAAAACGAATGGTTGGATGCTCGAAAATTAATAAGAACAAACGCAAATTTTAGAGAAGCTAAAGTAGATTGGGAATTAACGGAGGCAATTTTCAATGCCAAAACAGGACTACTATACAAAGACCAAACAAGAAGAAATATTTGTATCACACAAGGATTTTTAGGCCATACTGACACAGCACAAATCACAACTTTAGGCAGAGAAGGATCCGACTTTACTGCTGCCATAGCAGCTTGGTGCCTCAATGCTGAAAATGTTACAATCTGGAAAGATGTGCCAGGAATGCTTAATGCAGACCCTAAATACTTTAATAACACAGAAAGATTAGCTAAAATCTCGTATCGAGAAGCCATTGAATTGAGTTACTATGGGGCATCTGTAATTCACCCAAAAACCATTAAACCTTTACAAAATAAAAACATTCCATTATTTGTAAAATCATTTGTAAACCCAAAAGATGAAGGGACAATTATTCAGAAAGATGCCAAGTATGATAATTTAATTCCTTCCTATATTTTCAAAGAAAATCAGCGATTAATATCCATTTCACCAAGAGACTTTTCATTTATTATAGAAGGAAATTTGCGTGATATTTTTGACGCCTTGGACAAGTTTAAGATTAAGGTAAATATGATGCAAAACTCTGCAATTAGTTTTTCCATATGTGTAGATGATGACCCAATAAAAATAACTCAATTAATCGAATTTTTAGACCATCAATACCAAGTCAAATATAACAAGGCACTTAATTTAATGACTGTGAGACATTACAACGAAGCAATTCTTGATCAACTTACTCGAAACAAAGAAATTCTTCTAGAACAAAGAAGTAGACATACTACACGTTTTGTATTGCGAGATATTTCCAAATAAAAAAATGCAATAAACTAATTTTTATATATTTGCTCAAGTAAAATGATTGAAAAAATGAAAAAGTATATTCTTCCTATAATTTTGGGTACAGCTGTAATATTAAATTCATGCGGTGATGACACCCCAGAAAATACAGACCCTACAAGTGGAGGAGATTCTACTGCAGTAGAAACCTCAGAAGTCAACTTAAATGGACTACGTGAATTTGACATGTCAGATTACGATCTAAATGTTATCATTTATGTTCCAGAAAAATATTATATGGATCAAGAAGCACAAGTTGAAAAATTTGTTCAACCAAATATAATCCATAACGATGGTGAAGCTCTTTGGGACATTACAATGCCAGGAGACAAACATTTCCATATGGTTATTGAAGATTGGGGAGACATCAAACAAACCGTTGCAGATGAAAAAACTGTTCATGCGGATCAAAGCGATATTTATGACTTCTCTTATGAAATGGAAGGAGATAATTACATGCTTTTTGTTAGAAAATTGAAGTCCGATAATTCAACATTAGAAACAGATTTATCTCAATTACCAATGCATCATTTTTACGCTGTCAAACAAATTGACGGTTATTACATCACTGCTAAATCATTTTCAATGCAAGATTTTCACCAAGTTTCTGCTAAAACAATGTTAAATTGTGCAAGAGGAATGAAGTCTGCAAAGTAAATCATTAATCCTACGAACAAAAAAAAAGCCTCCTTAATTAAGGAGGCTTTTTTTTTGTTCGGCATCTCCCAACTTATCACGTTTTCTGAATATTTATACACTGGAGGTACTGGTTTAATATGATTACATTCAAACTTATTAAACTGCAAATTTCGCTGTATTAATAATCTTTATTTTTATGCATTACTATATGATTGCTTCTTCTAGTTGATTAATTAATATCTTTGCTGGCCATGAGAGAATTTCTCAAAATATTAGTTTTAGTAAAAGGGTATGGAAAATACGCTGTTATAAATGTGGTCTTCAATATTCTGGCCATCATATTTTCAGCATTTTCATTGGTGTTGCTCATGCCAATAATGGAAATTCTGTTCAGTCCTGATAAAGATCAAATACAAAAAGTATTAGCCAATCCACCACAAGATTCTTGGTCTATTACAGAACTAGCAAACTACTTTTTTGCTAATCAAGTGGATCAACATGGCCCTGGCCAAGTACTATTAGTGGTATGTTTAATGGTAGTTGGAGCCACTCTCCTTAAAAACCTTTGTACGTATATGGCTTTATATTTCATAGCAATTATCAGAAATGGAGTGATACGAGATTACAGAAACGCAATGTATGACAAAATTGTTGCTCTGCCACTCTCCTACTATTCTGAAGAAAAGAAAGGAAACATTATATCTAAAATGACCAATGACTTAAAAGAAGTAGAATGGTCAGTTTTGAGATCATTAGAAGCCACGTTTAGAGACCCATTACAAATCATTGCATTTTTCACCATGCTAATCATAATGAGTGGTAAATTAACCTTGTTTCTTATTATCTTTTTCCCCTTAGCTGGATTTTTAATTGGAATGATTGGCAAAAGTTTGAGAAGAAGTGCCAAAAAAGGTCAAGGAAAACTAGGTGATTTAATTTCACATCTGGAAGAAACTCTTGGTGGATTGCGTATAATTAAAGGGTTTAACGCAGAAAAAAAATCAAAAACAAAATTCAGTGAACTGAATGAGGAATACAATAACATCATGATAAAGATGTACCGAAAAGGAGATCTTGCTTCACCAACAAGCGAATTTCTTGGAGTAGCATTGATTGCAAGTGTCCTTTGGTTTGGTGGGCAATTGGTTTTTTCAGGTGAGATTATTGGATCATTCTTTATTGTATATATAGCTACACTATCTCAACTTATTGCACCTTTTAAATCTATCACAACGGCCTACAGCAACGCACAGAGGGGGCTTGCCGCATTGGAAAGAATCAAGGAGGTAACAGAAGCGGAGGAAACGATATCTGACAAACCTGACGCAAAAGTCTTGAACGAATTCACCAACGATGTGACTTACAACAATATCAGTTTCAAATATGAGAACGAATACGTTTTAAAGAACGTAAGTTTGACCATTCCAAAAGGAAAAACAGTTGCGTTGGTAGGACAATCTGGAAGTGGAAAATCAACTATGGCAGACTTATTACCGAGGTTTTATGACATTGAAGAAGGAAGTATTACCATAGATGGCAATGACCTTAGGGATATTACAGTCCATAGCTTGAGGGACAAACTTGGAATTGTTACACAACAATCCATTCTTTTCAATGATACTGTTTTCAATAACATTGCATTTGGCGTAAAAGAAGCTACAGAAGAAGACGTCATTGAAGCAGCAAAAATTGCCAATGCACATGAGTTTATTACACAACTGGATAATGGTTATCACACCAATATTGGAGACAGTGGCGGCAAGTTATCCGGTGGACAAAGACAAAGACTAAGTATTGCAAGAGCAGTGCTGAAAAACCCTCCAATTTTAATTCTAGATGAAGCCACTTCTGCTTTGGACACAGAAAGCGAAAAATTGGTACAAGATGCATTAAACAAATTAATGCAAAACAGAACAAGTTTAGTCATTGCTCATAGATTAAGCACCATACAACATGCTGATTTAATTGTAGTAATGCAAGACGGAGAAATCATAGAAAAAGGTAGCCACCAAGAATTGCTATTACTAAAGGGAACTTACTATAGGTTAACCGAAATGCAATCTTTTCAATAAGGAAATTCAGAATGGAGTATGGAAAACTTGTAGTATTCTAAGCTTTTTGCTGAAAGAAATTAATGTTCTTTGTTTTTTAAGAACTGTTTAACTATAAAAAAATAAATAAAATGAGGATAATTGTGCCAATGGCTGGAAGAGGATCAAGATTAAGACCTCATACCCTTACCATCCCAAAACCACTTATACCTGTTGCAGGAAAACCAATTGTTCAAAGGTTGGTAGAAGACATCACAAAAGTATGTGGTGAACCTGTAGAAGAAATAGCGTTCATTATAGGAGATTTTGGCGACCAAGTAGAAAAAGATTTAATCTCAGTTGCTGAGAATTTAGGTGCAAAAGGAAGTATTTATCACCAAGAAGAAGCTTTAGGAACTGCTCACGCAATCTTGTGTGCACAAAACTCATTGGAAGGAAAGGTTGTTGTAGCTTTTGCGGACACATTGTTTAAAGCTGACTTTACCCTAGACAGTGATGCAGATGGCATTATTTGGGTGAATCAAATTGATGACCCTAGCGCTTTTGGTGTTGTAAAACTAGATGGCAACAATATCATTACTGATTTTGTTGAAAAACCACAAACCTATGTGTCTG
This sequence comes from Parvicella sp., assembly GCA_041583015.1. Lineage (GTDB taxonomy): Bacteria > Bacteroidota > Bacteroidia > Flavobacteriales_D > Parvicellaceae > Parvicella. Next base: position 5,199 of record JBFHGR010000050.1, on the reverse strand, counting down.
ATCTTGCGATTATTGGTATATACTTCTTTAAAGATGGGGCAAATCTTAAAAATGAACTACAATACTTAATTGACAATGACATCAAGGATAAAGGTGAGTACCAATTGACCAATGCTTTGGAAAACATGAAAAACAAAGGTATTAAGTTCAAAACTGGCAAAGTAATTGAGTGGTTAGATTGTGGAAATAAAAATGCTACAGTGAATAGTAACCAACGAGTACTTGAATTTGAAAAGAATCTAGATACCATTGACGCTTCGGCAGAAATAACAAATAGTACGATCATCCAACCTACTAGAGTGTTAAAAGGTGCTAAAATCATCAATTCTGTGGTTGGTCCACATGTTACAATTGGACTTAATTCCGTTATTACAGATAGTGTAATAAAAAACAGCATTGTTCAGAATGACAGTAACGTGAGCGGAGTTGTGTGTGAAAACAGTATGATAGGCAATAAAGTAAACTATCAAATTTCACCCAAAGATTTAAGCGTTGGTGATTACAACGAAATAAAAGAATAGATTGACAAAAAGAGTAATTCATATAATTTTAGTTTCAGTTTTACTGTTTGGTTGTAAGGCCAAGCACGGAACGTCTGTTTCAAACAAAAACAACAATGCTGCTAAAACTGAGCATATTATCAAAGAATTACTCATTAAAGGAGCTACAGAAAAAGTTCTCGGAAATTTAGACGAAGCTCAATTAGCATTTGAAAACATTCTTAATCTTGACGAAAAAGTAGCTGTTGCTCATTTTGAATTATCCGAAATCTTTGAGCAAAAAAGAGATGCCAATGAATCTGTCTCTCATGCCAAAAAAGCGGTAGAATATGCACCAGAAAATGAGTGGTATTTAGCACACCTAGCCAGTACCTACAAAAAAACTAATCAACTAAAATTAGCTGAAGAAACCTATGTAAAACTTAACGATAAGTTTCCGGGAAATTCCTCCTACTTGTTTAGTTTGGCTGAAGTTTATTTATATCAAGGTAAACTACAAGAATCCCTTCCTCTCTACAACGAAATAGAAAATCAGATGGGAATTTCTGAAGAGTTAATCTTACATAAAAATAAGATTTACCTTGAACTTAATCAGATAGACAGTGCAATTTCGGAAATGCAAAAGTTAATTGATACTAATCCAAGAGAAGTAAGATATTACGGAATATTGGCTGAAATTTACGAGAATACTGGCAACAATGAAAAAGCGCTTGAAAACTACAATAAAATTCTAGAAATAGAGCCCAATAATGGTTATGTTCATTTGTCACTATACGAATTCTATAAATACCGAGATCAAAAAGACAAAGCCAATGAAGAATTGATGTTAGCTTTTCAAAATTCGAAAATTTCGGTTTTAAATAAAGTTGAAATTTTAAGTGAATTTTTTATTAATTCTGAAAGAAATGAGGCGTTAAAAAAACAAGCCTATACGTTACTTGACATTGTCATCAAAACACATCCAAAAGAAAGCAAAGGCTATGCCGTTTACGTTGACTATTTAGATCGAGATAATAGAAAAGAAGAAGCTATAACAATGCTACAGAAGGCAGTAGAATTAGACCCTGCTAACTTCAATCTGACCTATCAGTTTATGATGCTGCTAACGGTTAATCAAAAATACAATATGCTTGCTAGCGAAAGCGCAAAAGCTATGGAACTTTTTCCTACACAAAGTACATTCTACTATTTTAATGGAATCGCTAATATTCAAACAAAAGAATATGCTACAGCCATTACTTCGTTAGAACTAGGCCAAGATTTGGTCATAGACAACCCTGATTTAAAAGGTGAATTTTATCAATACTTAGGTGACGCAAATCATGCTATAAAAAACCATGTTCAATCTGACTATTATTACGACAAGGCACTAGAAATAAACCCCGACAATGTCTATGTCCTAAATAATTATAGTTACTACCTTTCATTAAGAAATCATAAAATAGATTTGGCAGAAAAAATGTCATACAGAGCCAATCAATTGAGCCCAAACAATGCCACCTATATGGATACACATGGATGGGTTTTGTATGTAGCAAAAAAATATGTAGATGCAGAAATTTGGTTGCAAAAATCTCTAGATAATGGAGGAAGTAGTAGCGGTGAAGTGCTTGAACATTATGGCGATACCCTTTTCCAACTTGGAAAAAAAGAAAAAGCATTGGAATACTGGAAAAAGGCAGCACTAAAAAGCGATGCTTCAGAAAAAATTCAAGAGAAAATAGAAAAAAAAGAATTAGTTGAATAGACAACTCATCATATCATTAATTGTTATTACTGCTTTTTCTTTGGCTGCATGCAGCACAAAGAAAAAAATAGAGGATAATATAAAACTCAAACACAAATCCTCTAAAGAACTTGTAGTCTTATTAAAAACATCCGAGATAAAAGGAGATTGGTTGTCCACTAAGGGAAATGTCGAGCTAAAACTTCAAGATAACGATAACAGTTTAAGATTTAATTTGCGTATGAGAATAGACAGTGCCACGTGGATTTCTTTGTCCAAAGCATCTTTGCCTATCGGCTCAACCTTAATTTCAAAAGACAGTATTAAGTTTCTAAACAAACTAAAAAAAGAATACTTTTTGGAGGATTTCTCCGCCATAAATGAATTGCTAAACACAGAAGTTGATTACTCTTTACTTCAAGATTTCTTCCTAGGCAATCCAGTTGCCTTTGACGATGAAGGAGATTATATTGTAGAAAGTAAAGACAAATCATATTTGATTAGTTCCGAAAAGTCAAAAAAAATTGAAAAACTTATTCGTAAAGGAAAAATAAAAGATGAACCCATTCTCTACAGATGCTGGATAGAACCTGCCAATTTTAAGTGCGAAAAAGTCCTTATTAACTTACTTACTCAAGAAACTTCACTAGAAGTGAACTATGCCGATTGGGAAAATATAGATGGGCAACTATTCCCAATGTCATCTTCATTGAATTTGACTACCCCATCAGATACGATATCTCTCAGTATGAAGTACTCCAAAGTAGTTTTTAACGAAGAGACTTCGATGCCCTTCAAAACACCCAGTAGTTACGAGCTCATAGATATTTCCAATGGTCAAAAGTAAGCACGTCATATTATTAAGTTTTTTACTTTTTGTAACTTTCCTAAGTTTTGGTCAATCCAAACAAGACAAAAATAAGTTGAAGAAGGAAGAAAAAGCGCTTCAGAAAAAGATTGAAAACACCAAGAATTTAATTAAACTTACTAGGAACTCTGAACAATTGACAATTGCAGAATTAGCGATTTTAAATCATCAAATTGCTTATCGAGAAGAGTTAGTGTCCAACATTAACTATCAAATGCGTAAAATCAAAGAGGAAATTGAAGCCATGGAATCTCAAAAGATTCAGTTAGAAAATAATATCAAAATCCTAAAAGATGAATACGCTAAAATGATTCAATATGCATATAAAAATAGAAATGATGAGTTTAATATTTTTTATGTTTTCTCTTCCGAAAGTTACTCAGAAGCATATCAAAGAATGAACTACATAGATCAATATGCAGACTATAGAATTAAGCAAGTCAATAAAATTAAAGAAACTAAAAACCTATTAGACAGCAACTTAGTCTTACTTCAAAATGCAAAAAAAGAAAAAGAAATTGTAGCCATTTCGCAGGAACAAGAAAAATCAAATTTTCTTAAAGACAAGGAAGCTCAACAAACTGCACTTTTGAAATTAAAGCAAAACGAATCCAATCTTCAGCAAGAATTACTTGCACAAGAAAAGAAAAAGAAAGAACTACGCAAAAAGATCAATGCTGCTATTGAGGCAGAAATTGCTGCTGCTGCTGCCGCAAGTAAAAACAAAGGGTTCACCATGACTCCTGAAGCTACAACCTTAGCAAAATCTTTCACAACCAATAAAGGAAAATTGCCTTGGCCAGTAGAAAAAGGCGCTATCACCAGCAAATACGGCACACACGCGCACGAAACACTTGTAGGAATCAAAACGGACAATAAAGGAATAGATATTACTACAGAAAAAGGAGCCGTAGTTAGAACTGTCTTTAATGGGACAGTTTCAAGCATCTTCACCATACCCGGAGCGGGAAAAGTAGTGATGGTAAGCCATGGAAATTATAGAACGGTATATTCCAACCTACAAGAAGTGTATGTATCCAAAGGAGATGAATTGAAAACCAAAGATAAAGTGGGCAAACTGCTTCCTGCAACAAATGACAAAATCTCAGAATGTCACTTTGAAATTTGGAAAATCAGTTCATCTGGAACTGCTACAGATAACCCACAGTTGTGGTTAAATAAGTAAGTCTTACTACTTATTCCCATTGCTTATACCTTACTTGAAAGCCTTTACATATTTAGCTGCATCAATTGTGGACTCTATAGCTAATTTCTTTTTTATATTTCTCCAATGCGTCCGACCGGTAAAAAGTGAAATATTTAGTGATTGGGAAATTTCTTGTAAAGAAGTACCATTAGCTCTTTCTACTAGGACCTCTTTCTCTCTTTCTGTTAACAATAAGAATTTTTGAATATTGTTTTTAATAAATATTGATTCTTCCATGAAAGACTCAAAATTCTTAACAACATCTACCGCACTTGATGACTTGACTTTCACTTCAAAAACGGCATCTCCACTTTCACCAGTTCCTTTATAAGTAACTTTCATGTCATCATCACCTATTCTAATCGGAACATCAAAAGATTCAAGCCAATTTCTAGCCTCGGCTTCAGTAGCAAAATGTTTTGGAATAATACAAGATTGAATTTTTTCAAAAGCACCAATAACCTGCAGGTGGGCTAAAACATCAGCACCTAAAACAAATGCCAACTGCTTATTTCCCGCTTCCTTGCAAGGAATATTGATATGTTGTTCAATCCATTTTTGTGTTTCTACATCGAGTTCTAAATGAAAATTTTGCTGCAACCACATAGACTGTACAGGTCGATGTGTCTTGTACAAACTAGTATAGGTCAACATCTCATGCTTAAAATCCTCAATAGTAATAGGCGATATAACCCAATTTTGAACAAACCTTTTTTTGGACTTTTCATAAACTACTTCTAAATAATTTCCTTGATATATCTTCATAAATGAAAAAACTTAATAAGCCGCTAAAATATCAAACTGACTTTTAAAAGATGACTTAGTCAATGAATTGTCATGCAAAAACAAGACAACCTTCTCTTTGTTAGTGTTTTCATCAAAAAAAGCAACTTTAGCG
>JBFHGR010000049.1:0-24471 GCA_041583015.1 Parvicella sp. | reverse complement strand
GAATATAAACCTAAAAAAGCTAAGAATAGTAAGCCTATTGTATTAGTCGGTAAAGGTGTTGTCTATGATACGGGAGGGTTGAGTTTAAAACCTACTGCCCACTCAATGGATATGATGAAATGTGATATGGGAGGGGCAGCAACAGTTGCAAGTGCTATCTATGCTATTGCAAAAGCGCAGTTGAATGTTCATGTGGTTGGTTTAATCCCTGCAACAGATAATAGACCTGGAGGTAATGCATATGCTCCTGGTGATGTGGTTAAAATGTATGATGGTACTACTGTTGAGGTAATGAATACCGATGCTGAGGGTAGAATGATATTGGCGGATGCTTTGGCTTATGCTAAGAAATATAAACCAGAATTGGTAATTGATTTTGCGACACTAACTGGTGCGGCTGTAAGAGCGATTGGAACTTATGCTTCGGTTATGATGGGAACAGCGGAAAGAGAAACTTTTGAAGAATTGTCCGAGTCGGGTTATCAAACATACGAAAGAATGGTTCAGTTTCCTTTTTATGATGAATACGCAGAAGAGATTAAATCACCAATTGCAGATTTGAAAAATTTAGGAGGTGCAGAAGGTGGGGCAATCACTGCGGGAAAATTCTTAGAGCATTTTACTGATTATCCTTGGGTACATGTAGATATTGCAGGACCAGCGTGGGCTAATGCCTCAAAAGGTTACGTTACCAAAGGAGGAACAGGTTCTGGTGTTAGAATGTTGTTTGATTTTATAAAAAGAAATTACTAGAATATTGTCGGTATGAGTAAAAATGTAAAGGTAGGAATTTCAATAGGTGATTTAAATGGAATCGGGTTTGAAGTAATTATCAAGACGCTAGAAGATAATAGGATGTTGAGTAACGCTACTGCTGTGATCTATGCATCCGCAAGAATCGCTTCTTATTATAGAAAGGCATTGGATTTACCATTTAATTATAAGAAAATTAATGATGCAGATGATGCCCAAACTGGTAAAGTAAATGTTGTGAATTTATGGGAGGATGAATACAAAATAGAACCAGGAAATTCCACTATGGAAGGAGGAAAGGTTGCGTTCCTTAGTTTGGAAGCTGCTACAAAGGATTTGGCAGCGGGAAAAATTGATGTATTGGTTACTGCTCCAATCAACAAGAAAAACATTCAGAATAAAGATTTTAATTTTCCTGGTCATACGGAGTATTTAACCAAATATTCTAATGCGGATGAGTCGCTTATGTTTATGGTAAATGATTCCTTAAGAGTAGGAGTTGCAACTAATCATATCCCTTTGAGTGAAATTTCTAAAAATCTAACAAAGGAGGTTATTCTCAAAAAATTAATCTTGATGAACCAATCTTTAATGAAAGATTTTGGAATTGTTAAACCTCGAATAGCTGTTTTGGGATTAAATCCGCATGCTGGTGAAAATGGAATGCTTGGAGGCGAAGAATCTGAGATAATTATTCCAGCAATAGAAGCAGCAAAAAAAGAAGGCATCGTGGCTTTTGGCCCATATGCTTCTGATGGTATATTTGGTTCAAAAAATTATGCAACTTTTGATGCTATTTTAGCAATGTATCATGATCAAGGGCTAGCGCCTTTCAAAGCATTGGCTGGTGGTACTGGTGTTAATTTTACAGCAGGTCTTCCTATTGTAAGAACTTCTCCAGATCACGGAACTGCTTATGAGATTGCAGGTAAGAATGAGGCAGATGAAACTTCGTTTAGGAATGCTTTCTTCTTAGCAATTGATATTTACAAGAATAGAAATGTTTTTAAAGAAATTACAAAGAACCCGTTGAAGACCAAGAAGTTTGAGAAAGAGTATTGATTTTGTTATTTTTAAACAAAAATAACTACTTTAGTAAAAAAATAATATTTGATTGCTATGAATCCAACAATTACGATTAATTGGCGAAACTTTCTGTGTGCCCTTTTATTTATGACCACAGTTACTTTTAATTATAGTCAAACAACTTATAATGTAAAATCTAGGGTTTCTGGTTTAAGCCACAACTTTCAATGTGGTAACGATGTAGGGACAGGAAATCCTGATCCAAGATGGAAACTTTGGTGGGCTTATGATGCTGGTACTTTTACTGCTTTTACAGCAGGAGCAGATTATTGTTCTGATGTTTATGGATACAATGGCGCATCTTGTGGCTTGGATAATTCATATAATCTTACTACAAACGAAATAAACAATACGCTTTTATCGCAATTTAATGTCGATATGGAGTGCTGGGAAGAAGATGGTTGTGGTACTGGTACTCAAGATTGTAGTGCGGGAGGCAATGGTGTCTGCGCTAATGATGATATTCAAACTGCAAGAGGGAGGATAGCAAATATTAATTATAGAGATGAGCCGCCATGTTCAGAACACAATTGGGGAATATTTTATAGGTTAGCTACTCCTGATAATTATGGCGCAGAAATCAGAATTGACTGGTCCTATAATACAGTAGACCCTTCTGATATAGGAACAATAACATCATCTCCACAAAATTTTTGTGGAAGTTCAGATCCTGCAATTATTTCGAGCATAACACCTGGTTTGCCACATGCTAATTATCAATGGCAGTTTTCAGATGACAATGGCGCTGTGTGGAGTGATGTTGTAGGTGGAAATTCAGCGAGTTACGACCCTCCAGTTGTAGCGGCTACAAGATGGTATAGGAGAAAAGAGACCATCTGTCAAGGTGCTACAATAGCTTCTTCTGTCCCAACAGATTATTACTCTAATATACATGTTGTTAATATTACATCTGCATCTGTTGATCCAACTTCAATCACACCGTCTTCTACTGCTTTATGTGGTCCAGGGACGGTAGATTTAACTGCTAATGGTGGTACAGTTGGTTCTGGTGCACAATACGAATGGTATGATGATTTCTGCGGAGGTAATTTAATTGCAACTACTGCTGGCCCTACTTTAACCGGACAAGCAATAAGTGCTACAACTACGTTTTTTGTTAGGTTGTCGGGAAGTTGTAATACCACAGCATGTGCGCAAGTTACGGTTCCGGTTACAACACCATCCGTAGCGGCTACAAGTGCAACAGCGTCTTCAACTACTGTTTGTAATGGTACTGCAGTAACACTTACGGCCAATGGTGGTACCCTCGGTACTTCATCAACATGGGAATGGTATAGCGGTGCTTGTGGTACGGGTATTAGTGTAGGTGCTGGTAGTAGTATTTCAGTTACGCCAACTGTTACTACTACATATTACGTAAGAGCAGAAGGTGGTTGTGGTCCTACAGCATGTCAGAATGTGACTGTAACGGTAGAACAAAATTCAGATATTTCTAGTGCAGCAGTTAATGCTTCACCACCAGTTTATTGTTCTGGAGGAAGTTCTTCTTTGTCAATAACTGGAGGAACATTAGGTACTGGAGCAGATTGGGTTTGGTATGAGGCAGGTTGTGCATTGGGTACACCACTTGGTACAGGAACTTCAATAACAGTTTCACCTACTACAACTACTACTTATTATGTAAGAGCAGAAGGTTCGTGTAACAATACTTCTTGTGAAATGGTCACAGTTACTGTAAATCAATCAGGATCGGATCCAACATCCATTGCAGCAACGAATACAAATGTATGTCCTGGACAAACTACAGTTCTTTCAGTAGTTGGGGGAGCACTAGGTACAGGTTCTACTTGGGAGTGGTATAGTGGTTCTTGCGGTGGGACACCAATGGGAACAGGGAATACTATAAGTGTTGCTCCATCTGCTAATACTACTTACTTCGTAAGAGCAGAAGGTGCTTGTGGAAATTCTGCTTGTGCATCGATACTTGTTACAGTTGGTGTAGGTGCAGCAGATCCAACTTCAGCATCAGTTATCAATGATAATATTTGTCCAGGTGAAACCTCTCAAGTCACAGTCACTGGCGGTCCGCTACCAGCAGGTTATGACTGGGTTTGGTATACTGGTGCTTGTGGTGCATTGCCAGTAGGTATTGGTCAAACTATATCTGTAAATCCAACGGAAACTACTACGTATTATGTCAGAGCAACTGGTACTTGTGGTAATACTAATTGTGTAAGTACAACAGTTACGGTAGAACCGGGCTCAGTTGCTGCTACAGGAATATTGACAGATAATAATAATTTTTGTGAAGGTGGTTCGGCAACACTTTCCGTAGATGGAGGGACTTTAGTCACTGGGGCACAATGGGTGTGGTATGAAAATAGTTGTGGAGGAGCATCAGTTGGTAATGGTACATCATTAACTGTGACGCCAAGTAATTCAACAACTTATTTTGTTAGAGCAGAAGGTGGTACTTGTGGAAATACGAGTTGCGCTGATATCTCTATTAATGTTTTGGATGCTGACGCTTATATGGTTGCATTTGATAAAAGTTGTGGAATCGGTCAGCCGTTTCAATTAGATAATGGCCTTCCAGCGGGAGGTACTTATTCTGGAGTTGGAGTAACAGGGGATATGTTTGACCCAAGTGCAGCAGGTGTTGGAATACATACGATTTCATATAGTTACACCGAGCCAAATGGTTGTGTTGCAACTGCAAGTGCCGATATTGAAATTACCGCAAGTACAATCGTGGCTAGTGCAACACCTGTTGTAGAAAGTTGTTCGGATGGAGGTGTTACAATAGTAGTGTCTGCAACTGGTGGATCAGGATTTTATAATTATGAATGGTCTAATGGAGCAACGGGTAATCCTTTAACATATGTTGAGCCTGGTACTTATTCGGTAACAGTGTTTGATGCAGAAAACTGCGCGACAACAGTTTCTGATATCGTTGTTGATGAGTCGCAATCTTGTATACAAGTAGCTAATACTTTTACACCCAATGGTGATGGAACTAATGATACTTGGAATCTTGATTTTACAACTTACAATAATGCCAAAGTTCAAATTTATTCCAAATGGGGAACATTGGTTTATGAAACAGATGGATTAACCATTCAATGGGATGGAAGAAGTAGTGATGGAGCAGATTTACCTGCTGGCACCTATTATTATATTATTGATTTGAATGGTGGGGAAAAAACTCAAAATGGACCAATTTCAATTGTTAGATAAAGAATACTATGAAGAATATGAAAAAATTACTAATAGGATTAATGACCATTGGAACTTGTTCCATTAATGCACAACAAATTGCATTGAATAGTCAATACATGTTTAATGAATTTTCATTTAATCCAGCAGTTGCAGGAACCAAAAATTTTGCTCCACTTACGTTTTCTTTTAGGAGACAATGGATGGGGATTAATGAAGCACCTGTTACGCAAAACCTATCGTTTCATTCTTTTATTGGGAAGAATTCAGGAGCAGGAATTCAAATGTATAATGATGTTTCTGGGCCCACAAGACGAACGGGGGTAAGTGCAACATTTAGTTATGCGATTAAAACCTCTAAGGCAACAAAATTATCTTTTGGTTTATCAGGGAGTGCAACGCAATTTATGATGGATAGAGATAAAATGAACACTGAAATACCCGATGATATTGCTGTGCAAAATAATTCTTTTAATGAATTGATTCCAGATTTCAACTTTGGAGCATATTGGTATGGAGAAAGACATTATGTTGGTGTATCTGGTTACAATTTATTGCAATCTTCAGATGATTTGTTCGATTTGACTACAACCGTGACCAATACTTTGGATAGAACAATGTTTGCTCATGCAGGATATTTATTCCCTGTGGGTGAAAGTTTTGCTATAGAGCCTAGTGTGATGGCACGTTATATGTTTAATAGCCCGTTTTCTTTTGATGGAAATGTAAGGTTTATTTTGAAAGATAAATACTGGTTAGGTGCTTCTTATAGAATGAATGATGCGGTGTCCATAATGATAGGAGCGGATTTGGGAGTGATGGAATTTGGTTATTCTTATGATTTGGGAATGTCTGGATTGGCCTCTTACAATAATGGTTCGCATGAAATATTCATAACAGCAAAACTGAATAAAGACAAAAAGAATAGGTCTCCATGGCATAAGCGAAATAGAATTTATTCTTCTTTTTCTAAAAACTAAATATAGATATTTTAAGAAGGGAGATGAGAGGATTATTAATAGTTTTTGTCGTATTTTTTAATTGCATACTGTTTGGTCAGGGGCGGTTAGGAGACGCTCTTTTTGATAATTTTGAATATAAACAAGCTATTGAATACTATAATAATGACAGTAATTTGTCTCTTAATCAAAAGGAAAATTTAGCGTATTGTTATTACGTTACGCAAGATTTTCTAAATGCGGAGGAGATTTATAGGGAAATTGTTGCTTCGGAAGAAAAGTATCCGGTATTCTATCAACTTTATGCTATCTGTTTAAGAAATAACGGGAAGTATGATCAAGCTAAGGTTTATTTTGAAAAGGTGCTCGCTGCAGATTCTTCTTTTATTGAAAGTAAAATTGCACTTGAGGGTTTAGAGAATCATAAAATTATCACCTCCAAAGAAGAACAATTGGAAGTGATGAATGTAAGTGGTCTAAATAGTTCTGCGGCTAGTTATTCTCCTGTTTGGTATAAGAATGGTGTCCTATTTTGTGCAGAAGACGTTAGGGACAGTCTAAAAAGAAGACCAAAAATTGATGTGTCTGATGATTTTGATCAACATGATCAATTGGCGTATGGACTTGTAGAAAGGCCATTGTCTTCTATTTTTTATGCAGAACTCGTTGGGGCAGAAGTTAAAAAGGTTGAACCATTCTTATCGTCAACTAAATTTCATATTGGAAATTTTGCATTGAATAAAAATCAAGACAAATTGATTTTTACAAAAGTTGACTTGAATAGGCAATGGGACCCTAACGCAAGAAATTTCCCGAGATTATTTACTACTTCTTTAAGCGGTGTTATCCAAACAGATGAAGCGGAAAGAATTATCATTAAAAAATTCTCAAAGGAATATGCATCAGGTCATCCAGTTCTATCTGGTGATGAAAAAACAATGTATTTTTCAAGTGATATGCCTGGAGGATATGGAGGAAGTGATTTATATGTGACTACGTTGGGTGATGATGGCAAATGGTCGGAGGCAAAAAATCTAGGGCCTCAAATAAATACAGCTGGTGATGAATTGAATCCATATTTATACAATGATGAGTATTTGTATTTTGCTAGTAACGGACACTTAGGTTTCGGAGGATTAGATGTTTTAAAAATTGCCATTTCAGATATTCAAAATGCCAAGCCAGAACTTCTTGATGCGCCTATTAATTCTGTAAGTGATGATTTTGGGATTTTAATTGACCCTTCTGATCCAAACATTGGATTTATTACTTCCAATAGGTTGGGAGGACTTGGAGATGATGATATATATGCTTTTAGGTTAAAACTCGATGGTTTTTTCGTTCAGGGAATTGTAAAAGATTTGGAAGGGAATCCGGTTGCTAATGCGCTAATTAAAATCTATGATGAAAATGGAAACGAAATTGCTCAAACTAAGACAGACGAAAATGGAAAATATATTTTAGAACTAGAAGAGGAAGGTAACTATAGTGTAATTGCAACCGTCCCAGGTTATGGAGATAAAGAGTTAGTGAGTATTGATGAGGATTGGGATAATCAGAAAGTGCTTGAGATGATTTTGGAACCCACCAATACCGCACAGGGTACTGTTAAAAATGAAGACGGATCTGTAGTAGCCAATGCTCAGATAGCATTAGCGGATGAAGAAGGAAATGTCATTTTTAAGGGATTAACTGATGAGGATGGTTATTATCAATTTCCACTTTTTGAGGATAATAAAAAGTATGTCGCCACTGCAACAGATGGGACCAAAAGAGGTAGTGAGACATTCACAACAGATGAAAATTATAATAGTTTAGAAGACAAGGATATTGTTCTTACAAATTCTGGAACTTTTGTTGAGGGGGTTGTTCTCGATAAAGATGGAAACCCTGCGGTTGGGGTAGAAGTGAAATTATTTGATGCGGATGGTAATTTAATAGCTACTACAATCACCGATGAGAATGGGAATTATCATTTTGACTTGGAGAAAGATAAAGATTATCAAATTTTGGCAGTAACTGACGGTTTCGAAGCACTTCAAAATATTTATACTGGAGATAAATATGATGCTTCCAATAAATTAAATCTTCAATTGGAGCCTGTAGGTAAAGAATCCTTTGCTTTAGTGGAAGATAATGAATCTAAGAAAGGATTGGAGGGAGTTGTTGTGACATTAGTAGACAATGAAACAGGAAATAAATTAACCACAAAAACTGATGCTGAAGGAAAGTTCATTATAAGCGTCAAACCAAATCATTCATATACAATCAACTTGAATAAGGATGGCTATTATCCAAGGTCTGTAAGAATTGAAGCCGGTAAGAAGTTGCCTGAAAAAGTTGACCTGAATCAAATGGGGGATTTCGGGATGGATTATGCTGGTTATAATGTGGAGAAAATATTTTTCGAGTTAGATAGTTATCAGATCACTAAGGAGTCTAGAAAACAAGTGGATAAGTTGATTGAGGTGCTGAAAGCTAATCATAGGGCTACAGTTACAATAAAATCGTATGCGGACTGTAGAGGTCCTAAAAAGTATAACATATCCTTGTCATTTAAAAGATCTTTAGCTGTTAAAAATTATTTAATAGAGAATGGAATAAAAGAAAACAGGATATTAACAGAGTCACTTGGAGCTACAAATTTTGTAAACAATTGTACTACAGATGAAGCGTGTACTGAAATGGAGCACTCTTTAAATAGAAGATCTGAATTTGAAATAGATTTTAAAAAGTGATTATCGGTATAAGTATTAATTAGAAAGAAATTATCTTTGCCTTCATAAATAATTATTATGAGATTAAGTGTTGTTTTTTTATGGATTGCTGTATTGTCTTTTTCAAGTTGTACAGAGAACGAAGTGGAATCGGAAGTAAAAGGTGAAGCAAAGGAAGTTGTTGTGGAGGCTGGTGATTTTCTATTATCTCAAGGTTATTGGATTGGAGATTTGAGAATCAATGAGATAGATAGGATTCCTTTTAATATGGAAGTTGTTGGAGATTCTGTTTATTTCATTAATGCTGATGAGAGAATCGGATCTGTAGTAAAGAAAGAAGGTGAGCAATTGGTGATTAAAATGCCTATTTTTGATAGTGAATTTAGATTTTCAGTAACAGAAAAAGGACTTTATGGATTCTGGTACAATTATGCTAAATCAGATGATTATAAAATTGACTTTACTGCTAGATTAGTGACAGAAACTGATGCTGTTAATAGATTTAATGTGCCTGTTTCCAAAGATTATACAATATTTGAAGGCAATTGGGAAACCACTTTTGCTGTCGGCACAGAAGATGAGTATAAAGCATTAGGATTATTGGTTCAAGTCAATCAGGAATTAACTGGTACATTTTTAACCGAAACAGGAGATTATAGATTCCTTCAAGGTAATTCTATAGGAGATTCATTATATTTAAGTGCATTTGACGGTTCACATGCCTTCATGTTAAAAGCAAAGATTGAAAATGACACATTAAATGGTACTTTCTATAGCGGTAATCACTATCAGAATAATTGGAAAGCTTTCCGTAATGACAACTTTGAATTGACGGATCCAGATTCACTTACTAAGTTGAAAATTGGAGAGGAACTCGTTTTTAGTTTCCCTGGTATTGACGGGAAGAATGTTGAGTACCCAAGTTTAAAATATTCAGAAAAAGTGGTGATAATTCAAGTTTTAGGATCATGGTGCCCTAATTGTATGGATGAAACCAAGTTTTTAACAAGTCTTCATAAAACATATAAGGACCAGGGACTGGAAGTTATTGGAATTTCTTTTGAAAATCCAACTACTTTGGAAGGAAAAATAGAAAGAGTCAAAGAACTTAAAGAATACTTTGATGCAGAATATGATTTTTGTATTGGAGGAGACGCAAGTAAAAAAACCGCTGAACTAGTCTTGCCAGCGTTAGAAAAAGTGATGTCTTTCCCTACTACACTTTATATTGATAAAGATGGAGTAATTAGAAAAATTCACACAGGTTTCAATGGACCAGGTACAGGTCCTTATTTCCTTAAGTATGCAGAACAGACCAATAAGTTTGTTCAAACACTATTAAACGAATAATACTATGATGATAGCCTCGAAAAATGCCGTTTTGAGGTATCGTATCATTGATCGATGCATTCGTTCTACTGCTTACCCATTTCCTTCTAAACAAGAATTGAGAGAAGCATGTGAAGAAGAATTGTATGGTTCGGTTGATGGAAGTAATATTTGCGAATCTACTATTGAGAAAGATTTGTTTGCTATGAGGAACGAACATGACGCGCCAATCAAATTTAGTAGAGTGAATAAGGGATACTTTTATGAAGATCCGAATTATGCAATTGATGAAATTCCACTAAATGATAAGGATGTAGATGCCATAAAGATGGCTGCTAACGTTTTGTATCAGTTTAAAAATTCAAACCTTTTTAAAAACTTTGATTTTGCCATTTCAAAAATTTTGGATAGAGTAAATATATCCGAAAATATTAATGATGAGGAAATTGAGAACTTTGTACAATTTGAAAAAGTTAATAAAATACAGGGAAGTGAGTTCTTGGAGACATTTTTGGAAGCTATAAAGAGTAAGAAGAAAGTACAATTTGCGTATCAAAGTTTTAATGCGGTGGAGAAGAAAGTGCGAAGAGTACATCCATATTTGTTGAAGGAATATAGACATAGATGGTATCTCATTGGAAAAAATGAACTTAAGGGAATTGTGCAAACATATGGTTTGGATAGACTTTCTGAATTGCATGTTTTAGAAGATTTCTACACTCCTGATAATAGTTTCGATCCAGATTTATTTTTTAAATATTCTTTAGGCATCACAGCAAATGTTGGTTCGCCAGAAAGAATAAAAATTGAAACAGAAGAGTTACTTTCTAAATACTTATTATCACAACCTCTTCATAGTTCGCAAGAATATCTAGGGCAAAGTCCAAATGGTAAACATGTTTTTACTTATTTCCTTTTACCTACTTATGAATTAAAAACGCAACTTCTAGGATTTGGAGATGAAGTAAAAGTCTTAGAACCAGCAAGCTTGGTTAATACATTAAAGGAAATCTGTCAAAACGTTTTGTCAAAATATTGAAGACCGCACCTACATTTTAACATTTCATAGTTCAATTAGAATTATAATAAGATTCTGTTTATCTTCATTTTCAGTTAATTTTGCTCATGTTCCAATAGTTTAGTTGGAATGATAATTGATTCTATTAAGTATTGAAAATCTTATTTGCCATATTATTTTGTGTGTTGTTTTTGAATGCAAATGCTCAACTTATTGAGAACATTAACTGTGCAGCTTTTACAGAAGAACCATTTTTTAATCTTGATTTTATTAAACAAAATAAAATTAAATCTATCAATGGTGAAATCAAAACAAAAGGAAATCTTGAGGTCATCAAAGACGCAAAACTAGTTACGAGATACGAGTTTGACAGGGAAGGAAAACTTGTTATTCAATTAGGGTCTTTCAATACGTTAGGAACAAAAGATACTACTTTCATAAACTATGTTTATGATGAAAACCTAAACCTTTTAACAAAAAGAACCAACGATGCTTATGGATTCTTTTCTTACAATTATACTTTTGATGAGAATAATAGAGTCTTGTCAAAGACCTATGCAAGGGAGGAAAATAAAGGCGCTGATCGCTATCACTTCAAGTTAGGCAAACAATATGTAATTGTTAAAGAAAGATACTCATATATAGATAATGATTCAGTGTTGATTAAGTCAATTTATAATAACCACGATAGAATATATCAAAAAACAACATTTACATATAATGAACATGACTTATTGGAATCAGAGGTAAGTCAGTTTGTAATTAATAAAAAGAAAACAAAAACTTCTTATTCATATACCGAGCAAGGTCTTATGAAAGGTAAGATACACTGGAAGAATACCAAGAATCTAAAAGATTTTGAAAAATGGGAGTATCAGTATGATGAACTGGGTAACTTAACTTACATCGATTATTATAAGGGAGACGTACATACGACTCATCAGGAAGTATTATACGATAAATCTACTTATATGTTGAAAGCACTACTCGTTCAAGATGTTGCTTCAAATTTTATTACAATTATAAAATTTAGTACTGAATATTACGAATAATGACTCTTTTTAACATTTCTATATTGAGAATTTTAGTATTGTTTACAAAGGGTTTGGATAAAAAAAATTATATTTGTTCTGAATGTTTAATTAATTAAAATTTACAAAAATGAAAAAGGTATTTATGTTATTAGCAGTTACTGCTTTCTTTTCTACAACAGTAATTTCTTGTGGAGAGACTAAAGAAGAAGAGAAAACAGAAAACGCAGATGGTGGAGATGATCACGCTGATGAAGATGGTCACGAAGATCACGAACACTAATTTTTCTTTTTTTTAGAAAATATGTAAACTCTCACCTCAAGTTAGGTGAGAGTTTTTTATTTTTATATCGTTAATTAATTTTGAATAAATGAAAGTTGTTTTATTATTAGTATTGGGAGTTATTATTGTAGGATGCAGCGAACCATCAAATGAGGATGCTACAGCAGTTTGTAATTGTTACAAAGAGTTATATAAAATTTCTTCAGATGAAACAGTGATGATGGAAGCAATTGCTGATAGTTGTGGGAAGCTACATGCAAGTATATTGACTAAATTGGAGTCTGATCCTGAGGCGCACAAAAAGTTTATTGAAGCATATACTTTTTGTCAGAATGAAAAATAGCATTAGTCCTATCTCAAATTACAATTAACGGATAGAATTAACTATCCATAGATAATTTATTTTTAGTATTAGGAATAATAATACTTTTGCCCAGTATTATTAACCTAATTATTAAAATAGATGAACGCAAAAAGTACAAGTTTTATAGACAATTATGTCACCCCTTTTATTAAAAATGATTTAGTTCCTTTTGTGATAAGTGTCGCAATTGCAATTGGAGTATTATGGATAGGTCATATCCTCATTAAGAAAGTTACCAAGTTGGTAGGTAAAAGAATGGAGAAATCTAATCTTGACCCAACATTAAGACCGTTTTTAGTAACTATTTTGTCTACCTTACTAAAAGTTGTTTTATACATTACTGTTATAGGAATTTTAGGTATTCCAACCACATCTTTAGCGGCTATTTTGGCTGCAGCAGGTATCGCTATTGGTATGGCACTGTCTGGGACTTTGCAAAACTTTGCCGGAGGTGTAATGTTGTTGATTTTCAAGCCTTTCAAAGTGGGGGATGTTGTGGAGGCACAAGGTTATACAGGTAAGGTGAAAGAGATTTCTTTGTTTGTAACAATTTTAACAACTTTAGATAATAAAACAGTAATTCTGCCAAACGGTTCATTGTCTAATGGAGCAATGGTGAATTACTCAACAGAAGAATTTAGACGAGTAGATTGGACTTTCGGAATTGGGTATGGAGATGACACAGCTAAAGCAAGAGAGATCATCATGAAATGCATTAAGCAAGATGATAGAATTTCAAATGTTCCAGAAGCTCCTTTTGTAGAGGTTAGCAGTTTAGGTGATAGTTCAGTGAATTTTGCTGTAAGAGTATGGGCTAAGCAAAAAGATTATTGGGCTATTTATTTCAAGATGAATGAAGCCATTTACAATGAATTTAATGCCAATGGAATTAATATCCCATATCCTCAAATGGACGTACATATTCATAATCAAGAAAAATAATTTATAAAATAATAAGATAGAAATGAAAAAAGTAATAATTGCTTTATCAGCAGCTTTAATTTCAACTGCTACTTTTGGTCAAATTGATGTAGTAGAAAAGGATTTGAAATCAAAAGTTAAAGGATCCTCAGATAGTACAAAAACTTGGGATGTGGGAGGAAATGTTAATGCTAATGCAACACAAGTAGCTCTTTCTAATTGGGCAGGTGGTGGACAGAATTCCGTTTCTTTACAAGGGATTTTAGGTTTGTATGCCAATTATTCCAAAGGTAAAGCTGCTTGGGATAATAGTCTTGATCTTGCATATGGAATGATCAAATCAGGTAATGCTGATTGGTTTAAGAATGATGATAGAATAGAATTAAATTCAAAGTACGGACATAAGGCATCAAAACACTGGTATTATGCAGCGTTGTTTAATTTTAGAACTCAGTTTACTGAAGGGTATAGCAAAGTGGGCGATGTAAACCCTATTTCCAACTTTATGGCGCCAGGATATACTACGCTGGCTTTAGGGATGGATTACAAGCCTAATGCTAAATTTAGTGCCTTTATCTCTCCTGCTACATTAAAAGTGACTGCAGTAATGGATGATGCCCTTTCTGCTGCTGGATCTTATGGTGTACCTGCTGGCGAAAATGTAAGAACGGAGTTTGGTGGATATGTAAAATTAGCATTTAATGAACCAAAAGTTTTTGGAAATGAAAACCTGGCTTTCAAAGCTAATGCATCTTTCTTCTCTAACTATCAAGATAATCCGCAAAATATTGATATCAATGCAGATGCAACTATCACTGCTAAAGTAGCAAAGTACTTTACAGTTAGTTTATCGTTGAACGTTATTTATGATCATGATATTCAAATACAAAGATATGATGGTGAAACACCACTTTATTTAACCAGAGCTGATGGGTCTAATTATCTTGACGCTGATAATAATCCTATTCCTTATAAGGGGCCGATTACTCAATTGAAAGAGGTTATGGCATTAGGGTTTGCATATAAGTTTTAATATGAAATTTAGTTGATTATGAAAAAGGGGCAAACGCCCCTTTTTTTTGTTTCTATAATAAATGGTAGGATGAATTGTTTTTTTGTACTTTTGTACTGAATTAAAAACTAATGTTATGATTTTAACAACATTAAATACAATACAAGCAGGTTTTATTGGTATGCCACAAGTAATACTAATTGCTGTAATTGTTCTTTTGCTTTTTGGAGGTAAAAAAATTCCACAACTTATGAAAGGATTAGGTCAAGGAATGAAAGAGTTTAAGGATGCATCTAGCGGTTCTGATAAAAAGAATGATGCTGCCACAACCTCAGAGTCAGAGAAGTCGTAAATAAAACAATATCATTTTGAAAGATTATAAATCTTATTCCCAAGTAAGAAAAGATTTACAAGAAGGAGTCACCAATTGCGTGGCTCTTGTAGGTTATTATTGTGAAAAAATTAAAGCTTCCCAAACGAACGCCTTTTTAGAGGTTTTTACAGATTCTGCCATGAAAAAAGCAGAAGAAGTGGATCAGAAAATTTCACAAGGAACTCAAGGGAAGTTAGCTGGAATGGTTATCGCTTTAAAAGATAATATTTGCTACAAAGATCACAAGGTTTCTGGAGCATCAAAGATCTTGGAAGGTTTTGAGTCTATCTATAATTCTACTGTCGTAGAAAAATTGTTGGCGGAAGATGCTATAATCATTGGAAGGGTGAATTGTGATGAATTTGCTATGGGGGGATCCAATGAGAATTCAGCATATGGTAGTGTCAAAAACCCAATCCAATTAGATAGGGTTCCTGGAGGTTCTTCCGGAGGTTCGGCTGCGGCAGTTGCAGAGGGATTATGCATTGCTGCTTTAGGTAGTGATACCGGAGGGTCTATTAGACAGCCAGCATCTTATTGCGGAATTGTTGGATTTAAACCTACTTACGGTAGAGTTTCTAGGCATGGTTTATTAGCATATGCGTCTAGTTTTGATCAAATAGGACCTCTTACGCATACTGTTGAAGATGCAGCATTGATTTTGGAAGTAATTGCTGGTAATGACGAGTATGATAGTACAGTGTCTGAAATTGAGGTGCCAGCTTATGCTGAAGAATTAAATAATGATACAGGAAAAAAATACAAAATTGCATATATCAAAGACTGTATAACAACAAATGGATTAGATCCTGAAGTAAAAAGTTATACGGAAAGTTTTATTAAAGAGTTAGAAGGTTTAGGACACGAGGTTGAAGGGGTTGACTTTCCTTTGTTGGATTATATGATTCCAAATTACTATATCCTTACAACCGCGGAGGCTTCATCAAATCTTGCGAGATATGATGGTGCCCATTTTGGCTTTAGAAGCGAAGACTCTAAAGATATTGAAAGTACTTATTTTAAGTCTAGAAGTCAAGGGTTTGGGGCTGAGGTCAAAAGAAGAATCATGCTGGGTACTTTTGTGTTGAGCGCTGGTTATTTTGATGCGTATTATACGAAAGGTTTGAAAGTTAGAAGATTAATTAAGGAGAAGACAGAACAACTTTTCAAGGAATACGATTTCATACTAATGCCAACAGCACCAACTACTGCCTTCAAATTAGGTGAAAATTCAGACGACCCTATTACAATGTATCTTCAAGATATTTTTACAGTTCATGCAAATTTATCAGGTATACCAGCAATTTCTTTACCCAAAGGAGAACATTCTAATGGAATGCCTTTTGGAATGCAACTAATGGGAGCAAAAAATGAAGATGCAAAATTATTAAGGTTCTCCGCAGAACTTATGAATGAAGTTGATTAATGAAAACTTTTTGGGCAAATAGCAGCTTACTGATTGTAGGATTCTTATTGTTTAATGCATCAATTGCGCAAAATAAACTTTCTCCAGAGGATGAGGCTTTTGTAAATAGATGTGATAGTTTGTTGGTTGCTCATTTTGATTATATTGATTCCTTCACTTCAGATACTAATGATTTGAATCACTTTAATTATTCTCGGGATTCAGTGCCGCAAGTTTCTGATGAAGAAATTATCCAAAGAATAAAATTATTAGATGAAAAATCTCCATTTGATTTCTTAGCAAATGATGTAGCATTAGCTATGACTAAAGTGTACGTCAGAAAACGATATAGACTTACGTCAAGAATGCTTGGGTTGAGTCAATTGTATTTTCCGCTGTTTGAACAAAAATTAAGTGCTTATCATCTTCCTATGGAATTGAAATATCTCCCTATTGTAGAATCTGCTTTGAATCCAAAAGCAAAAAGTAGATCTGGAGCAGGAGGATTATGGCAATTTATGCCAGCTACTGGCAAGGGATATGGATTAGAAATAGGTTCTTTTATTGATGAAAGAAATGACCCTTATTTGGCTACAGAGGCAGCATGTAAATATTTGTCTAAATTATATGCAATTTACGGAGATTGGAGTCTTTCATTAGCGGCCTACAATGCTGGGCAAGGAACGGTCACTAAAGCAATAAGAAGGTCTGGAGGTAAGAAAGATTATTGGAGTATTAGACCTTTTCTCCCTAAAGAAACGCAAAATTATGTGCCAGCTTTTATCGCTATTAATTACGTGATGAATTACGCATCAGAACACAATATTTATCCTAAACCGCCTTTGTTTAACGATTTTGAAATGGATACAGTACATGTCAGTCAAAGAGTTGATATGGGAGTTGTGGAGGAGTGGATTAAATACAATAGGGTGAAGTTGTCTTATATTAATCCAATGTACTTAACCGAAATTGTACCTGCAGATTCTTTGAGGAAATTACCAATTAAGTTACCGTTGGAATTGGTGGGTGATTTTTTGAAGTATGAAGATTCTATTTATAAATATTCTACTCTTGAATATAAGTATTGGGTAGCTAGTCACATGCCTGCTAGAAAAGAGGTGATTCACATCGTTAAAAAAGGTGAAACACTGGAAAGTATTACTAAAAAATATCATTGTACAGAGCAAGATATTAGAGCTTGGAACATAATGACTAAAATAAGAATTAGGTCTGGAAAAAAGTTAGTGGTATTTAAGTTGCTTCAGGAACCTGAAAATTATCAGAACAATTATGCTGAAAAAGAAAAAGAGGAGGAAAACACTGAACATAAGAATTCAAAGTTAATCGTAGAGGGCGATTATAAATATCATATCGTTGAGAAGGGAGATACTCTTTGGGATATTGCTAAAAGATATAACGGGTCAGTTGAAGAAATAAAAAAATTAAATAGTCATATTGATATGAGTACGCTTCATACAGGTACTAAACTGAAAATCTCAGTGAAATGAATAGGTATGAATTGGAAGAAGAATATGAATTTGATTTTAATGTCTTGGGTATCAGTTGCCATGAAAAAGACTATAGAATTTGCTGGGCCATTAATCAGGTTTTAGGCATCACTATGCAAAAAGAGGAGAAAGATATAGAGGTTATAATAAAGAAGTCCAATAGACATAGTATGCATACCATGTTTTCGGATATAGATTTTGACAATGAAATTGACTATAGGTTAATCGCTAATAGAAGCACAATGGGATTTCTCATACCTGAAAAACCGCAGGCAGATTATATTTTTATTGCTACCGATCATTTTCAGTTGGATTTTAATGAAATGAATCAAAAAATTAAGTTGATACCTTTTGTTTTAACAACTTTTGAGATTGACTTGGAAACTTTAAAATCTAAAGAAAATCTAATTTTTTAATAATAATTCATTAACTTTATATTTCAGAAGTAAATGTCAACTTTGGATTCACAAAGATTTGACTTTTTTTACAAAATAATATGAAAACAAGAAGAACTAAAATTGTTGCGACTTTGGGTCCAGCAAGTGCATCATACGAGCAAATCAAAGGACTGATTTCGGAAGGGGTGAATGTATGTAGATTAAATTTTTCACATGGAAAGCATGAGGTAGTAGAAGAATTGATAAATACAATTCGTAGAATTGATGACGAGTTGGATACACATACATCAATTTTGGGAGACCTCCAAGGTCCAAAGATTAGAGTGGGTGAAATGCAAGATAATGGAGTGGAGTTAGTAGATGGTGCAGAAATCATTATGACCAGTACAAAATGTATTGGAACCTCAGAAAAAATCTATATTTCTTATCAAGAAATGCCTAAAGATGTCAAGCCAGGAGAGATGATTTTGATGGATGATGGAAAATTACAATTAGAAGTAATTGAAACTAATTTTAAAGATGAAGTAAAGTTAAAAGTACTTCATGGAGGTATCTTGTCGTCAAATAAAGGTGTAAACTTACCAAATACCAAGATTTCTCAACCCTGTCTTACAGAAAAAGATTTAAAAGATTTAGATTTTGCCTTGTCGCATAATATTGATTGGATTGGTCTTTCTTTTGTAAGATCGGCACGTGATATTATAGAATTAAAACACATCATTTCTTCTCAAAATAAACATGCAAGAGTTGTTGCCAAAATTGAAAAGCCGGAAGCAGTTGCCGAATTGGATGATATAATTAAGGTTACTGATGCCGTGATGGTTGCACGTGGTGATTTAGGTGTAGAAGTCCCTATGCAAAATGTCCCATTAATTCAAAAAGAAATAGTCAGAAAATGTTTAGAGCATGCTAAGCCAGTTATTATTGCTACGCAAATGATGGAGAGTATGATTGACAATATTTCACCTACAAGAGCAGAGGTTACCGATGTAGCCAATGCAGTAATGGATGGCGCAGATGCTGTGATGCTTAGTGGAGAAACTTCTGTTGGGAAACATCCTGAAGAAGTAATAAAAGCAATGGGGAAAATTATCGACAAAATCGAGTCGGATTACGATGCTTTATATGAAAAAGATAAGACACCTGAAAAAAATCAAGATAGATTCATTACTGATAGTATTTGTTTTAATGCTTGTAGATTATCTGCGAGAGTGGAGGCTAAAGCTATTGTCACAATGACACATTCTGGATATACCGCTTTTAAAATTAGTAGTCAAAGACCTAAAGCAAAGATTTTTGTTTTCTCCGGAAACAGAAAATTACTTTCTATGATGTCGCTCGTTTGGGGAGTAGAAACATTTTATTATGACAAAATGGTGTCTACGGATCATACCATTGCAGATATAAAGTATCTTCTGAAAAAAGAAGGATTCTTGAAAGAAGGTGATTTAATTATCAATACAGCGAGTATTCCCATTGAAGAAAAGGGAAATACAAATATGCTTAAATTGAGTTTTATTGAATAACAATAAAACCAAAGTTTTGCGTTAATAGTAAAATAAATAAAATGAAATATTTTACATCATTTCTGTTTTCATTTCTGTTTTTTTACTATTACGGACAGGCTACAATATCTGGCTATATTTCAGATGGGAATTCAGGAGAACCATTAATTGGCGCTACTGTGTTTGATGAAATGACGTTAAAAGGAACAACAACCAATCCTTATGGTTACTTTAGTATTACTCTTCCCGGAGACTCTGCTAGGTTAAGGTTTTCTTTTGTTGGTTTTACTCCTCAGAAATTTAGTGTAGAATTAGCTAAGGATATTAAACTTAACGTTGAGTTGGTTGCTCAAAATAATCTGGATGAAGTCGTTATAACTGCTGAATCTCAAAATTCTATTCAAGATGATTCGCAAATGAGTTCTATTGATCTTTCAATGGAAAAAGTAAAAGCGCTTCCCGTGTTTCTTGGAGAACAGGATGTCATGAAAACATTACAACTTCTTCCAGGAGTGCAAAGTGGATCTGAAGGAGCGTCAGGTATATATGTTAGAGGAGGAGGTCCTGATCAGAATCTCATACTTTTAGATGGTGTTCCGGTTTATAATGCATCTCATTTATTTGGTTTTTTCTCTGTTTTTAATGCCGATGCAATTAATTCTGTGCAATTAATTAAGGGTGGTTTTCCTGCTCATTATGGAGGAAGATTGTCTTCTGTAATTGATATTAGAATGAAAGAAGGAAACATGAAGGAAATTCATGGAGAAGGATCTATAGGCTTAATTTCTGCTAAATTAATGTTGGAGGGGCCTATTGTTAAGGATAAAACATCATTTGCTATCTCTGGTAGAAGAACTTACATAGATTTATTAGCTCGACCTTTAATTAAAGCGGCTGCAGAAGGTTCTGGTTATGGAGGGTACTTTTTCTACGACTTAAATGCCAAAATCAATCACAAGTTTTCAGATAAAAGTAGGTTGTATGCAAGTGGTTATTTTGGAAATGATAAGTTTTATGCCAATTTTACCGATTCTTATTCCCAAAATGGAACTACTTATGATATTGAATCGGTAAATGATTTAAAATGGGGGAATGCTATTGCTGCATTAAGGTGGAACTATTTAATTACTCCAAAACTATTTAGTAATACTACACTGACTTTTAGCAAGTATAATTTTAATATTGGATTTTCAGAAGAAGATACGCAAACATCATCTTCGGGGACAACTTCCAATGCTTTTTCATTTGATTACCTGTCCGGAATTAAAGATTTTTCTGGTAAGGTTGATTTTGATTATAATCCTCATCCAGATCATTTTGTGAAATTTGGGACGGGTTATACTAACCATACATTTACTCCTGGCGTGAACACATTCAAGCAAGACGCTAATGGAAGTTCTCAAATAGATACTTCTTTTGGGGCAAATCCTATCAATGCTGGTGAGTTTTGGGTTTATGCAGAGGATGATTTTAAAATTGGTCAAAGAATTAAAGTGAATGCTGGGCTGCATTTCTCTGGATTTGTGGTAGAAGGTGTAACTTACACTTCATTACAACCTAGGATTTCTGCAAGGTATTTACTAAATGAATTAAGTTCTATCAAGGCATCTTTTGCCAGTATGGCGCAATATTTACATCTACTTACTAATTCAGGGATAGGATTGCCAACTGATTTATGGGTGCCACCAACTGCTGATATTAAACCTCAGTTTTCCAATCAAGTGGCCATTGGTTATGCTCATACTATTGCAAAAAAGTATGAATTTAGTATCGAAGGATATTATAAAACCATGGAGAATTTGATTGAGTATAAAGATGGGGCATCATTTTTTGGAAACAACGAAACATGGGAAGATAAGGTGGAAGTAGGAAGTGGATTGTCGTATGGTGCTGAGATTCTTTTTGAGAAAAAAATCGGAAAAACTAGTGGGTGGGTAGGTTATACCCTGTCTTGGAGCAATAGAACTTTTGAAAATCTAAACTTTGGTGAGCCTTTCCCTTATCGATACGATAGAAGACATGATATAGGCGCTGCCATTACACATAAGTTTAATGATAAAGTGGATATCGGAGTAGTTTGGGTTTACGGTACTGGAAATGCTGTGACGCTAGGTACAGAAAGATACAACTCTTTTGATGCTGCTACTAATTTTTATGGAGGGTTTGGCTATGGAGAAATTGAATATATTGAGTCGAGAAATGGTTATAGAATGCCGGCATATCATCGATTAGATATAGGAATTAACCTTCATAAGAAAATGGAGAAATGGGAACGTACTTGGAGTTTTGGAGTGTATAATATTTACAATAGACAGAATCCATTTTATCTATATTTTTCTAGAGATAATGTTGGAGATAGAAGACTCACACAGGTTAGTTTGTTTCCATTGATACCCTCATTTAGTTATAGTTTTAAATTCTAATGTTTATGAAAGCGATTTTAATATCACTAGTTATTGTCCTTTTTACAATTGGGATAACTTCATGTGAAAAGTATATTGATTTTGATGATGCTTCAAAAGAGTCTAAAATTGTATTGAATGCAGATATCAATCCTGATAGCACCTTTCTAGTTCATTTAAGTAGAAGTTTAAGTGTGTTGGATAGTAGAGACTTAATTTCGTTAGAAAATGGAAAAGTAGATGTGTGGGATTTGGAAGGGAATTTTGTAGAAACACTTGACCATATTGGTAACGGTTTTTACCGAGGTACAACTTATCCTCAGGATTATGGAGGGTATCGAATAGTTGCAGATGTAGAAGGGTATAAAAGTGTTCAAGCCGTAGATTCAATTCCTGAAAAAATTGTTATAAAAAGTATTGATACTTTGGGGGTGAGTAGCCAATCGAATTTTGAAGAGTTAAAAATCACTATTGGCTTTGATGATGTCCCAAATAAATCAAATTTTTATAAAATTGAAGTATATACTTTTCAAAGTGTTAATGGCAACTCATACGGATATCCTCTAGCGATTAGATCGGACGATGTTTCCTTAGGTTTATCTGGTGAGGGATATTATTCAGAGGTGTTTTTTGATGATGTGCTATTTGATGGACAGTCAAAGGAATTGATTTTTTATGTTGAAGACACAAGAAGTTATGACGATTATTTAGAAGTTAGATTAACGTCTTTGTCGGAAAGTGCTTTTTTATACGAAAAAACATATAGAGCGTTTACAGCATCAAATGGAAATCCGTTTGCGCAGCCCGTTATAATGTATAATAACGTGGAAAATGGTTTTGGAATATTAAAAGCTCAGCAAGTAGTGATAAAAGAAGTTTCATTCTAGAATTTTACGCTTATTGATGCTGTCGGTTTGTTTTTGTATTTTTGTAACACAAGAATGTCCAATAATTGAAACAAATTTTCGCAATATCTTTTATACTAGCTTTAGTAATTCCTTTTAGTGGAACCTTTCTTTGGTTAAAACATCAAAAAAAAATGGTGCGCAAAGAGGTGAAACAAATGATGATGCAAGGAGTGGATAAAAAGGATTTAGTAACTTTTTCTTTTTCAAAACAACAGATAGAAAATGAACTTAAATGGAAACATTCCCATGAGTTTGAATACAATGGTAATATGTATGATATTGTTTCTTTTAGAAAAGAAGATGATAGGTATGTTTATTCATGTTGGTTAGATAAAAGGGAAACAAAACTTAATGCACAGTTGGCTGCTTTGTTTGGCCAAAAGTGGAATCAAGTCAAAGGAAGTTATCAGGATAAAACTCATCTAGATCATTTTGTGGATTCATTGTTTTTTGACAATCCTGACGCTAATTATTTGTTGTTTTCTATTGAAAATAATCTTGCATATTCAACTATGAATAATGTACTTGATTCTGAAATTAATCGCCTATATCCACCTCCGAAAGTTTAGTTTATTTTCATAAATATTAGATGCTCTATTACATCTAAAAATTATTTCTTAGAAAATAACTAAATTAATAAAAGAATGAAAAATTTTATTTTTCCATTAGTGTTGGCTATGCTTTCGCTTAATGGAAATGCGCAAACGCTTATTATAACTAATGCAGAAACCAATGAGCCTGTAGAAATGGTTACTGTGGCTAGCGAAAACCCCAAAGGCAGTGTTTTTTCTAATGAGGAAGGTATGGTAGATATCTCATCATTTAAGGGCTCCGAAAAAATAGTATTTACCTTGCTAGATTATCAGGCGGAATCAAAGTCTTTTGAAGAACTTAAAAATAGCGGGTTTAAAATAGAACTTATTCCTTCTTTGAGTCTTAATCAGGTGGTTGTATACGGTACTAAATGGAGTCAGAAATCTCAAGATTTACCAATTACAAGTATCTCTATTTCAGCAAAAGATATTGCTATGCAGAATCCTCAAACTGCTGCAGATATGCTGGCAGGCTCTGGTTATGTGTATGTGCAGAAAAGTCAACAGGGCGGAGGTAGTCCAATGATAAGGGGGTTCTCCACTAATAGATTGCTTTATTCTGTGGATGGAGTGAGAATGAATACGGCCATTTTTAGAGGTGGAAATATTCAGAATGTTATTTCACTTGATCCATTCGCAATTGAGCACAGTGAAGTGATTTTTGGACCTGGTTCTGTGGTTTATGGTAGTGATGCCATAGGTGGAGTTATGGGATTTCAAACACTCACT
>JBFHGR010000048.1:0-24481 GCA_041583015.1 Parvicella sp. | reverse complement strand
TAATGATTCATTAAC
This sequence comes from Parvicella sp., assembly GCA_041583015.1. Lineage (GTDB taxonomy): Bacteria > Bacteroidota > Bacteroidia > Flavobacteriales_D > Parvicellaceae > Parvicella. The sequence goes on along the minus strand of JBFHGR010000048.1, from coordinate 24,466 downwards.
CATACCTCCCGTAGCAAATCCAAATTCAGCCCAAGCGTTGGTAAAAGAAGAAAGACTACCATACTCTCTTTCCCTTTTTTTCCAGTCAAAAACTCCCCAATTACCAACATAGGATGTGTAATAAGTATTGGAGCATTTTGAGGCAAAACCATTTTTCTCTGAGGGGTCTTTTTTATTAGTCTTATTAAACTCAAAACACTGGCAAATAGCAGAGTCAGCCAGAACAATTGCAGTAATGTCATTGCCATAAATATCTTCTGCATAGTAAAACTCCCATTTTGTATCGTTTAACTCTTTGGTCAGTTTTCTGGCAGGTCTAGATGGCTTGTTGCATGAGGTAGCAAGTAATAGGAAAATTAATATGTAGGTTAGATTTTTCATTCTACTTTTTTAAAACTTACTACCCAAATACCGTCTGCTAGTTCTGTTTTCATTTTCCAAGTTTGATTTTTGGTGTCTACTTCATTGATGGTATAACTCTGAGCACTGGAATACCTGCCACACTTACAAGAATTGATAGAGCCTTCATAGTTATAGAATTCCATAAACGCATATTTTCGTGGCTTTGCACCTTTCACGCTATAGATGCTGTAATCACTAATAGAAGAAAAAACACCCCCAGCTGGTATTGACGAATTCACAGAACAATCAGAAAAGTAAACGGAATTTTCTCTTGGGTAATCATTAGAAGGTGCTTCGGAGAAGTACAGCTTCTTACAAAGGCAGGAGTCACGAAAATAATCTTCTAATACTTCCACACCATTGTGATTGATGCTCGTAATTTCCCAAGTATTCCCAGGAATCATTTGGTTGGCTTTTTTGTCCATTTTCTTGCAACTAACAATAACCAGTATAGATATGATATAATATATGGATTTATTTAATAGCATCTATTTCTGATTGCAAGGCATTCATTTTCTTTTCTAAGGCTATAATATATAAAGTTAACTCTTCAACTTTTTCAACCAATTTAACTTCTATTTCACCTACAGCCATACCATTTTCTATAACTTCATCAGCTGCGGGCATATTAGGTAATCTTCCGTTTTTTGAAATAAACTCTTCAACTTCTTTAACGGAAAGCAATTTATATGTATCATCAAAAACATAATCTGGGAATGTTCCTGTTTTCACTTTGATTTCATGAGCATATAGAATGCCATCTGAAGACAGTTTCATAAGTTCAGTGACAGAACCACCACTTCTATCGTCCCAAGTATAAACGCTATGTCCGTTTTCTATGTATTGTCTAAATACTCCCCTTAAATTGTTTGCTCTATCAAAATATAATAAATCAGATTGATCACTTTGTGGATAAAAAGCGACACAAGCATTATTAAAGTTATTTGTTTTTATTTCTAATGAATGAGGACTTGTCCCATTTATAGTAACCTTCCCATCTCCTTGTACCGAAAATACATTTCTATTTACAGCTTCATTTCTCACATTGAAGGCAACTCTTAAGTCTTTATCAACTACTGTATTTATTCCTATTCCAGTCAATGTTGGAGAAGTACTCGTAAAAAATACGTCCAAGCCATTTTTATTGGGTGCTTCTTGATTGATTGACAACATAGTTCCAGAATTAGTCATGCCACTTCCTATGTACGTGGCACCTCTTACGTCTAGTTTGCCAATAGGAGCATTAGTTCCAATCCCAACTTTACCTGGACAATTATCTGCGGTATAAAGAATTCCATCGTTACCACCTACGCCATCAATTCCAGACCATGTAGGAGCATAATAATTTCCATCGGGTTTTGTCAAGCATAATTGTGGTTCGTACAATAGGTTGATCAATCCTGCTTTTTCAAAAACTTCTACCTTTCCATTAGGTTTTATCATCAAAAACCTATCATCTACCAGGTTCAAATCTTGCAATCCTTTGAATTTGAATTCTCCATTTACAAATGCATCCCCTTTCATTTTGGTAATACCTATTACCGTCATATCTTGTTTTGCTTTGGCATTACCTACAAAAATTGATTCACCTTTTATTTTCACATCTTGATCAACTATCAAAGTTTTCTCAACTTTCACACAGTCTCTCATCACAACTCCACCCTTTAGGTCAGTATTACCATGTACTTCGAGTTCACAGGCTGGAGTAACTGTTCCAACCCCAACATTTCCACTGAGTGGTAAAGTGTTTTGAGCTGAGTAATTAATTGAGACGATGGTCAAAATTGTTGGTAAAAATAGTTTAGTTAACTGTGCCATTATATGCTAAGTATTTTAGTTTAGCAACTAAACTAAACTAAATGCATATGCAAATAAAATGGCGATTAATTTTAACAATAATTAACAAGAGAATACAAAACGAGAAATTTCCTAATTCAAATAAAACTGATCCACAACCATTTTTTCTTGCTCAATAAGGATGCTAAGAAATTTGGATTTTCTTATTAAGAATTGATTTTTTCTTTCTTCTGTATAACTCAAAAATTTGAATTTTTCTTCATCAGAAAGATTGAGAGATTTAATAATTTGTTTGAATGAAAAATACTCACTCAACTCATCTGTAACTTGTTTATCTAGCAATGTTTCGAGGTAAAGCTTCACTTGCTGCATCAACTCTTCCGAAGGGTCGGTATTAAAGTCATCCATCAAAGAAACAGAACCACATGGGTATAGTTTGTTTTCCTTCTGACCTTCAAAATGATTGATTTTAAAATTTTGATTACACTCTACCAAAACATCAATCTCTCCGTTTTCATATTTTTTTAGTACTTGAATAACACTAACCATAGAACCAAATTCACTTAGTGCTGTTTTGGTTTGATAAGGAATTCCAAAGACCTTAAAATCATTTACGCACTCCATAATGAGTTGTAAATAACGAGGTTCATAGATGTGAAGAGTCGTCTGTTCACCTGGCAGTAAAAACAGCCTTAAAGGAAACAAACCGATATCTTCATTGTGTTGTCGCATAGTATTTATCAAAAAGTAATAACTTTGGTATTGTAAAATTCAACTAAAAAATGATGCGCTCGGTTACCCTTAAACAATACATATTCACAATCATTTTTGGATTACTCATAGTTTCCGCTAGTGCCAAAAAGCCTAAAACGACTTACTACGTTGGCGTGTGGGACGGAACAGCGGTTCAAATTAACAACCCAAATGTGGTCGGAAAAAAGAAGTTTTGTGTTAAAAGTATGACGATTAATGGGAAAAAAATCAAAGCAAACTACAAAATTGGAGGCATAGAATTCAATCCTGCCGATTATGGATTCAAAGAAGGAGATGAAATTTTACTACAAGTAATTTCACTTTCAGATTGCGAACCAACCTTTCATTCTAAAGGGTTTTCTATTCAGCGGGATTAATATATTTTCTCTTACCAATTGTGTGTTGATCAGAATTAATTAAAAATACCGTAAAATTAGGGACAACAACAATGTTCTTGTTTTCATCAGGAATCATAACCCTTGTTTCTATTAATTCAAGTGGGTCTCCAGGTTTTAAATCATACATTTTACTCTTCAATTCAAAAGGTATCATATTTCCATTAATTTTGAAGGTATCTTGTTTCATTCGCAACTTAAAGGATGTGACAGCAGGTTTATAATCAAAGTTCTTGTCTTTCATCACCGCATCCACTTTTCTAACTTCTATTAAGTGTTTTATATCTAAGGCACTGTCTGCCTTTGTTCCACACAAAAACAAATCTACCTTTGGCAAACCTAAAACTTGAATCTTCTCAACTGTACCAATTTCTGGCTCCCCTTTCTCATTCAATACCATCACCTTTATATAGGTTAGACCAGGTTTGCTAAACGAAACCTCATATAATCCAGGTCGGATTGTATAAACTTTACTTCCAAAAACGCTTACAGATGTAATGGTTTTCCCTCCAGTTGACGAAACCATAAATATATTTCTTTCGCCTTGTCTAAATACAGTATCTGCTGTTGTAATTTCAATTGTTGATTCTGGCTTTGACACTTTAAAAACCAGCGTTTCTTTCTGACTCCAAAAAGCCAAAACACTTGTTACTAATATTAAAACCAACATCTTTCTCATCTACTTCCAGCCTAGTATTTTCTTAATAGTTTTTGCATCTCCTACCACTTTATGCACCTTCATCTTGATAGTCGTATTATCCTTGTTAAAGGTAACCTTTTTCAAATCTTCTGGTTGTACAACTGCAACATTTCCCTTATTTGTCACAAACCATACCACAGTTTCTTGCTTAGGGTTAAAGGTAAACAAAGGATTTTCAAAAACTCTTTTTTTCTTTCCATCTGTATTTACTTCGTCTTTATTACCCCAATCACCCCAATAAGTGTAAAGCGCATTTTTACCATATTCTGCAATATACAAGGTAGAAAAATTTAAAGTATCAGCCTCATTATCTTCATTTACAAATACTGGATATACTTCTTGACCTTTAGGCAAATTAGCAGGACAATCTGAATTCCACATACCAAAATTAGCCACAGTAAACACTCTTTTCACTGTGTTTGTCTGATTCCAAATTTTATCTTGATTGGCATTCACACCAATACTCGCATTATAGGCATCAATCACTTCTTGCTGTGTAGTTTGATATATTTGAGCCAATGCTTTTAATTCCTCTCTTTCTTCTGCCAATTTACCATCAGATTTTGCAGTATATTCTTCAAATAGGTTCTCAAAAGTTTGATTAGCACTTTCTATTGACTCATCTGTAAAAACAGGTCTAACAAACAATTTTTCTTTAGTATTTCCGTACAGATGCATTACATATACACCCAAAATATTCTTTTTTAATTCAATACTTTTCCAATTTTGTTGTGCCATCTTTGGATCAAAATCTTCATTGGCTTCAGTAATTTCAAATACAATATTTTTGTATGGTGCCAATTCTGGAAACTCTTCATTCGTAAATGCAATTTTCATGGCATACAAATCATCATTAGCCTTTTCAGGAATCATTATCCCTTCTTTTTTTAATGCCTTTTTGAACTTTTTCTCCGCTTTGTTTAGGTCTTTTTTAAGTTTAGACAATTGCAATTCTTTATCTGATATCACAAAAGAATCCAGCATCGGCATTTCCTTTTTTGAAACAGTGTCTTTACGAATGTATTTCCAACCACTTTCTGGATCTTGGTAATATATATTAAAATGATCTCCCAATTGCTTACTAGCTAATTCCACAGAAATTAGCGCATTCGGATTTGTAAATAATGCTTCACCATTTTGGAATCCTTCAATCTCAAACATTCCCGCAGACTCAAAGTGATATTCTGTACCTGCACTATCATAGGTCATATTAATACCAGCCGCAAAAATAGAAGGCACATCATGGAATTCTCTGAATTTTAGTTCCACTTCTCCTGCAATAGGATTGCCATTCTTATCTAGAAACGCATTTGCTGGTACTTTAATATTGGTACCAACTGGAGTTGTGAAGTTTCCTCCATTCTCTGCTGTAATAGTGTAACTATCTGTTGGGATATCCACACCAGCCAACAAAGGGTTCACATTCAAAGTAGACAAATCCACTTTGGTTTTAATTTCTTTTGTTGCCTCTTTCTCTGCTTTACTAGGCATAAACCAAAGTGCGCAACCTACTAGCGCGATAATTATTCCACCAATAATAAGTTTAAATTTATTGTTCTTTGAATTAGGATTTGGGTCTGAATCTCCGGGTCCCGCGTCCTTTAATAGTTTATCAAAATCCTTCGCATTATTAATTTCTGTTTCAGATAATGGTGGCTTATTCATATTTATTTTTGAGTCTTTCATAATTTCATTTTTAAGCGTTCACACTTAGCAACATCGTCTTCATTTTATCTAAAATTCTGTAGGTTTTCACCTTGGCGTTGTTCTCTGTAATGTCTAAAATTTCTCCTATTTCAGCAAAAGGTCTTTCTTCAAAAAAGCGCATTTCTACAATTCTAAAATCCGACTCTTTTAACCCTCGAATTACAATTTTCAATTTGGCTAACCAATCATTAAGCCCTTCATCCTCCATTTCTTGTTGCAGTAAATTGGAAAAGTGATCTGTAAGATTGACAGTCCTCAACTTTGCATTCTTTCTAAAGACATCATTCAACTCGTTATGGGCTATTCTATACAGCCAACTAGAAAAGGGAAGTCCTCTATTTTCATATTTATGAATATTGTTTAATGCTTTTAGAAAAGTTTGTTGAGTAACATCTATTGCCACATCTTTATCATCCATTCTATTATATACATAAGTTAGAATCTGCGGAAAATAGTTATCATAAATAGCCTTAAAAGCTTTTGGGTCTTGCTTACTAAGTTCTATAATATGGGCTTCAGTTTTAATCTCTTCTTGAGACTTATGAAATGGAGAAGTGTCACTCATAGTTGTCTAATTTACCTTCATAATGTGAAAGTGACTAGAAAGATACATTTTTTGTAAAAAACTATTATCACACCATAATTAGTTGTGTCGAATTTAACATTTAACACAAAAAAAGGCCACCAATAATGGTGACCTTTTATCTATACACTAAATTGGTGAATTATCTACCACCACTACCTTCTGGTCTTTTTGGACCAGGATTCGTTTTACCCTTCTTTTTAAATTCGTTTTTAACATGATAAAGTTTTGCAGTTTTTTTAACCCCTATCACTTCTATAAATTTTTGGTTATACTCTTTATCAAGCGCTAGATTTTTCTCTTTTAATTCAAAACCTTTGTTTAATAATACTGTAACCTCAGCATCAGTCATATCGTCTACTTTCTGATCTTTCTGAGGTTTAGCAGATCTGAATTCTTTTTTAAGCGCTTTTTGTTTTTCCTCTTTCTCATGGTACAATGCCCAGAATTTTTCCGCCTCTTCTGGTTTCAACTCTAATTTTTCAGTAATAAAAGCAACTTTCTTAGCTTCCATTTCTGCTTTCTGAACCTTCATTTCCGCTTTGTCCTTCTTTTGTGCTGTAGCACTTCCTATTCCGATCAATAGAAACATTGCCAATAATAAATTTAACTTTTTCATTTTCTTTTGGTTTTAAAATTCATAATCTATTTCCTCCCAATCACTTTCAAATACATCGTACAAATCATCTGATGAGATTTCTTGGTAATCAACATCTGTAACTGCTAAAAGTATCTCAACTTCCGTTTCAACAGACTCCACAGGTATCATATCTGCTACATAATCTATCTCAACAAAATCATCTGAGTCAATCATGCTTTCCATGAAATCATCCACAACGACTGTTTCACCTAAAAACACAGGTGTTTCAATTTGATTGGTAGATGGTTTGAAAATAAACACTCCGATGATCACCGCTGCTGCGATAGAAAGATTGATAACAATATTTCTAACTATGCCTCGCTTAGGTGATTTAGAATTTTTGACTTCTAGTTTTGTTTCTAAATTGCTTGCAAGCCCTTCAAAATACCCGGCCGGAGTTTTGAAGTTGTTTTTTTTAGAAATTCCATTTAAGAAATTCAAATCTTCATTTTCAATATGTGAATTATTTTCATTCATCTGCTTACTAAGACTTGGATAGTTTCAAAAGGTTTAATTTGATTTTAAAAATTCTTCAATTTTTTTTGCCGCCAAGTGATAATTTGCCTTCAATGCACCCACAGAAGTGCCTAAAACACTGGAGATATCAGAATACTTCATTTCTTCAAAATATTTTAAATGAAACACCATTCTTTGCTTTTCAGGAAGCGTAGCGATGGCCTGTTCCAATTTCAATTGAATCTCATCACCAGATAAATCTTCAGGATGTGAAGGATCCTTAAACTCAAAATTCTCAGAAATATCTATGTTGAGTTTTTGCTTTTTGTTCTTTTCAAGAAAAGTAAAAGTTTCATTGGATGCAATTCTAAACATCCAGGTATAAAGTTTAGCGTCTCCTTTAAAGTTTTCTAGACCTTTCCATATTTTTATAATGGTGTTTTGCAATACATCATCTGTATCGTCATGACATAATAAGATGCGTCTAATGTGCCAATACAATCTTTCTTGATAAGATTCCATGAGCAACTTCAGGGCATCCTGGTGACGCCCATCTTGGTACAGCGATAATATTTTAGAATCGTTTTCTATTCGCATTTACTATTTTGAAAAGACTATTTTCTTTTCAAAACGTTTTGCGCAGCAGAGACAATATTAGCGGTTGTTAAACCATATTTTTCCATTAATTGGTCTGGGGTTCCGCTTTCTCCAAATGTGTCATTTACCGCTACAAACTCCATTGGAGATGGCAACTCTTTTGATAACACTTGAGCAATTGACTCACCTAATCCACCAGCTAATTGATGTTCCTCTGCTGTCACAGCACATTTTGTTTTACTTACAGATGCTATGACTGCTTCTTTGTCCAAAGGTTTAATCGTGTGGATATTTATTATTTCTGCACTGATTCCTTGTGCCTCTAATTCCTTGCATGCCTCCAAAGCTTTCCATACCATATGACCCGTTGCAAAAATTGAAACATCTGCTCCTTCTGAAAGGACAATTGCTTTACCAATTTCAAATGGCATATCCTCAGGAATAAAAATTGGGACACTTGGTCTTCCAAACCTTAAATAAACGGGGCCTTCGTAATCTGCAATAGCTAATGTTGCTGCTTTGGTTTGGTTATAATCACAAGGATTAATAACTGTCATGTGTGGTAACATTTTCATCATCCCTATATCTTCTAGTACTTGATGCGTTGCCCCATCTTCACCCAAAGTCAAACCAGCATGCGAAGCACATATTTTTACATTCTTACCAGAGTAAGCAATAGATTGTCTTATTTGATCATAAACCCTACTGGTAGAGAAATTGGCAAACGTTCCAGTAAAAGGAATTTTTCCACCAATAGTAAGTCCAGCAGCAATTCCCATCATGTTTGCTTCCGCAATTCCTATTTGAAAAAATCTATCAGGATGATTCTTTTGAAACTCTCCCATTTTTAAAGACCCAATCAAATCTGCACAAAGTGCAACTACTTTATCATTGGTTTTTCCTAATTCTGTCAGGCCATCTCCAAATCCTGATCTAGTGTCTTTTTTTCCAAGTACTGGATATTCTTTCATAATTAATAGGTATAGGTTGTAATATTAAAAATCAATTAATTCTTCGTGATTTGGTGTTATCGTAAAAATTCTTTCTACTGTGTTTGCCGTAGAAATTGAATTGTCCGATCTATAAGTAACTTTATACTTTCCTGGTAAAACTCTAATGGTAGTTGCCTGATAGTTATCTGGAATATTACAGACCCATTTTTCTTCTCCGTCTTTTAATTCCAATACTTGACATGGTCCATTTCTTTTTTTAATGGTGATGTATCCACTATTTGGAATGACAATTTTAGTATTTAAACCAGGTTTAATGTTCACATCCGTCATATAAGTTCTTGGCAAAGTAAGAATCTCTAGGTCATATTTACCCACTAGGTATTTATGATTTGAGTTCATTTGCTGCACATTTAGCGTTTGCATTTCACCGCTTTTTCTAACGATGCATTGAATTCCATTAGTTGGATCCGAATTACTCTGAATGCGTAAATCTAAAAATCCTTGCGCAGCATCTGTTTCTATGATGTTATGAGTCCCCGGCTTTAGCGAAATATTCTCCACCACAATCTCTGGTGTTGTGTGTACCACAAGTTTATATTTATGCAAAGGATTTAAGGCTATTGTATCCGGCACCCTATTTATATTCATGGTGTGCATATAAGTTGCTTCCAACTTATTGTTGTTCTGAATGTAAAAAGACATTGTTACATCCGTTTCATTTGGTCTTGATTTTCCATCTTTCAGGTTCACTTGAACCGTGGTATTGTTTACTGCCTGACTAACCACATAACTCAAAACCGATTTAAACGAATCTTCCGTATCAGCACTTAAAAATTCTCCTACACATTTAAATTGTCCCAAATAACTTGTGTCCAGTCCTACTCCAATAATAAAAGGCTTTAGTTTAATTCCTTGCTTATTGAGTGCTCTTGCTACTGCGCAAGGATCTCCATCGCAAGCTTCAATACCGTCTGTGATTAAGATAATAACATTTCTACAATTTTCACATTCTGGAAAATCCATATTACCTGCTTGTTCTAAAGAAAGCGCAATAGGCGTTGTTCCTTTACAGTCAAGTGATCGTAATTTATCTTTTATTTTTAATCCATTAGTTTTGCTGCTAGCAAAGGGCACTTCTAGTTTTGTATCGCTACAATCTTGCTGTCCGGGCATTATTCTAGTCTGGTGACCATAGAGTCTAAGCGCTAATTCAATGTTATCAATCTTCTCAAGACTATCTAATGTTTGCAACATTAGTTTTCTAGCAACATTAATCTTGCTTGATTTCTGCCATTGGGCATTCATGCTATTAGAACCATCAAAAATGAAGAGAATACGGATTTTCTCTATATCATCTTGTGCCTTCACTGAAGTGGTGAAAGCAAGACAAAAAAGAGAGAATAATATCAGTAATTTGTTCATAATGTTTTTTCAGATGGTATCCAATAATGATTCCAAAATCTAATAATCCCCTAAAGTTTCAGGGATTTGTGCCAATGCACTAGCCAATTGCTCATCATTTGGTGGTGATCCATGCCACTTATGAGTTCCCATCATAAAGTCAACACCCTGCCCCATCTCTGTTTTCATGATAACCATAATTGGTTTTCCTTGTCCAGTTTTTGCTTTCGCAACAGCCATAACTTGTAGAATGTCCTTTATGTCATTACCATTCATTTCCAACACAAACCAACCAAACGCTTCAAATTTTGCTCGTAAATCACCCAAAGGAAGCACATCATCAATATCCCCATCAATTTGTTTGTGATTATAATCAACGGTAGCAATCAAATTATCCACTTTATTTCCAGCAGCATACATAGTCGATTCCCAGATTTGACCTTCTTGAAGTTCTCCATCGCCATGCAAACAGTAAACAATTTTATCATCGCCATTCATTTTTTTGGCAAGTGCTGCTCCAATTGCAACAGACATACCTTGCCCTAGAGATCCAGATGCAATTCTCACACCTGGTAATCCTTCGTGTGTAGTAGGATGACCTTGTAATCTTGTGTTTATTTTTCTAAAAGTCTTTAATTCTTCCACAGGAAAGTAACCCGTTCTAGCTAACACACTATAAAACACTGGAGAAATGTGACCATTAGACAAGAAAAATAAATCTTCGTTTTCTCCGTCCATTGAAAATTGAGCAGGATTCTGCTCCATTATATCCTGATAAAGGCAAGTGATAAAATCAGCACACCCCAATGAACCGCCCGGATGACCGGATTGAACAGCGTGTACCATTCTTACTATATCTCTTCTAACTTGCTTTGCAAAGTTTTCTAAATTATTAATTTTCTCGTGCATCCTTTTATAACTAAGTTTCGTCATCAAAAGTAGATAATTCAAACAGAGTATCAAAACTTTTGAATTAACATTAGGAATTCAATAACTTGTTAAAAAATACTTTTCATTACAAATTTATAGTGAGTATTTTTGCAAATCAAACCAATAAATGGTTAAATAATTATGAAGAAACTATTACTTATAGCAACTATTGCAATGTTGGGATTGTCCATACATGCGCAAAACTCATCAGATAGTAAAAAATTATTGAAAAAATTCTCTGCGAGTGAGATTAGTTCAATGGATACTGAAACTTTAAAATTCAATACACATTGCATAAACAATGCTTTTACAATTGAAGATTTACCAACTTCCAAAAGTAATGACTCGGAAATCTCCGGTACTATCGTTTTAAATGATTTACAAAATGTAAATTTCTTTGATTTAAATATCGATTTATTGGATGAAAAATATCAATATTTCAAAATTGCCAACACAGGTAAATTACTCGTAGTTAAGCCTGCTTCCATAATTAAAAATGAAATTAAATGAATTTAAAAAATTATATACTGTTTTCGAGCATTTTGTTTGTTGGCAACGTAAGTGCCCAAGTGCTTATTTCGGACGCTGACTACACTGGCACTAATGCCTGTGATTGCGCCACTACTTTTTCTGACGCTGGCACACCCAACTTTTACGATACAGGAGGAAACGGTGCCGGTTACGGAAATAATGAAAATGAAGTTTTTACGTTTTGCCCTAACAACACTGGTAGTAAATCAGTTTTAGTTATAGCAACAAATATTGGATTTACATGGGATGTTGATGGATCAGATACGCTATATGTTTATGATGGGCCAACTACATCAAGCCCTCTATTGGTTGCTGCAAACTCTATTACTCACCCAACAGGGATAAACTCAAATATAACTACTGCTTCTTGGTCTAATCCATCTGGATGTTTAACGTTACAATTTGTCAGTGACGCTTCTAATACTGGTAATGGTTGGGACGCAAGCATTTCTTGTAGTAATCCTTGGCAACCTATGGAGATTCATCTTGACGCGCTTATTGGCGCTGGAGAAGCTCTTGGTCAAGGAGACAACAATGATGACTTCACCAATCAAATGATTACAGGACCCTTAGCTGATACTGGATATGTAAATGTGTGTTTAGGTGATTCTATAAAATTCGTGAATACAACTGAATACCCATATGAACCAGGAGGATCTTTACATAATGGTATTGTTGGTGGATATAATCAATCCAATCCAGGAAATCATACAACCACTTGGACATTTAGTGATGGAACGGTTGCAACCGGGGATGAAGTATGGTTTACACCAACTGCGAGAACAGGCTACTTTGTGACAATGAAAGTTACTGATTCAAAATCACAGTATGTTGAATTATTGGCTAAAGTACGTGTGTCTACCATCCCTAGTTTTGAAACTTGTGAAGTTATTGATCCCTCAATTTGCTTAGGCCAAACAACTACACTAATTGGTGGAATTACACCAGGCGATACTGCAGGAGTTGACGCAACAGGTTCAGCATTTCAAATTCAAGGGTCTTACGGTGCTCAAACTTTCTTACCTGATGGTAGTGGGCAAAACTACGATTCTGATATTGACATAACAGGATTTCCGACAGGGACGTTATTTCAAAACACTAACGATTTAGAAAAACTATGTGTCTCTATTGAACATTCTTTTCTTGGTGATTTGGAAATGGAGTTGACTTGCCCGAACGGTCAGTCTGTTGTAATATTTGATGCCTATGATGCAATTTGGGGGCCAGAGTTATCTCCTGGTGGATTTAACGGAAGCGGAACATTTTTAGGTGGAGCAAATGATGACGGTACAATTGCCATTGGTGTTTGTGAAGAGTATTGTTTTTCTAATTTACCTTCTGCTGGTCCTGCTTGGTCTACTAGTACTGCCACAACTAGCGTAGGACCACCAAATTATCCATCTGCTGGCAACATGATAACTCCAGGTATGTACAACCCTGCTGAATCATTCATTTCTGGACTAGCAAATTGCCCATTAAATGGTACTTGGACTATAACAGTTAGAGACAATCAAACTATTGACAATGGTTATATATGTGAATGGGGCTTATTTTTCGATGCGACATTAAACCCAAACAACGAAACATACTCACCTACTATCGTAAATGAAGATTGGTTATCAGACCCTACAATTTTGTTGGGAACTAATGATACAGCTGTTATAGTGTCTCCAAATCAAGTTGGAAATTATGACTACACATTTGAAGTAGAAGATAATTTTGGATGTAGTTATGACACAACGGTTACTGTAAATGTAATAGATGGACCAAGTATATTACCAGATAACTCAACCTGTGATGATCAGTATGCATTCACTAATACTTACGTTCCTAATGTAAATGGAGTGAGTGGTGGACACTGGTTTTATGATGGTCCTGGTAACGTTACTTTTTCACCAAGTAATACATTTATCAATCCAACAATAACTCCTTCGGGAAATGGACCCTATGATATTTATTTTACAGACAATGTATGTCATGACACACTAATGTCTACCATTTTCTTCGCTGAAATGCCTTCTGCCGAAATTTACGGTAGAGATAGTATTTGTCTTAATGATACCGCACAATTTTACACAACATTGAAGCCTGGAGAAGACTGTTATTGGACAAATTCAAATGGAGAAATTATATCATACGATACAGTTGCAATTGGATTAACATCTGGAGAATATAATTTAACGGTTTCTAATTTCTGCGGAACTAGCACTGCTTCGATAGAACTTGTGGTTCAACCTTGTAAGGTTCCTAACGTAATAACACCTAATGGAACTTTAGGACAAAACGATACTTTCTACACGAAATATGCGGAAGTATATGATGACGTGAATCTAACCATATATAACAGATGGGGAAGAGTAGTTTATAAAACTGAAAGTTATGATAACACTTGGAGAGGAGAGAAAACTAATGGTAAAGATTTACACGGAGGCGTTTACTACTATGTGATGACATGGGATGGTAACACGAAAGATGAGGCAGGAACGATAACAGTTTTTATGGATTAAGAATATTGTATTTCAAAACAAAAAGGCTTGTATAAATTATTTATACAGGCCTTTTTATAATATGTGTATTTACTCTACAACTAAAGTTAACGTTATTAATGCATAAAAAAGCCTATTCATAATATTATGAATAGGCAATTAAAAGAGTTTATTTTAAATCTTTTATATAACCCCCATTACTATAAGAAGCGCATAAACTATCCCTGGTAAAAAAAACAGTAAGGTCAACAGTAAATCAATCCAAAATCGAGTAGATAAACCTTCGTAAAGGCCTACAGCCAATGGCGGAAGTAAAATGGCTAAGATGATGAGTAAAATTACAGCATCACTATTTGTATCACTTGTATTTGATGTATTATCAGACAAGCCAAAAACTAAATTACTACGAAGCGTTTTCTTAACTTCTTTTCTTGATCCTAATACTGTTTCAATCAATTCAGCGTCAGAATTCTCAACATTGATTACAGGACTCGGTTCTACAATTGTATTTGAAGATTCCAAATCATACTTATCCGCATTAATAACAGTTGGCTCTACATAAGCAACGCCCGTTTCAGTTTTTACAACGCTAACAATTGAGGAATTATCTACATCTTTTTCATTTGCGATGGCTAAATTATTTTCTACTGATGAATTTAGCTCTATTTTACTCTTTTTATTAAAATGCCAACCTTTGTTATACTTTCTTTTTTGAAATAAACCACCATCAACCACATCACTAGATGTAGCACAAGAGGCTAATACAAAAACTGACAAAACAACTCCGATAATGTTTGATTTTTTCATGTTTTTAAGTTTTATTTATTTTTAAATTTATTAATTGCATTCTTTGTAAAATCTGACAACACCAACTTTCCGCTCATTGCGGCACGTTCTGCTAAAAGGTTATCCCAATTTTCAGTTCCTTCCCAAAACACTTTTTTAAGTAAGGTCATTGCTTCTGGGTTGGAAGAAGCTAGTTTATCTGCAAGTACTTGGATAGCCTCATCCATTTCCTCTATTGAGTTAAATGTCTCAGCATATAAGCCCTTCTCTCTTGCCCATTCTGCATCATACCACTCTGTTGCATTAATGGCCATCATGCTCATGGCAGATGTTCCTACCTTTCTCTCTACCGCAGGTCCAACCACAAACGGCCCAATACCCACAGCTAATTCGCTCAACTTTACTGAAGCAAATTTAGTGGCATAACAAAAATCAACCGCACTTGCCATTCCAACTCCACCACCAACTGCTTTACCCTGCACTCTTCCGATTATTAATTTCGGACATTTTCTAGCAGCGTTAATGACATTAGCAAAACCTGAAAAGAAGACTTTACCTACCTCCAAATCATCTATTGCTATCAACTCGTCAAAACTTGCACCAGCGCAAAAAGCTCTATCCCCAGAAGATTTAAGAATGATCACTTTAGTATTGTCATCATTCCCTACTTCAGTAATTGTATCTGCTAGTTTAGCAAGTACTCTACCTGGCAATGAATTACTCAAAGGATGATAAAACTCTATTGTAGTGATACCATTTTCGTTAGTACTAAAAGACACATCGCCTTGTGAAACAGCATCTGCACTCATAATTTTCTATTTTTTTATGTTTAATAAATTCTTGTTCTTTTTTTCTTTGATTCCAGCGAGGATAAACAACCCGGTAATAGCTGCAATTAACAGCCACACCCATACCGGAAACGCAGGAGCATCCCCTCTAGCATAACTATGAAGGCCTTTTGTTAAATAATAATTTACCCCAATAAAAGTAAACAAAACGCTTGAAAATCCAATTCCAGATGCCAAGTTCATGGCATAATTACCTCTTAAACCTGGTACAAATCTCATATGAAGAATAAATGCATAAACCAAAACAATTACTAAGGCCCATGTTTCTTTAGCATCCCAGCCCCAATATCTACCCCAACTTTCATTGGCCCATACACCACCTAAGAAGGTTCCAATGGTGGCCAATGCCAATCCTACGGTCATGGTCATTTCATTAACATAGGTCAATTCTAAAACCGTTGATTCCGAATGTTTCAAATTCTTCTTATTCCTAAACGCCATAATATTCATATTGATTAAACTCAATATAAATCCTAATCCAAAAAAGCCATAACTAATCGTTAGACACGCCACATGTATCACCAACCAATAAGATTTTAAAACCGGTTCCAAATTAGACATTTGTGGGTCATATTTACTGTGTCCAGCAGTCATTAAAATAAAGAAAGCTAATAAAGCAGTAGCTCCTGTAGTGACCTGCGAACTTTTATAAAAAATTAAACCAGCTAAGACACTTGCCCAAGCAATGAAAGTAAGCGCTTCATAACCATCACTCCATGGTGCATGTCCGATTATATACCATCTAAATCCTAGATTAACAGTATGCGCAATAAATGCCATGGCAAACAACATTACAAAAATGTTTATTGTCATTTGCAGCCCTTTTCTAGTTTTAACAGATAAATTATTAATTAAAGTAAGAGGTATTAAAATCAATCCCAATAACGCATAGACGTACTTAAGTCTGGAAAAGATATTCATTCTATTGTATGAAATCTCAAGATTCACAACTTTTTCCGAAGGTAGTTTTTCTGGTGCATCAGCGTATTGACTTCTTTGGTACTCTTTTAACTTTTCTACCATCATGTCAGCCCCCTCGTAATTGCCTGTTTTTTTTCCTGCCTGTAATTCATTCAGATACTGTCTAATCAACATAGAAGCAGTAACCTTATTTCCTTCCCCCAAAGCCCCATTACTAAGGTCTAAACTTGCTTCTGGCTGCAGCCAATTGGCCCAAACCTCCGAACTATCTCTAATAATAGGGAAAATTCTTAAAATCTCTCCCTGCGTTACTTGCCAAAAAATACTGACTTTTTCATTCAGTTTAATCACTTCTTTATCAAAAGTATTTCTTTCTCCAAGTGGTTTCATTTCAGCTTGTTTTACCAAACTATCAAATGTAAAATAAACCTCTTCGTTGTTATTTCCCGACTTCATAAAGATTTTTGTATTCACAAACTGATCTCCATTTTCATCTTCCACAATATCCACGATGTCTGTAAAGGCTAAATAATTTCCTTCCACTCCCAAATCTTTACCCACACCAGTTCTAGCATCAAACTTCATAATAGGTTGTCTCGTCCAGAAGCCAGGATCAACAAACATATCCAACAAAAATTGTTCAGGTGAAAGTACAAATCCTTCTTTTTTAAGCGTCCAACTATCTTTTCTAGTTAGTTTTCTTATCAAATCGAAACCTAATGTATTACAAGGCTCAATTCTACCAGTATAAGATAAAACTAGCAATTCGTTAAATTTATCACAATGCTCTTGAGACACTGGTTTGTATTCCGATTGCGAATATCCCAAAGTTGTTACTAATAGCAATAATAGCATTGAAACAGCCTTCCTTCTATCTCTAATTTTTTTCACTTTTTTCCTCAAATCAACAAATCTTGAAGTTTTATTAAACATGGTAAAAACAAATCCAACACTTAATAAAATGTATGCAACATAAGTTATCCAAGTACCCCAAAAGTCATTATTTACAGAAAATACCGAAACCTCTTTTCCATCTATCTGATCATATGAACTTTGAAACACTCTATATCCATCTTGATCTAAAACATTATTCATGAAAATTGAGTGTTGAGTACCTGGTTCATTCATCGGGTTCATACCATTTTGGTATACTGTAACTTCACTTCGATAGCCCGAGTGTCTATCTGAACCTGGGTAGGTTTCCAATACAAAGTCATCTAGCCGCAAGCTAAAAGGCAATTTTTGTTCTACCGAACCAAATCTCAAAAAGAAGGTTTCACCGCCTACTTGGTATGAATCAAAAGGTGGAATTGATTTTTCTCCACCCCAAAGTGAAATATTTCTAGACTCTCCATTGTATTTCAACTGAACTGTCAATACATTTTCTCCATTATCATCCTTTACCAGCGGTCTACTCATCATAGGTCTAAAAGCCTTAAAAACCAAATTCATTCCTTCGTAACTATGTAAGTGTCTATTCAGTAGCGGGTGCTTTCCTGCAGTTAAAGTATCACTCATTTGTGTTTCCATACTCAATCTCATGGCTGTAGCAGGAAATTCTATACTTAAATCCGGCCCTACTCCAGTAATGTTTACCGCTCCGGGTTGAGGGTTGTTATAGGTTACAATTTGACCGCCAGCCTCCATATATCCACCTTCCGGAATATACTCAGATTTCATATTGGCAAAAACAACTTCAATATGATTGTATCCATTTTTTGCACTATCCACAGGATCTCCCAACGATACTTTGGATTTATAACCTACATACTCCATGTGTATATTCCCTTTGCCAAAAGGGTCGACATCAATCGTAAAGTCATTGTTTAAATACTCCGAAGCATTCATTTTCAGTGGATGTCTGTAAGACTTACCTGATTCCTTATCTACCACCATCATTTCCATGTATGGTTCAGCACTCCACATAGTGTTTGTGATATCACCTTCTTTTAATCTAATAATTCCTTCGAAGCCAATATAGTGAGTTACAGCAGCACCTACCAAAGTAAGAATCATCCCAATATGGATAGCAAGCATAGACCACTTTTCTCTTCTAAGAAGACGATACCGCTTAATGTTTCCAATAAAATTAACACATAAAAGCACTAAAATTAACTTAAACCACCAAGCATGAAATATTAATCTCTTGGCTGTAATTGTATCATAACTATTCTCAACAAAAGTAGCAGCAGCAATGGAAACAAAGAATACAATTAATAGAACCGCCATGGTTCTAGTTGAAATAAAGGGGTCTAATAATTTAGATTTACTCATTACTCGGTCTTTAGACTGCGAAGTTAACCTAATTTGTCTTTTGAAGGAAACATATTCTAGTTAAATAAGGTAGTAAATGAGCCAAAAAAAATGGCGACAAAACCTCTTCAAAAAGAGTTGAAAAATACTTATACCGATAATTTGGTCTAAAATACCGATAACTAACCAATCTCCCCCGAACACCAATAACACACTGATTTACAGAAACTAATCCAAACATTGTCCCGTATATTTACTTCAAACATCACAACTATGGAAAACAAAAAATCACAATCGGCCAATCTAGAAAAAAGTAGAAAATCCTTTCTATTAATTGGTTTTGCCATTGCCTCTGCCTTTGTATTAATGGCATTTGAATGGAGTTCAGTTAATTATAAAGAAAGTCTTGAAGCAAAGACTAATAATCATCCATATGAGATTCCTTTTACAGCCCCAACTGAAATTTTATACCTAACTGACCCCGTAGAACAACCAAAAGCCGAAGAGTTTAACAATGAGATTGTAGAGGTTACTGAAGACATTGTGGAAGGTGTAGAAGAAAAAGATAATGAAGAAACTGAAATAATTGTTCCTCCCATGACCTCAACATTTATGTCTCCATGGGATCTAGACTCTACAAATACAATTTCTAAAATAGATTACACCCCCAAAGGACCTGTAAATATTGGCCCAGGCACCAATATAGATGTTCCGTATTATGATTATTGTAAAGATCAAACTTATGATGAGAAAATAGCATGCATTTCTAAAGAGATACATAAGTCAATTAATGATGGTTTGACAAACATTACGACATACCAAATTGAGACTAACAAAGCAAAGAAAATGTATGTTCAATTTGTAATTGGAAAAGACGGATTAATTCAAGATTTAGAAATTGCTGGTGAAGAAAACTTTAACAAATCTATTGTAAAAATGGTAAAAACCTCCATGAAAAATGTACCTCAAATGTTTCCCGCCATGCAAAATGGGACCCCAGTTAGTGTATATTTCTCTATTCCAATCAATTTCAATATTCAATAAATATTAACCATTCTAAAACTTATAATTATGCAAAATAAAAAATCAAAAAACGCAAGAATAGACAATAAAAGAACTTCCTTTCTTATGATAGGTCTAGTATGTGCTAGTTCATTCACTTTAATGTCTTTTGAATACTCAAACTTTCAATTAAAAACTGCAGATCTAGAGTCAGATTTTGTGGAAGAATATGATGAAGATGACTGGGTATATACACCGCCAAAAATTGAAGTAAAAGTCCAAACAACTGTGGAAGATGTAAACAAAGAAATTATAGTTGTTACTCCTGAGCCGATACCAGAGCCAGTTCCTACTCCAACTCCAGACCCAGTGCCGATGCCACCATTGCCACCTGTGCCAGGACCTCCTATGCCGCCATCTATTCCGGTTATTGACGATCATGTGTATGAAGTGGTAGAGCAAATGCCGGAGTTTCCAGGAGGTATGACAGCGTTATATGAGTTTTTAGGGGACAACTTAAAATACCCAGAGATAAGTAAAGAAAACGGAAGTCAAGGAAAAGCTTACGTTCGGTTTACTGTAGAAAAAGATGGAAGCATTTCAAACGTTGAAGTCATCAAAGGTGTAGATAAATTTATTGATAAGGAAGCGATGAAAGTAGTCAACTCTATGCCACAATGGAAAGCAGGAAAGCAATTAAACAAGCCCGTAAGAGTAAGTTTTGTATTGCCACTTGACTTTAAACTAGAAAACTAAAAATTATAAGACTTCGTTAGAAGGGCATCGTCACGAGCTCCGCAGCTGCGGAGGGGCGGTGTCGATAGTATAAAAAAAAGACACTAGTATTAGGAGTATAAATTGAAGTATTAAGATACCGTTAGAAGGGCATCGTCACGAGGGAGTTCGGGCGGTGTCTTTTTTTGTTATGTCAGAAACAAGATGTAGATCTCTTTGAGGGAAAGGAATCTTAATGTTATTTTCTCTAAAAGCTTTATCTATCTCAAATCTAATATCACTTTTAATAACTTTGATATCCCATGTTCTTTGCGCCCAAAAATACAACTGAAACTTAAGCCCATTTTCGCCAAAGTCATCAAACATCACAATTATATTGTTTTTTTTGTCGACAGACTGATGATTCAGTGCCACATTATAAAGCAATTCTTTTACAAGCTGCGTATCTGTTCCATATGCTACAGATACATCAATATGAAACCTAGTTACTTTTGCACTAATGCTCCAATTAATAAGATTTTCTTCTGTAAACTTAGAATTGGGCACAATAATCGTTTTTCCTTCCGTTGTTTTAACGTGAGAAGTTCTAATGCTAATCTTTTCTACCTTAGCAATGGTTCCTTGCATCTCAACAATATCTCCTACTTTAATGCTTCCGTCATTTAACAAGATAAAACCGGAAACTACATCTGTAAAAAACTCTTTAAGCCCCAACCCAAGACCTACAAACAATGCTGAGGCTCCAAAAAGCAGGTTAGAAATGTCTCCAAATAGAATTTTTAGTGCAACAATTAAGCATATCGTGTATATAACATAGCGAGACATTTGCACAATGGTGTACTTTCTTGCATCATCAATCCAATCTTTGTTTTTAAACATCTTAAATAAGACCAACCGTATCAAATTGATGCTCATTTTGGTGATAAAAAATAAAACAGCCACGGCAACAATCTGCCCTAATGTAAGATGAAAGCCTACACCATTTATTTTGTTTCTGGAGATTAACTCAAAACTCAAAATAGTGGACAAGGAAAACTTCTCATTTCCATATCCGATTGCAGAATAAACAAGGAACAAACCAATAATGATCATGATTTGATCGATCAATTTTTGATATGAATACTCTTTTCCCTTTATTACTATTCCTTTTTCAGAAACGGTGGCTCCAACTTTTTTAGAAATGAATTTTTTTCCATAAAAATAGGATGCACCAATAACTAGCAACAACATTAGGTTAATTAGCCTAAACGTATAGCTGTCAGATATTTCAAATAAATCAATCATGCTATCTAGTTATCACTATTCCTAATTTCTCTGCAAAGACATTCCTTGTTATTGTAAGGTCATTTATGTTCATTAAAGTGGCGTCTATATTTGTTTCCGTTTGCGATTGTTTCAATGACTCTTGTTTGTCAATAATCATATTTTCCAACACTCTCAATTTATAAATTGCCACGGATTGCTGCGCTGCCTCTTTTACCCTTAGAGACTCAAGCGCTGGATTAATTTGGTGTTTCTTTTCCCAGTTTTCACTCACCATGTCTTTTGGTGTAGAAATGTCAATTACAATTCTACTCAAATCACTGTCCTGGTGCTGAATGAAGTGTTTATCACTAACCACCAATCCTTGTTTCAACCCATCCAGAAACTCATCAAAAATTCTTTGGTAGGCCGGATTCTGAACTTGCAACTCATCAGAAAGTAATTCTTCGATGATATACTGGCTCAAAAAATACGCCACCTCTTCATCTTCATCTTGTTCGTTTTTTACGGTAACCGGAATCTCTTGAGAGCCATATTGCACCATTAACCGAACCAAATCTTTCTCCTGTAAATCTAATAAGTGCTTACCCTTATCATCCTGTTTTCTTTGCAGGGTTAAGCCTTGCTCCTGATTCTCATTACCTTGTTCTTTTTCCCTTTCTTTACTTTGAGCCGATGCTGTTTTAGCATGTTGGTTTTTCAATAATTTATTGACCTCATTATGAAGTGCTTGCTCTCCTATTTCAAATAAGTGGCTAGTTTCTCTAATATAAACCGAACGAATAATTTGATCAGGGATAATAGAAATTGACTTGACAATATCTTTAATTGTTTGCGCTCTTTGAATTGGGTCATGCTCTGAGTCCTTAAGCAAAATAGACGCTTTGAAATTTAAAAAATCTTGACGTTTATTCTTTAAGTAATCATCTAACTCAGTTATGCTAACCTTCTTAGAGTAACTATCTGGGTCTTCACCATCAGGAAAGAGAATGACCTTAACGTTCATTCCCTGCTCCAAAATAAGATCAATACCTCTAAAAGATGCTTTTATCCCCGCTGCATCACCATCATAAAGAATTGTAATGTTGTTGGTATACCTTCTTATTAATCTAATTTGGCCTTCAGTAAGTGCTGTCCCGGAAGATGCTACTACATTGTAAATTCCTGCTTGATGCATGCTTATTACATCTGTATAGCCTTCCACAAGATAGCACTCGTCTTGTTTAATTATCTCATTTTTAGATTGATATAGCCCATACAAGATTTTACTCTTATTGTAAATTTCACTTTCAGGCGAGTTGAAATATTTAGCAATTTTCTTATCCGTAATAAGTGTTCTGCCTCCAAAACCTAGAACTCTTCCTGTTATGTTCTGAATTGGAAATATTACTCTCCCCCTAAAAAAGTCAAAACTTCCCTTCTCATTTGTTTTGGACAGCCCTGTTTTTTCAAGAAATTTTATATTATATCCTTTTTCTTGTGCACTCTTTGTTAATGCATCACTCCTATTAGGAGAATAACCTAAACTAAATTTCTTGATTATTTCTTCTGTGAATCCTCTTTCTTTAAAATAACTGTAACCTACAGCTTTTCCTTCTTGTGTATTTAATAATTGATCATGAAAAAACTCCTTGGCAAATTCATTTACTAAAAATAAACTTTCTTTTTCACCTTGTGCAGCAATTTCCTCTGGCGTTCTTTCTTTTTCTTCTATTTCTATGTTGTACTTTCCTGCTAGCCACCTCAGCGCTTCCACGTAAGAAAAGTGCTCATGCTCCATTAGAAACGAAACAACATTACCTCCCTTACCACTGGAAAAATCTTTAAAAATCCCCTTGGCGGGACTTACCATAAAGGATGGCGACTTTTCATTGACAAAGGGGCTAAGACCTTTGTAACTTGAACCAGACTTTTTTAAGGACACGAATTGACCTACCACATCTATTATATCTGCAGCTTCAAAAATTTTGTCAATGGTATCCTTAGGAATCATACCTACAAAATTGAGAAAAATTGATTAAGAAAGGTAGTATTCATTAAAAAGAATTTGCATAAAAAAACTGAAAGGCCATCTCCACATGGGAAATGACCTCTCAGCACCACCTTATTATTAAGTTGCTATGCAACACGACAAAAGTACTGTAGTTTAGCATACTGTACAATGGTTGTCGATGAGTGGGGGTGAAACCTCGGTAAGTAATCAATTTATACTCTTAATGGTGAATAATTCTTAAACGTAAAAAACTGAAAGGCCATCTCCACATGGGAAATGACCTCTCAGCACCACCTTATTATTAAGTTGCTATGCAACACAACAAAAGTACTGT
>JBFHGR010000047.1:0-24964 GCA_041583015.1 Parvicella sp. | reverse complement strand
CTGGAAGAGTATGTCGTTGCCATTTTAAGGGATATTCCGTTTGGAGTATCCCTTTTTTTTTACCCCAATTTTTTTTATTCAACAGTTTTTTTTACGTTGTTGAAAATATTTGATTAATATCGCTTAATTAAATAGTATGATTAAATGACTAATGGTAGTTTTGCAAATAAATTATTTATTATGTCAGTTGATAAGTCTATAAAGTCTATTTTAATTATTGGTAGTGGTCCTATTGTAATAGGTCAAGCATGTGAATTTGATTACAGTGGTTCACAAGCAGCAAGATCTCTTAGAGAAGAAGGGATAGAAGTAACGCTAATAAACTCAAATCCTGCTACAATAATGACGGATAAAGTGGTTGCGGATAATATCTATTTGAAACCTCTTACACCTGACTCAATTCTAGAAATAATTCAGAAGCATGATATTGATGCTGTTTTACCAACAATGGGAGGGCAAACGGCATTAAATCTTTGTATGGAATGTGATGACATTGGAATATGGAAAGAGAATAATATAAAGATTTTGGGTGTTGATATTAACGCTATTGAAATAACAGAAGACCGTGAGAAGTTTAGGAATTTAATGCATGAAATAGGCATTGGAATGGCTCCGCAGGCAACCGCAAAAAGTTTTTTAGAAGGTAAAGAAATAGCACAAGAATTTGGTTTTCCTCTTTGTATAAGAGCATCTTATACGTTAGGAGGAGCGGGAGCGTCATTTGTGTTTACTGAAAATGAGTTTGACGATTTATTGAATAGAGGACTGCATATCTCTCCTATTCATGAAGTAATGATTGATAAGGCTGTTTTAGGGTGGAAAGAGTATGAGTTGGAATTATTGAGAGATAAAAATGATAATGTTGTTATTATTTGTTCTATTGAGAATATGGATCCAATGGGGATTCATACAGGAGATTCAATAACAGTTGCACCAGCTATGACTTTAAGTGATACTACGTATCAGAAAATGCGAAATATGGCAATTAAGATGATGCGATCAATTGGTGATTTTGCTGGTGGTTGTAATGTTCAATTTGCGGTAAGCGATGATGAAAGAGAAGAAATTATAGCAATAGAAATTAATCCAAGGGTAAGTAGGTCGTCAGCATTAGCATCGAAAGCAACTGGTTACCCTATAGCAAAAATAGCAGCAAAATTGGCGATTGGTTATACTTTAGATGAGTTAAATAATCAAATTACTAAATCTACTTCAGCTTTGTTCGAACCAACTTTGGACTATGTTATTGTGAAGATTCCAAGATGGAATTTTGATAAGTTCAAAGGTGCAGATAGAAGGTTGGGATTACAAATGAAGTCCGTTGGTGAAGTAATGGGAATTGGAAGAACGTTTCAAGAGGCATTACAGAAAGCATGTCAGTCACTGGAGATTGGAAGAAATGGTTTAGGGGCTGATGGTAAAGAGTTAACAAATCAAGATGAAATTTTACATAGTTTAGGTAATGCAAGTTGGAATAGATTATTTCATATATATGATGCCATAAAACTAGGCATACCTTTTAAAACCATTAGAGAGAAAACTAAAATTGATGAATGGTTTTTAAGAGAAATCGAAGATTTAATATTTTTAGAAAGAAGAATTGAGAAATGTAATATTTCCAATATATCATTTGACTTATTGTTGGAGGCTAAGCAAAAAGGTTACGCAGATCGACAAATTGCGCATTTATTGAGATGTTTGGAAAGTGAAGTTTATACTAAGAGAAATGAGATTGGAGTAAAACGAGTGTACAAATTAGTTGATACTTGTGCTGCTGAATTTGAAGCAGTAACTCCCTATTATTACTCTACTTTTGAGAAGGATACAGAGTCTATAGTAAGTGACAAGAAAAAAGTAATAGTATTAGGTTCTGGCCCGAATAGAATTGGTCAAGGAATTGAGTTTGATTACTGTTGTGTACACGGAGTTCTAGCGGCAAAAGAATGTGGTTATGAAACAATTATGATTAATTGTAATCCAGAAACAGTATCTACAGATTTTGATACTGCGGATAAGTTATATTTTGAGCCAGTATTTTGGGAACATATTTATGACATCATTCTTCATGAGAAGCCAGTAGGAGTAATTGTTCAATTGGGTGGACAAACAGCACTTAAATTAGCAGAGAAATTAGAGAGGTTTGGAATCAAAATTTTAGGCACTAGTTACAAAGCTTTGGATTTAGCAGAGGACAGGGGGAGTTTCTCTTCATTATTGAAGAGTCTTGATATTCCCTATCCTCAGTTTGGTGTTGTAGAAAGCGCAGAACAAGCAATTGAATTATCAAAAGATTTAGGTTTTCCTTTATTAGTTAGACCTTCATACGTTTTAGGAGGTCAAAAAATGAAGATTGTTATAAATGAGGCTGATTTGGAACATCATGTTGTAGATATTCTAAGAGATATGCCAAATAATAAAATCTTATTAGATCATTTTCTTGGAGGGGCAATAGAGGCAGAGGCTGATGCAATATGTGATGGAGAAAATGTGTATATTATTGGAATAATGCAGCATATAGAACCAGCAGGAATTCATTCTGGAGATTCGTACGGAGTACTTCCTCCTTATAATTTGGGAGATTTTATAATTGAACAAATAGAAGAGTATACTAAGAAAATTGCGGTAGCACTAGAAACGGTTGGATTGTTGAATATTCAATTTGCTATAAAAGATGACACGGTGTTTATTATTGAAGCTAATCCAAGAGCATCTAGAACGGTTCCTTTTATTGCCAAGGCCTATAATGAGCCTTATGTTAATTATGCTACTAAAGTAATGCTTGGCGATAAGAAAGTAACAGATTTTGATTTTAAACCTAATAAAGAGGGGTACGCAATTAAGATACCTGTATTTTCTTATGAGAAATTCCCTGAAGTTCAAAAGGAATTAGGTCCAGAGATGAAATCGACTGGAGAAGCGATTCAATTTGTTAAAAATTTAAAGGACCCTTTCTTTAGAAAAGTTTATTCAGAAAGAAACTTATATCTTAGTAAATAAATCCTACTATTTTGGAAGTAACATTGATTTATGCAGCATCTAGTTTTTATGAGATTTTACTCATAGTGTTGGTGGTACTTTTAATTTTTAATGGACTTTTAAGGAGACAAATTTTGAAGAAATACAATGATAAACTTTCGCAGGAGGAGAATAATGTAGCTGCAAATAAAAAAACTGCAAATATTTCCAGTAAAGAGAATGACGATGAGTATATCGATTATGAAATAATAAATGACTAAAATGAAGTTTCAACTTTCTAAAGAGAAAATAATTCCACACGCTGTAGTATTGGGAATCATGCTGATTATAAGCATAATATATTTTTATCCCGCCTTACAGGGTAATGCTTTGGTAACGCATGATTTAAAGCAACATAAAGGAATGTCTAAGGAAATCACAGACTTTAGAGCAATGTACGGAAGTGAGCCTTTATGGACGAACTCTATGTTTGGAGGTATGCCTGCAGATCAAATTTCTGTGGAATACAATTCTAATTTAGTAGGTTACTTGTATAAAATAATCACTTTTGGTTTACCGAGACCAATATCTATGTTGTGGATGATATTTTTAGGCTTTTACATCTTATTGATGTGCTTGAAAGTAGATCCATGGATCTCATTAATTGGTACTTTAGCGTTTGGGTTTTCTACATTTTTCCTTATAAGTCTTCAGGCAGGGCATATGAGTAAGGTTAATGCTATTAGTTTTATGGCCCCAACTATAGGAGGATTTATCTTGTTATTTCGAGGCAAGTTAATTCAAGGTGGGGTAGTTTCTGCATTGTTTTTCTCACTTTTAATTTGGTGTAATCATCCTCAAATAGCTTATTATACTTTTTTCATAATAGGATTTGCTGGTTTGTATTATATCTCACGATATATATTTGAAAAAGATTGGAATAAGGTTTTTAAGATTATCTCGATTTCTTTTGCCGTTGTTGTATTAGGTATTCTTACAAATATCCCTTCACTTTGGGGGACATATGAATATAGTAAGGAAACTATTAGAGGAAAAAGTGAATTAACAATCAAGACTCCAGCGGAGGAGCAACGAGAAGCACTTGCAAAAGCAGAAGGAAAAGACACCGAAGAAACTTCTAAAAAGATAAAAGATGGGCTTGATCCAGGTTATATTCTAGCGTGGAGTTATGGAACTGGAGAGACTTTTACATTTATGTTTCCTTCCTTGAAAGGAGGAGGAAATAATGATCCAGTTTTAAAGAATTTGGAAACTCTTTACGAAAGCGAAGCAGAAAAGCTTACAGATCGAATGACAGAAGAATTGTCAAGTTTAAGTATTGATGAGTATTTGGCACAAGCTAATATTAACTTAGCAACTTTACCTGCAAAAACAGAAAGAGGATACTATGGTAGTCAAATGTCTACAAATGGCCCTGTTTTTATTGGCGTAGTATTTTGTTTATTGGCTTTATTATCATTGGTTTTTAGTGACGGTAAATTAAATTGGTACTTGATGATTACCGCATTTTTGTTGGTGATTTTTGGATTGTTACAAATAACAGTTATGGTTTTTGTATGCATACTTGCTATGATTGTTTTAAGTATTATCAACAAACGTTTAATTTGGTTTTTAATGACCATCATGATTATAACAGTATTTTTGGCATGGGGGAAAAACTATTTAGAGTTTTCTGAGATATTTATTTCTTATTTCCCTTTATATAGCAAATTTAGATCTGTGACCATGATTCTGGTTGTTGCAGAATTGATAATTCCGTTTACTGGAGTTTTATTTTTGTTTCAGATTTTTAAAAATAGGGAACAATTAAAAGAAAAAACGAATTTGTTGTTGATTGGGTCTGGAGCTTTAGCACTTTTAACTTTAATAATTGCAATCTCACCAGATGCTATTTTTGAAGTGCCAAAAGAATTGACTAGAGCTGGAGCTAGTTATAAAGGCTATTTCGATAATATTTTAGCACAAAACAATGCGCCACAACAATTGATAATGGAAAATGAAACTTATTTTTCAGCTTATGCAAAGCATATGTATGAGTTTAGAGTGTCAATTATTCGTACGGATGCATTGAAGGCATTGTTTTTTATTGTTGCGGTATCTGCACTTATTTTCTTTTTCTTGAAAGGAAAAGTAAAGCAACCGGCATTTATAATAGCCATGTGTATTTTAGTGTTGATGGATATGATACCAGTAGGATTGAAATATCTTAATAATGCTAAGAATGATAACAATGAATTTAATTATTGGACAGATACAGAAAACGAATTGAATCCGTTTTCTTTAGAATCTGCTGATTTAGCAATTTTAGAAAATGAAATTAATAAGCAGCCTTGGTTGAAGGATTCTATTGCTAATAGAATCAAGTTGTTGAATGCAGAAAGAGACATGCCAATGAGTAAGGCCGAAATGGATTTTACTAAAATGTCAATTTTAAATCAATTAACAGATTTTAGAGTAGCTAATTTCCAAGGATTAACATCTGAAACAAGAACTAGTTATTTTTATAAATCAATAGGAGGTTATCATGGAGCTAAGTTGATGAGAATTCAGCAAATGTTTGATTTTGGAAGTAAAATTGGTTCTAAAAACTTATTGGAATTATTGAATGTTCAGTATTTGGTAGAATATGATATTCAAGATCCTCAAACAGGAGAAAAAAATCCTATGGTTTTTCAAGAAAACAAGGATGTTTTAGGTGAAGCATGGATAGTAGATGAAGTAACATTAGTTGAGAATGCTGATGAAGAAATTACTGCATTGTTTGAGGAGAATGGATTTAATCCTGCAACAACAGCAATTGTGGACAAAAGGTATGGAGATTTGATTGGTAAAGATATCTCTGCTAAATCAGAGAATTCGAAAATTGAATTAACACAATACAAACCTAACGAATTGAAGTATGATTTTTATTCTGATAAAGATCAGGTTGTTGTGTTCTCTGAAATATATTTTGACCAAGGTTGGCAAGCTTATATAGATGATAAGCCAGTAGACCACTTTAGAACAGATTTCGTATTAAGAGGATTGAAAGTTCCTGCAGGAGATCATAAAATTAGATTTGAATATAGCAGAGCATCATTTGATATAGGTAATCCAATTTCATTAATCACTTCTCTGTTGTTGATTTTAATGGTGCTTTACTTCTTGTATGCAAGTTTGTTTACAGACAAATTTAAAGAAGATGATAAGGAAGAAGAACTCCTTCCATTGTAGTTATTAGGTTTCTAGACTATGAAGAGGGTTTTGATTTTAACTTACTATTGGCCACCAAGTGGAGGTGCTGGTGTTCAGAGATGGCTTAAGTTTGTAAAATATTTACCCAAATTTGGCATTCAACCGGTTGTTTATACTCATTCAAATGGTGAGATTCCTAGTGTAGATTTATCCTTGTCAAAGGAGGTTTCTGAAGATATAGAAGTATTAACCACTGAAATTTGGGAACCCTATAATGTTTATAAAAAACTGGCCGGTAAAAAAGGTGAGAAAATTAATAGTGGTTTTTTAACAGAAAGTAAACCCAAAACATCGTTTGTTCAGAATTCTGCCATTTGGATAAGAGGGAATTTTTTTATTCCAGATGCAAGAAAGTTTTGGATAAAACCAAGTGTGAAATATTTAACTGCATATCTGAAGGAAAACCCAGTTGATGTAATTATAAGTACAGGGCCTCCTCATTCAATGCATTTAATGGCTCAAAAATTAAAGCGAAAATTTGATGTAAAGTGGATTGCGGATTTTAGAGATCCTTGGACTAATATAGATTTTTATAATGAGTTACGACTTTCTAAATGGGCTGATCGCAAACATAAATCATTGGAAAAAAGTGTTTTAAAAGAGGCGGATAAATGTATTTCAGTCGGAGATACATTGAGTAGCGAATTAGAAACGCTTGGAGCAGAAGAATGTATTACGATAACAAATGGATTTGATGAATCTGATGTGGCTGCAAATATGGTAGAATTGGATTTGAAAATTTCCATTGCCCATATTGGCTCATTTACCAAGTCCAGAAACCCTGAATTACTTCTAAAAGCTTTGGCAGTTTTGAAAGAGGAGTTTCCAGATTTATCTTCTAGGCTTGAGTTAAAACTAGTAGGAAAAGTAGATTACACAATAACTGAGTTAATTCAACAATATAATGTAAGCGATTTAGTACGGAAAATTGAGTATTTACCTCATGATAAGGTTTTATTGGAGCAAAGAAAGTCGCATGTACTTTTATTGGTCGTAAATGATACCCCTAATGCTAAAGGAATTTTAACAGGTAAAGTTTTTGAATATTTAGCGGCTAGACGCCCAATTTTAGCATTAGCACCTGAAGATGGTGATTTAGCAAAACTTATTCATAAAACAGATAGTGGTTTAGTTATCAATAATAAAAATTATGACGAATTATTGGATTTTCTAAAACAACTTTTACATGGTCAACCGGCTACCTTTAAATTTCAAAATATTAACGATTATACTAGAGAAAATTTAACAAAACAACTATCAGATTTGATATTCTCTTTATCTAGCCAGTAAAATATATCCAGTTATATCTTCTTCGCTGGAATCTAATGGAGACAGGATAAAGTAATAAGTTCCATCTGCCAGTTTTTTACCAGCATTGGTAAATCCGTCCCAATTATTATTGTAAGGCGATTGATAAAAAACCTCTTTCCCCCATCTGTTGATAATACTTAAAGAACTGTTATCAAGTCCTTGTATGATAAAAGTATCATTTATCCCATCACCGTTTGGTGTAAATATGTTGGGTACAATAACTACAATATTTTCTTCAACCACAATAGTTTTACAAATGCTATCAGTACAGCCAGCATTATTTTCTACAGTTAAACATATATCATATTCTCCAGGAAAGTTAAAAACTTCAATAGCATTTGAATTTGATACAATTGAATCATTAGAAAGGGTATATACATAATTCGTAACATCAGTTGATGAGTTGTTTATATAATATACACTGTCTCCAATTTCTACTGGATTTGGTAAAATATTGAATTGGGCAGTTGGATTGCCAATAGCATTAACTTGAATTGGGCCAACAGAGTCTGAGCAGCCAAAGGAATCGGTAATGAGAACATTGTAAATGCCATCAGTTAAGTTATACAAATCGATGGTAGTTTCCGTAGAATTGTCCCATGAAATATTTAATGGACTACCACTAGGGTTGCTGATAGCAATTCCTTCAATCGATCCATTTGCTAGTCCACAGGTGCTATTGGTAACATTCAAATTTGTAGTACCTAAAGTAGGGCCGTTAATGTTATTGACAACAACTCCATTGTAATCTGTGATACACCCGTTAGCATCTTCTATTGATAAATCATAGTTTCCTGATGTTAGGTTTTGTAAATCGGCAGAAGAAGTTGTGTTAGAATTCCATGTGTATGTAAATGGCGTATTTCCGGAAACAGTCAAGCCTGAAATGTTTCCAATACCTTGTGAACAATGATCATTTTCAACAAGAAGGTTAGCGTCATCAATAATTGGACCTGTATTTTCACCAATTGTATAGGTTCCTATTGTTGCAGCACAACCATTGTTGTCTGTTACAACCAGCGTATAATTTCCTGCATCTGCATTGAGTAAGTCTTGTGAAGAAATAAGAATGCCGTTCCATTCATATTGCAAAGGAGTTGCGCCTCCCGAAATCGTAATTCCAGTTATACTTCCATCAGATAATCCACAGTTTTCATCAGAAATAATAACATTGGCATCGCTATATGAGAAACTAGTTCCCATAATTACAGACACAGGAATAGTATAGGTACCTGGACAAACCCCTACGTAGAACGTTGTATCATTTGACACGTTTGTAGTAGAAAAAGTAGTTCCGGCTCCAATAAAGTTGCCATTAGTTGGTGCGTCATACCAGATTAATGCACCTCCAGTAGGGAGAGTCCCATTTACTTGAACAGAGACAGAGGCAGCATTTCCTGCACAAATGGTATCATTAATACCAGTAAGTGTAAATGCATTTATAGGATTTGTGATAATAGAGCCTTCTCCGCCAGAAGTTGCCCCGTTTGGTGGAAAAGCAGAAACTGAACTAGAATTAGTCACTCCGTTTGCACCACCATTTACATTTATGTTAGTTGTACCCGTTGAGTGTGCAACGTATCCACCTCCGCCTCCACCACCTGGGCCTTCAGCTTCTCCCAAAGAGCCAAAGTAGAATATACCTCCATCTAGTACTTGATCACCTCCATTGCCTCCTTGTGCATTTACATTAAGGTTATTTAATGGGGTGAAAGCGTTAATGATTATAGTTCCACCAGCACCTCCACCTCCAGCGCCATCATTACCAGCGTAACTTGTGGTTGGTGGATTTGTAGTATATGCATCAATACCATCAGCACCATTTGCATTAATTGTTCCTGTACCAGAAATGGTTCCCTTACAATCTATTAAAATAATGCCTCCGCTATTACCGCCATGTCCACCTAATGTTTGAGCATCGTTAACATCACCAGATCCACCGCCACCACCAAAGAAAATTTTACCAGAGGAATAATCTAAAGGTCTTCCACCTAAACCTCCCAGAGGTCTTCTTCCGTCTCCGCCCCAATCCGCATAATTGTTGGGGCCTTCTGTCATTGGGTTTCCATTATCAGAAGAAAAAGTGTACCCTCCTTTGCCTCCACCTGATGCGATTACTCCACTAATAGAAGGAGTTTCTAAAGCCCAAGCAGCATTGTAAGCCGAATTTGGAACGCCAACACCAGTTTGCCAGTTGGAAACATCTCCACCGTTGGCGCCTCCGCCACCACCTCCATTGTGATTGTTGCCGCCACCGCCACCATTTGCAGGTGCTCCATACCCATATTTACCACCTATAGTATTGTAATCATTATCGTATCCAAAAATGCTTTCGCCTTTTAAGCCTCCTCCAGCATTGCTAACTAGGGCAACATCCCATCCTGCACTCATACTAGCAGCATAATCTTCAATACCACCTCTAAAACCTAGTTCGCTAGCATCAATG
Source organism: Parvicella sp. (assembly GCA_041583015.1). Lineage (GTDB taxonomy): Bacteria > Bacteroidota > Bacteroidia > Flavobacteriales_D > Parvicellaceae > Parvicella. Next base: position 14,997 of record JBFHGR010000047.1, on the reverse strand, counting down.
TTGCCTGAATTTGATAAGGTTAAATTATTCGCACATTCAATAGCCAATACTCCACCTGTTTGTCCGTTCCAAGGTTCAGTGGTTAATGTGCTATTAACTGTTAAGTTGTCATATCTAGGAATTCGTATTATTTGAACATTACCTGAGGCAGTATAATTGTTTTGTAATCCACATCTAATTTCAATAGTAGAAGCGTTTGGTACATTTTTTACTTCACAATATTCATAATTACCCGCATTATTATAATTTATTATGCTTCCCCAATCTTGAGGTGAACCATTTGTTTCTAAAGTAGCACCTTGGTGTTGAATGATGAGAATTAAATCTCCTGCAGACAAATTTGATGAGAACCGATTATTAGCATTTAGACTAGCATTACTTACATTAATAGATGTTGCACTAGCATTAGCATCAGAAGTTAGGAAAGTAAATTCGTTCACAATTGTTGAGGAACTTACCGTAAAATCTCCATCTTTTCCCAATTGAGTGTATGAGATTAAGATGATATTATAAAACAGAATGGTTAATGTTAATTTTAGTTTCATTAATGGTTTGATTTTGTATCTTGATACAAAGACGTTTATTTTTTTTAAAAGTTGTACCGTAGCGCAAATAATAAAAAGAAGTTTGTAAAAACCAAAAAAGTGCAATACCATTTAGCACTGCACTTTTTTTTAATTTTTTATGTAAGATTAGAATTTTGCTCTAACTTTTCTAACAGTTTTCTTTCTACCACTTAACCAACCATAATTCTGAGAATAGAAATTAGATTTTCCTCTAAGAACATACCCATATGACAGAGTGGTGAATAAATAAGTATCATTATGTGTTGGGTCACCTCTTTTTTCTCCAGGAGCAAAATTTGCCAATAAGGCATCATCTGCATCTGTCAAAGCTGATTGATTAGCTAAATCAGCAGCCAGAGGTGAAGATAAATCCGCAGGGTCTGCATAAGTACCACTAATATCATCCAAGTAATCAGTGAAAGTAGTGGTCCAAGCCATTTCCATTCCAAATCTATGTTTTCTTTTGTAAGTGAAATAAAGACCAACACCTGCTGGAATTCCTAATCCCCACTTACTATACTCTACACCTTCAGTTTGCAAAGGTTGTAATTTATACCATTCAGTAGTTCCGTCAATTCTTCCTTTTGGATCATGGTGCAAAGCAGTTAAACCGCCAAAAGCATATGTTTTCATGCTAACCCAGTATCTTCCTTTATTACCGACATCATTCAATTCAAAAATATACAATTCACCTCTAGCACTTAATTCGATAATATTATTTTTAAATCTTAAGTTTCTAGTATTTCTACCGATATTTTCTGATTGCTGATCTTCTCCTGAAATTTTACCAATATTCAAACTACCTTGCACACCAAATGTTCCATTAATCTTATATCTAGCATAAATACCTGCAGTTAAATTAGTCTCTTGTAGTTTCATATCCATAATGAAACCTCTACGAGTTTGTTCTTTACCACCGATATCTCCTAAATAATTGGAGGCACCTAATTTAACTCCGAAATCAAAGTTATACTGACCAAAGATGCTAGTTGTTACCAGCAAAATGACTGTGGTTAAGGTTAATTTAAAATTATTCATAGTTACAAAACTATTTAATTATGTTTAGAACACAAAGAATTTAATGAGGTATTTGATAATTTGTTGATTAACAAATGTAAAGAACCGAATTTAACATGTTAAAACTAAAGTTAAATTCCTAGATTTTTCATAATGGTTATTACTTGTGGGGAACATCAAAACAATTCCCTGATTTTGTAAATAATTATAAATGTTGAGAAAAATAGCGTACTCATGGTTACTTTAAGGGGATAAAAAGGTAATTTCGTGATTAAGAAAATTAGTGAAATATGAATAGAGTAACGGAACTATTAAATATTAAATACCCAATAATTCAAGGAGGAATGATTTGGGCATCTGGCTGGGAATTGGCAAGTGCTGTTTCTAATGCTGGTGGGCTTGGAATTATAGGTTCGGGTTCTATGTATCCTGAAGTATTGAAAACACATATTGAAAAATGTCAGATAGCAACGGATAAACCTTTTGCTGTAAATCTGCCAATGATCTATCCAGATATTGATAAGCACATTGAAACCATTATTAAATATGGAGTACAAATTGTCTTTACTTCTGCAGGAAACCCTAAAACTTATACTAGTTATCTTAAAGAAAGAGGAATTGTTGTGGTTCATGTTGTGTCTAGTCTCAAATTTGCTAAAAAAGCAGAGGAAGCAGGAGTAGACGCTGTGGTTGTGGAAGGGTTTGAAGCAGGTGGACATAATGGGAGAGATGAAACAACCACTATGGTGTTAGTGCCTACAGTAGCAAGAGAGTTGTCTATCCCTATTATAGCAGCAGGTGGCATTGCCAGTGGTAAGGGGATGTTGGCTGCAATGACGTTAGGGGCCGAAGGAGTTCAGATGGGGAGTAGATTTGTTGCTTCTCAAGAAGCTTCGAGCCATGATTTATTTAAGCGTGAAGTAGTAAAGGCTAAAGAAGGTGATACACAATTAACACTCAAAGAAATTACACCGGTAAGATTGATTAAGAACGAATTTTACAACAAGGTATTGGCTACATACAATAAAGGTGGAGATATAGAAGAACTAAAGGAACTTTTAGGACGAGGACGAGCAAAGAAAGGTATGTTTGAAGGAGATCTGATAGAGGGAGAATTAGAAATTGGGCAAGTTTCGAGCATTATTGATGATGTGAAACCAGTTGCCGAAATTATAGAGGAAGTCATGAGAGAATTTATTGAAGCAAAGGAATTAATTCTAAATGCTAATAGTAAATTTACATTTTAAGTTATTTATAATATATGATATCATTTAATAAATTTAAGTTAGATAATGGCTTAACAGTAATTCATCACCAAGATGATTCAACTCCAATAGCTGCATTCAATATTTTATATAATGTTGGGGCAAAAGATGAAGATGAAAGTAAAACTGGATTTGCCCATTTGTTTGAGCATTTGATGTTTGGTGGTAGTGTGAATATTCCAAATTTTGATACCCCATTGCAGATGGCGGGAGGTCAAAGCAATGCTTTTACGTCTAATGATATCACTAATTATTACTGTACATTACCTAAAGATAATATTGAAACTGCTTTCTGGCTGGATAGTGATCGATTGGATCAATTAGCGTTTACGCCAAAGAGTTTGGAGGTGCAAAGAAGTGTGGTTATTGAAGAGTTTAAACAGCGATATTTAAATCAACCGTATGGAGATGTTTGGTTGTTGCTAAGACCATTGGCTTATAAAGTTCATCCATATAAATGGGCTACAATTGGTAAGGAGATTAAGCATATTGAGGATGCTACGATGGAAGATGTTAAAGCATTTTTTTATAAACACTACGGACCACAAAATGCAATCCTTTGCGTAGCCGGAGATTTGGATCTAGAATTGGTGAAATCACTTTCTGAAAAATGGTTTGGAGGAATTGATGCAAGAACAAAATACGAACGCAGCCTACCAGAAGAACCGAAACAAGATGAGTATAGGGAGTTGACAGTAGAAAGGGATGTGCCTAATGATGCTCTTTATATGGCTTTTCATATGCCAGAAAGGAGAAGCAAGGATTATTATGTCGCTGATTTAATTTCAGATGTGTTGTCACGTGGTCAATCTGCTAGATTGTACAAAGAATATGTGATGGATAATCCGAAATTCAATGATATTCATGCTTATGTTTCTGGTAGTATGGAAAAAGGTTTGTTCGTTTTTTCGGGTAATCCTGCTGAAGGAGTTTCATTAAAGGAAGCGCAGGATTTAATATGGAATGCCATTGACAAAATTAAAACAGAATTGGTCTCGGAAAGAGAATTGGAAAAAGTAAAAAATAAAGTAGAGAGTTCTAATGTTTTTGGTGAAATGAGTGTTTTAAATAAGGCGATGAGTTTATGTTTTTATGAACTTTTAGGCAATGCTGAGAATATTAATCAAGAGGTTGATAAATATCTGTGTATAACACAAGAAGATGTTCAGCGAGTTGCACAGGAAATGTTTAACAAAGAGAATTGTTCAGTTTTGAATTATAAAGCAAAGAAAAAGTAAATATGGAATTTTCAAGAACAACAGCACCAGAAATTAAGACCATTTCAGAGGTGAAATTCCCAAGTCCTTCTAAGTATGTTTTAGACAATGGAATAGAGGTTAATGCTTTTAATTTAGGAAGTCAAGATGCAGTACAAATAGAACTACTCTTTGCTGTAAGTAGAAATGAAGGCAAAAATCCATTAGTAGCCAAAGCGGTGAATGAAATTATTGGAGAGGCGTCTAGTACAAAGGAGCCTGGAATATTGAATGAGGCCATTGATTTTCATGGAGCATTTTTAGAAAGTACTTATAGTATAGACCACAGTAGTGTCACCTTATTTACTTTGACCAAGAAATTAGATGAAGTATTGCCGCTATTCGAAGAGGTTATTTTAGATGCGGTTTTTCCAGCGAGAGAAGTAGATATTTATTTGACAAATTCAAAACAAAAATTCACTGTTAATCAAGAGAAAGTAGATGTGCTTGTAAGAAGATTATTCTCTCAACAACTGTATGGAGATCATTATTATGCAGGAAGAACAGAGTTGCATCATTTTGAGGAAATTACAGCAGCAGATTTATCTGATTTTTATAACGATTTCTACAAAGCGTCCAATTGTTCTATAATTGTAAGTGGTAAATTTGATGACAGCATTTTTGAATCATTGAATAAATCTTTTGGTAAAATGCAGTTAGGGAAGAAATCGATATTGGAACTTCCTGTTTTGAATAATCAAATAGGTAAGTATTTTCACGAAAAAGAAGGTGCTATTCAGTCGGGGATCAGAGTGGGTAAATTGTTAGATGTAGATTATGGTTCGGAAGCGTATTTTAAGTTGAAAATTATAAACACAGTTTTTGGTGGATACTTTGGTTCTAGATTAATGTCTAATATCAGAGAAGACAAAGGCTATACATATGGAATTGGTTCTAGCGTTAGTTATATGAAGAATGCATGTGTGTTTACTATTGCTACGGAAGTTGGAGCAGACGTTACAAATAATACGCTAATTGAGATTTATAAGGAACTCACTAGACTTTCTGAAGAATTGATTTCTGAGGATGAATTATCCGTTGTGAAAAATTACATTTTAGGTTCGATATTAAAAGCCTCTGATGGAGCATTTTCTTTAGCACAGCAATTTAAAGGTGTTAATTTTCTTGGAGAAGACTTGTCCTTTTTTCAAAAATATATAAGTGTAATAAATACAGTCACTCCATTAGAATTAAAGGATGTAGCGAAAAAGTTTTTGCAACCAGACACAATGCTAGAGGCAATTGCAGGTAAAAAATAATAGCTTATTTATTATAGTTTAATGCTATTACAATAATAAAAGCAATAGAAATAATACAAAACCGGTGTAAATAGCTGTAATAATTTCTTCCGAGTTTACCGTTGATTCTGGTAGAAATTCAGATAATATAGAATCACCTGCGGCAAGTACAATTAAACTTATTAGTATCCAAAATCCATTAGCAACATAACCTAAAATACACATAACATTCAATAATGTGCTTGGTTTTTTGTTTTCTTGTTCGATATCCAAATTGTCTAATACTTCCATAATTATTTAAATGATTTTGTTTTTGTATAATAGATGACAATACCCATTTTTATAAATCCTATAATGGCAAAAACTAATAATAAATTAAATTGAGACCAAAGGTATATCACAATTTTTGTCATCTGAAAAATATAAAATCTTTTGCCTATTTTTTGATTTTCAACTTTATTATCAATAGACTTGTAGACCTGATATGTGGAAATTATCAGTGCTAAATATACTACAATAAAGATATAATTGTCATAAAATTCAGGGGAAAGAAAAGTTCCTGTATAATCACTTTCAAAGATTAGTAGAAAACTAACCAGATATGGAGTTAGATTAAGTGCGCCAAGTAATAATGTGAAAATAATAAAACATGAAAGCAATTCCCAATATTTATACCATTTGAGTATGTTCTCAAACTGTCTATAAGTATTGTTTTCATAAACAATACTTTTTTTGTTAAAGTCTATATTATCCTCTGGTGCTAACACTTTATTTTATCGCGATAAAACTGATTTCAACATTCACATTTTTAGGCAAGCAAGATACCTGTACAGTTTCTCTTGCCGGAAAATTACTACTAAAGTAACTGCCGTAAACATCGTTAACCAAACCAAAGTTGCCCATGTCACTAAGAAAAATGCTGCACTTTACAATATTGTCAAATGTCATATCTGCAGCTTTTAGAACCGCTTCTATATTTTTCATTACTTGGTGTGTTTCTGATGGGATAGAATCAAGAATTAATTCATCAGTAACTGGGTTGATAGCAATTTGACCACTTGCATATAGTGTATCTCCTTTTAGGATGGCTTGACTGTATGGCCCAATAGGAGATGGCGCATCTTTCGATAGTATAACTGTTTTAGACATAATTTTTTATAATTGATTATGGCAAATATAATAACTAGGTTTATTTATCTTCGCAAGATTAAAATTAACAGATGAAATATTTCTTTTTATTACTCGGGTCAATAGCACTACTGAATACTTTTGGACAGAAGACCTACTTCCAACAGCAAGTTAACACTACCATTGAGGTGACACTTGACGATAAAAATCATTTCCTAAATGGAGTTGAGGAAATAGAATACATCAACAACTCCAAAGATAATTTAACTTATATTATTCTTCATATATGGCCTAATGCCTATAGAGACAATGGTTCTGCTTTGGCTACGCAGTTGGATGAGAACGGAGAGATAGCTTTTCACTTTGCCGATGCAATAGATAGAGGATACATTGATAGTTTGAATTTTCAAATTGACGGTAAAAAAGTTTCTTATACTTATTACGAAGAACAGCAGGATATTATTAAAATTGAATTGCCTGAAGCATTGCTACCAAGCAAGTCAGTGCTAATCAAAACACCTTTTAGAGTAAAGATACCTAAGGGAATTTACTCTAGGTTAGGCCACATTGGAGAATCTTATCAAATTACCCAATGGTTTCCAAAGCCAGCGGTATATGATACTGCTGGTTGGCATCCAATTCCTTATTTGAGTCAAGGAGAGTTTTTTAGCGAGTATGGTAATTATGACGTGAAAATTACACTACCCAAAAATTACGTAGTCGGTGCAACTGGTGATTTGGTAAATGGAGAGAATGAAATTGCGTTTTTGGATGGTATTGTGGCAAAAACGGAAAAAATGATTGCCGATAATTCTTTTCCAAGAAATAAAGCAGGAAGACCAATCATGACGTTTCCTGAAAGCAGTTTAGAAACTAAAACGCTTCACTATCATCAAGAGAATGTACACGATTTTGCATGGTTTGCCGATAAAAGATACAATGTGTTGAAAGGTGAAGTAGAATTGCCGCATTCTAAAAGAAAGGTTACCACTTGGGCAATGTTTACCAATAATGAAGCAGGCCTTTGGTCCAAATCTATAGAGTATCTTAACGATGCAACTTACTATTATTCGCTATGGACGGGAGATTATCCCTACAATCATGTTACCGCTGTAGATGGAAGCATTAGTGCTGGGGGAGGAATGGAATATCCCAATGTGACAGTAATAGGCGAGTCATATACAGCTCAAGCATTGGAGCAAGTAATAGTTCATGAAGTTGGACACAACTGGTTCTATGGAATATTAGGATCTAATGAAAGAGAAAATGCTTGGATGGACGAAGGTCTGAATACATTTACAGAAAATAGGTATACAGAAACCAAGTATCCGGATTCAAAAATGGATTTTGGATTACCAAGTGGTTTAATGAAGAAAGTAGGTTTGGATCAATACGGACCTAGAGGAATGTATGATATTGGCTATGTTTTCAATGCCAGAAGAAATTACGATCAGGCTATTCAAACACGTTCTGATTTATTTACACCTACTAATTATGGAACTATTGTATATGGAAAAACAGGGATAGGTTTTGATTATCTATTGGCCTATTTAGGTGATGAAATGTTTGATTCATGTATGCAAGCTTATTTTGAAAAATGGAAGTTTAAACATCCACAACCAGAAGATGTTCAAAAGGTTTTTGAAGAAGTCTCTGGAGAGGAGTTAAGTTGGCTTTTTGATGATTTTATTAAGACAACAAAAAAAATAGATTATGGTATTTCCAAAGTAAAAAGTAAAGGGGACTCCTTAGAAATTACCATTAAAAACAAAGGAACAATTAATGCGCCTGTGTCTATTACATCTTTTAGTAAAGGTGTGCAATCTCCACCAATTTGGCTATTTGGGTTTGATACCAAAAAGACCATTACAATTCCTAAGGCAGATGCTGATATGGTTATGCTGGACGCATCCATGGATATGCCCACAGTAAATAGGAAAGATGACCAATCCAAAACGTCTGGGATTTTCAAGAAAACAGAGCCTGTTAAATTTAAGTTTTTGGGAAGTTTTGAGAATCCTAAAGAATCACAAGTTTATTATGCTCCAGCTTTTGGTTGGAATGCGCAGGACAAATTCATGTTGGGAGCAGCATTTTATAATACCGCTATTCCAGAACGAAAATTAGAATGGTTGGTAGCACCAATGTATGCTTTTGGAAGTAAGAAATTAGTAGGTATTGGAGATTTAAAGTATAATGTATATGGAAATGAAAGTATCATTAGAAAATTGACTTTTGGATATAACTTTAAGGCGTTTTCTACAGAAACAATTGAAAATACCATGTTTTTTGAGGACCAAGTATTTAGCCAGGAAACAGAAGTGACAAATTATCAGCAATGGCAAAGACATGAAGTTTCTGCAGATTTAGAATTGAATAACTATAACCTTAGAAAGGCCAAGCATAATCTATTGGTAAGAGGTGTTAACCTTAGTGAAGCCATTTCATTATTTAATACTGATATTACCAATGCAGTAAATGTAAGATACACTGTTAAGAATAAACAAATTTTAAAACCTGCATCTATTCAATTTGATGTAATATCTCTGAAATCATTGAATTATGGAACGTTTACAGGGGTATCAATGGAAGCAAAATTTCGTAAAAATTACAATGTAGATTTGAAAGGAATTGAAGTAAGGTTATTTGCCGCTCAGACTATAGAAAGAAATGGTGCTACTACAACTAAGTATAATTGGTCCTTATCAGGTCAGAATGGAGCGTCAGATTATTTGTATGATCATACTTTATTAGGGAGAGATCAGGGGTATCCAGATATGACAAATCAACAGACCACGGGAACGCAAGGAGATTTTAAGGTTAATTCATTCTATGCTATAGGGTCGAGTAATTCTTGGTTAGCTTCTTTAAACGTGAAAATTGAAGTGCCCATTGGATTACCTTTAGGTGTGTTTGCAGATGCGGGAGTTCATCCTGCTAGGATAACAAATAGTAATGGACAGACATCAGATCAAGTAAGGTTTCAATATGATGGAGGGTTTTATATTCCAATTAGAAAAGATATTTTTGAAATTTACATCCCTTTGTTTTACTCAGAAGATATAAAATCAACACTTGATTATCATGGTGTAACGTTTATGCAGAGAATAAGATTTGTGCTTAATTTTAATGAGTTAAATCCGTTTAAAATGGTTAAAAACATAAAACCTTAAACAATTGGAGAGTAAGAAGAAAATATATTTTGCATCAGACTTTCATCTAGGAGTACCTAGTCATGAAGAAAGTAGAAAACGAGAAGATAGCATTGTTCGATGGCTTGATATGGCCTCAAAAGATGCTGAGAAAATATTCTTAGTGGGAGATATTTTTGATTTTTGGTTTGAATATAAGCATGCAGTGCCCAAAGGTTTTATAAGGCTACAAGGAAAAATTGCACAATTGGTGGATGCTGGTATTGAGGTTATCTTCTTTATAGGAAATCACGATATGTGGATGTTTGATTATTTTGAGAAAGAACTTGGAGTTAAAATTTACAGAAAGGAGCAATCTTTTGATTTGATGGGGACGCATTTTTTTATCGGTCATGGAGACGGATTAGGGCCAGGAGATAAAGGTTACAAATTCTTAAAGAAGGTTTTTGCAAATAAACTTTGTCAATGGTGCTTTGCAAGGTTGCATCCCAATCTTGGGATAGGAATGGCGGATTATTGGTCTAGAAAAAGCAGGGGCAAAGAAAAGGAGCCTCAAGTATTTTTGGGGGAAGAAAATGAATGGTTAGTGACTTACTGTAAAGATAAATCAAAAGAAGTGGATGCCAAATATTTTGTTTTTGGACATAGACATTTACCTATAGATTATGATTTGCCTAACGGAAGTAAGTATATAAATCTTGGGGATTGGTTAAACCACTTTACCTACGCTGTTTTTGATGGAAAGAAATTAGTACAAAAAAAATGGGAGCAATAATTGCTCCCATTTTTTTATTTAGATATTTTCAAAATCATATCGGTTAACCTATTGGAATAACCAAACTCGTTATCATACCAGCCTATTAATTGAACTTGGTTTCCTACTACAGTTGTAAGTTCACTATCAAATATACAAGAATGTGGATTGCCTACAATATCACATGACACTATTGGGTCTTCATTGTATTCAAGTAATCCTTTCAATCTACCATTTGCTGCTTTTTTGAATGCCGCGTTAATTTCCTCTACAGTTTTAATATTATTTACTGTACAAGTTAATTCTGTTAAGGAGCCATCAGAAACTGGAACTCTGATTCCTCTTCCATCCATTTTTCCTTTTAATGCAGGGAAAATTTCTGCTATGGCATCTGCTGCGCCAGTACTAGTAGGAATGATAGAAACAGCCGCTGCTCTTGCTCTTCTTAAATCTTTGTGAGGTGAATCGTGTAAGTTTTGATCACCTGTATAAGAGTGTACAGTTGTGATAAAACCTGTTTCAATATCACAAATTTCATTTAATATCTGAACCATAGGAGCCGCACAGTTTGTAGTACATGAAGCGTTGCTCAATACTGTTTCATTCATGTCAATGGTGTCGTCATTTACTCCCATGACATAGCCTGGAACGCCTCCTCCTTTGGCTGGTGCAGAGATAATCACCTTTTTTGCTCCAGCATCAATGTGCTTAGAGGCAGTTGCTCTTGTTCTAAATATTCCTGTAGACTCTATTACTATATCAATGTCCAATTCTTTCCAAGGTAAATTTGCAGGATCTCTTTCAGCAAATACTTTTACAATATTTCCATTAATTGATATTCCCTCAGCAGAAAGTGAAACTTCTCCTGGGAATGCTCTATGTACAGAGTCATATTTTAATAAATGTGTTAGTGTTTCGTTATCAGTTAAATCATTAACGGCAACAAGTTCAATATCACTTTGGTTAACCAATGTTCTTGTGAATACTCTTCCGATTCTTCCAAAACCATTTATAGCCACTCTAATCTTTCTCATAATCTATAAATTTATATAGGTAAAGGTATCAAAAAAAAATCTCACTAATTCTTCAATACTTCTAGAATAAGTAAAATAATATTTCTTCAAACGTGTTGATCGGTTCAATTGTGAATTTAGAACAAATGCTTTTCGGCATGGTAAGAAGACCTTACCAACGGTCCGCTTTCAACAAATCTAAAACCTTTTTTTAGTCCAATTTCTTTATATTCTTCAAATTTCTCTGGCGTTATAAACTCTTGTACTGCAAGGTGTTTAGGTGTAGGTTGTAAATATTGTCCCAATGTTAAGATGTCTACTTTTACGCTTCTTAAATCATCCATTGTTTCTAGGACTTCTTCTTCGGTTTCTCCTAAACCTAGCATGACACCAGATTTTGTTCTCATCCCACCTTTTTTCAATCGTAGTAAAACATCTAAACTTCTGTCATACTTTGCTTGGATACGCACTTCTTTGGTTAATCTTCTCACTGTTTCTAAGTTGTGAGAAACTATTTCTGGAGCAATATCGATGATTCTTTGTAGGTTATTCCATTTTCCACCAAAATCAGGGATTAAAGTTTCTAAAGTTGTGTTTGGAGATTCTTGTCTGATTTTTCTTACTGTAGCTGACCAAATAATTGAACCGCCATCTTCTAAGTCATCTCTATCCACCGAAGTGATTACAGCATGCTTGATCTGCATTAACTTAACACTTTCAGCAACTCTTGATGGCTCGGCTAGGTCTGCAGGTAACGGTTTACCGGTAACTACAGCGCAGAAACCACAAGAACGTGTACATATATTACCAAGTATCATAAAGGTAGCAGTACCTTCACCCCAGCATTCTCCCATATTAGGACAACTGCCGCTTTCACAAATTGTGTGTAATTTATGCTCGTCTACAAGTCCCCTTACCTTTTTGAAGTTTTCTCCTGTAGGTAATTTTACTTTAAGCCATTTTGGCTTGCGAATTCTTTCTTGTTGTGGAATTGTTTCACTCATCTATAACTGAAATAATTTTCGAATTATTGACAAAGTTATACTAAAAATATCTTTTACCAATCATTACATTAATGTAAAGAGATGGGAATATGAATGTATTTTCTGCATAGGCCATAATTTCAACTTTTTTCGGATAAACATCTAAGGCCATACCAACTGAAATTGCTCTAATAAATTCTCTGTCGTCATTATATTCAAATTCTAAACCTAACTTAGCAAAACCTCCAGGTATAATATCTGTTTCTGCTAGACCTCTAATACCTTTAGTCCTGCCGTAAATGTTTCCAAGATTGTGTTTTTCTGGGTTGTAAGGCTCTTGAGTAGGTGTGCTAATTCTGCCATTCGAAGCGATGTTTACTACATCTAAATAGACAGGTTTTAAAAATCCAATTGAAGGACCTATATTCCAATGCCAAAATATATTTACTCCTTTGTCTCTGGATTTTTCATATGCGGTATATTTCATCCCGTACCCAACTCTTGTAACAAAAAAACCGTTTAATTTACCATAAACAAAATCTTTAGAATTTTGATCCACGTATCCTTGTATTTTGATTTCTTTGGAATGCTTCATAGAAACCATATCTAGTATAAACATTCGCTTGGTGTTTACAGTTTTAAATTTAGTGTAATTCAAATTGGCTCCCCAACCACTTGTGTGTAGGACAACTCCACCGTAAACTTCGGTTTTTAATGCCACAGAATTGACTTGCTTTGCAGGTAATTGAGCAAATGCAAAACATGTAAGCATGTTAAACAATAATATGAATTTTAATTTTGTCATTAAATTGGAAGTGAATTCCCAAATCAAATATACACAAAAAAAGACCAATCAACTGATTGGTCTTTAAATATCTTTATGTAAAAGTACTTACATTCTTGCAGAAAATCTATCTGTCAATTCTTCAGCATTGTTAATATCATTGTGAATATTGTTGTCTATACTAGTTCCGTATGCTGGACAATGTCCACCACCTCCGCCACCTCTAAACAATCCGCAAGAAGAAGTGATTAGTGCAATAGTTAAGACAAAAAGGAAGTATTTAAAGTTTTTCATGATAATTAATTTTAGAAAACTAAACGTTTTCAGTATTGATTTCTTTTATTTCTTGATTTGGATTATCAAACTTTATGCCTTTTTCAATTGAATCTGAATATGCTGGACAACTTTGGTGAGATGCACAAGAATTAAAACTTAAAGATAGTAAACTAATTGCTAATGCTGAGAATAATAATTTCATAATGATGCTTTTAAAAGTGATTTCGACTAATTTCCTTTGCGTGTACCAAAATTATAACTTTTTAGCACATGACCAAGGATTTATAAGTGAATGTTTTTAACAATTTGAAATGAAATAACCTTTTTTTTGACTAAAAACGTCCATTATTTAATATTTTTAGCGTGTTTGATATGTATTCAATAATTATTGATTTATTTCGTTCTATGTACATGCGTTTTATATTTCTTCTACTCATTTTATCATCAGTTATTGATGGGGTTAGTCAGAAAATTAATGCTATTGAGGTTTTTGGATTGAGTCAGTCAGAAGCAAAATGGTTGGAGAAAAACGCCAATTTTAAGAATTTCAATGCATTATGTAATACCAAAAGACTTGATCTTGTCGAAATGGGTTATCTGACTTGCCAAATAGATAGTGTTGTTAAAAACGATTCTTTAAAGACAGCAAAAGTTTATTTTTATTTAGGTAATCAGTTTGATTTTAGTCAATTAAGTTTTGGGCCTAATACTAAATTAGCGATTCAAGAAACGGAAGGAATGGAGTTTTGGAATAGAAGAATTTTATTGAATCCCCAAAAAATCCGAAATTTAATAGAGTCGATATTGTCCTACTACGAAAACAATGGATATCCATTTGTAAAATGTCAAATAACTGATTTGTCTTGGAGTGGAGCAACTTTAAATGGACGTATTGATACAGAGCCTGGTCCCTTGATTAGTTTAGAGGAGATTTTAGTAAAAAGTGAATCGCAAATTGATGCCAAACTCATCGAGAATATTGTTGACTTGCACCATGGAGATCTATTCTCAATAAAAAAAATAGACAATATCGAAAAAGAAATTAAGGAACTCGTATATTATGATTTAGTGAAACTTTCTGAGTATGAGTTTATAAATAATAAGGCAAAAATTTATATTTACTTAAAGGAGAAAAATGCCAATTCCTTTAATGCTATTCTGGGGGTGCTTCCTTCTGATAATGGTAGTATAAATATTACTGGAGACGCGAAAATAAAATTGTATAACGCTTTAAAAAAGGGAGAGCTAATTGATTTAAATTGGAGAAAATTATTGCCGCTAACTCAAAATTTAAATATTCAATTTAAATACCCTTATTTGTTTAAATCTTCATTTGGTATTGATGCGAAATTCGATTTGTATAAAAAAGATACATCGTATTTAGATTTAAATACCAGATTTGGTATTACCTATGCTATAACTCCAAATTTGAAGGTTAATATTTTCTATAATAATAAATCATCTAGTTTACTTTCTACTGAAAAATATCAATATGTAACGACTTTACCTGTATTTGCAGATGTAAGGACTAATTCGTACGGAGGAGTAATCAGTTTTGAAAATTT